>DATFMX010000145.1:0-14270 GCA_035266685.1 Solirubrobacterales bacterium
GCGGATCGTGCCGCCGTTGATCAGATCCCCATTCGCGTCGGTAGCCGTCACGGTGACCTGGTGGAAGCTGCCGGTGCCGAGCAGCGCGGATGCGGGCGCGGCCGTCAGCCCGGCGAGGCCGAACTGCCATTCGATTTCGTAGCTGGCCGTGGCGCCGTTTCCGAGGCCGCTCGAGTAGTGGTCGTCCCACTGCACGCCGATCGCGTTGTCGAGCAGGCGCGAGTCGATCGAGTTGTTGAACCCAGGGCCGCCCGGAGCGAAGACCGTGTCCTCCCAGATGTTTTCGTACGGCAGCTCCTGGAAGGCGCTCCACGGCGAGGTCGGAACTTCGCGTAGGCCCCCGGCCCGGCCGGTCGCTTCGCTCAGCCCCCCGACCATCCGCGGCGGTCCCGGGGTGAAGAACCCGGTGCCGTCGTCGCTGCCCTCGAGGTAGAGATCGGCGGCGGCCAACGCCCGGTAGGCCAGCGAGGAGCCGGAGACGTTCTTGACTTCGAAGCGCTGCTTGAAGCTGTTCTCGCCGTTGACGTAGGTGGTCGTCTGCGTCACTTCGGCGACCGTCGATCCTTCGACCGCGTTGTAGGTAGTGATCTGCCGGAGGGGACTGGCGGCGGTCCCCAGCCCGGTGACCGGCCCGGACGTTCCCGCCTGATAGACGTACGGCGTCGACCCTGCGGTGAGACCCGGCCCGAAGGTTTCGCCGGTTGCGGGAACCCCGATGAAGAAGCCGGCGTCGCCGGCTTCGTCTCCTGGGTAGTAGAAGGTGTAGGAGTTCTGGTTCAGCGGCTGAACCTGGACGTTCCCAGTGTCGCTGAGGAAGATGTCGAGCTGATCGCCGTCGATCGTCGTCGCGCGGGCAGCGCCCGCTCCGAAGATGACGAGCAGCGCCATTGCAAGGACAGAGGTGACTGCGGCGAGACGGAAACGATCGACAACGGACGTCAAGATGCGACTCCCTTTCGGACAGGCCAACGCGGCCGGATCAAGATTTCCCCGGGCAAAGTAGTGGTCAAACGGAGACGCCGGGCATTCCTTCCCCCGCCCGTGGGCCGATCGGCCCATGCCCATTCGTCCATTCCTACGAGGCTTTGTCCTCGCCGCCGCTCGACTCGATCTCCTGGGCGAGCTCCTCTAGCTCCTCGGCGAACGAGGGGCCGAAGCTCTCGACCGGGGTGTCGTCGCCGTCGACGCCGAGCTCCGCGGCCAGCTCGTCCTCGTCGAGCAGATCCTCGTCGCTCGGCGGCTCGATCGGCACGGCCGGCTCGACCGTCAGCGTGCGGTAGTGCTTGAGGCCGGTGGCCGCCGGGATCAGCTTGCCGATGATCACGTTCTCCTTCAGGCCGACGAGTTTGTCCCGTTTGCCCTCCAGCGCAGCGTCGGTGAGCACCTTGGTCGTCTCCTGGAAGGAGGCGGCGGAGAGGAAGGACTCGGTCGCCAGGGACGCCTTGGTGATCCCGAGGATGACCTCCTCGCCTTTCGCCGCGGTCCCGCCGTCGGCCCTGACCTGCTTGTTGAGCCGTTTGAGCGCGTTGCGGTCCTCGAGCTGGCCCGGCAGCAGTTCGGTCGAGCCCTTCGACTCGACTTTCACCTTCCTCAGCATCTGCCGCGCGATCAGCTCGATGTGCTTGTCGTTGATGTCGACGCCCTGCGCCCGGTAGACCCTCTGCACCTCGGCGACCAGGTAGAGCTCGGTCTCGGTGCGGCCACGGATCGCCAGCAGGTCGGCCGGGTAGAGCGAGCCCTCGTTGAGCTGCTGGCCGACCTCGACCTTCTCGCCGTCGGCGACATGCAGCCGCGTGCGCGGCGGGAAGCTGTAGCTGTGCTCCTCGCCGTCGGAAGCGGTGATGATCGCTTTCAGCGCTTTGTCGGTCTCCTCGATCGAGACCTTGCCGGCCTCCTCGGCCATCTGCGCAAGGCCCTTCGGTTTGCGCGCCTCGAAGAGCTCGACGATGCGCGGCAGGCCCTGCGTGATGTCCTGGCCGGCGACGCCGCCGGTGTGGAAGGTGCGCATGGTCAGCTGCGTGCCGGGCTCGCCGATCGACTGCGCGGCGATGATCCCGACCGCGTCGCCGATGTCGACCGTCGAGCCGGTCGCCGGGGCGATGCCGTAGCAGGCGCGGCACACGCCGGATTCGGCCTCGCACTTGAGGGTCGAGCGGACGGGGACTTTGATCTCCTCGTCGCCGAACGCCTCGGCGATCTGCTCGACGTCGGGGAGGGTGATCTCCTGGTTGCGCTTGAGCAGCTCGCGACCGCGTTTGGTCTCGAGCTTTTTCGCCGCCAGGCGGCCGAACAGGTTGTCGTTGAGCGAGCCGTCGTCCTTGCGCAGCGCCATCTCGATGTGGTCTTTGGTCTTGCAGTCCTCGTCGCGGACGATCACATCCTGGGCGACGTCGACCAGGCGGCGGGTCAGGTAGCCCGAGTCCGCCGTGCGCAGCGCCGTGTCGGCGAGTCCCTTTCGGGCGCCGTGGGTGGAGATGAAGTACTCCAGCACCGAGAGGCCCTCCATGAAGTTGGCCTTGATCGGCCGCTCGATGATTTCGCCTTTCGGATTGGCCATCAGACCGCGCATCCCGGCCAGCTGGCGGATCTGTTTGAACGAACCGCGAGCGCCCGAGTTGGCCATCATGAAAATCGGGTTGAGCTCGTCGAGGTTGTCCTCCATCGCCTGGGCGACCTCGTCGGTGGCTTTGTTCCACTGCGCGGTGATCGCCTCGTGGCGCTCCTCCGCGGTGATGTACCCGTCGTCGTACTGGCCCTGGATCTCCGCCGTCAGCTTCTCGTAGCGGTCGAGGATCTCGGCCTTGCTGGGCGGCGAGACGACGTTGTTCTTGGCAACCGTGATCCCCGCCTGGCTGGCGTAGTGGAAGCCGAGGTCCTTGAACGCGTCGAGCACCCGCGAGACCGCCGGCGCCCCGTAGGCCTCGACCAGGTCGGAGACCATCTCGTTGACGTCGCGCTTCTTCAGCGCCTGGTTGGCGAAGACGAAGTGCTCGGGGTCGAACTCGTCGCCGAGCGCGTTGGCCAGCGCCCGCTCGATCTTCTCGTTGAAGATGATCCGCCCGACCGTGGTCAGGAAGTGCTCGTCGCCGGCGCGGCGGTACTCGGCCAGGTCGTGCAGCTTGCAGCCGCCGTTCTCGTAGACGAGCTCGGCCTCCTGCGCGGAGCGGAAGACCTTCGGCGCCGAGCCGTTCAGCTCGCCGCGCTTGCCGCTCTTCAGCTCGTCGTCGCGCTTCGCCAGCTCCTCGGCCGGCGGGCCGTAGGTGAGGTAGTAGATGCCGAGCACCATGTCCTGGGTCGGCGTCGCCAGTGGCGCGCCGTGGGCCGGCGAGAGGATGTTGTTGGCCGACAGCATCAGCACCCGCGCCTCGGCCTGGGCCTCGGCGGAGAGCGGCACGTGGACCGCCATCTGGTCGCCGTCGAAGTCGGCGTTGAAAGCGTGGCAGACCAGCGGATGGACCTGGATCGCCTTGCCCTCGACCAGGATCGGTTCGAAGGCCTGGATGCCGAGGCGGTGCAGGGTCGGCGCGCGGTTGAACAGCACCGGGTGCTCGTGGATGACTTCCTCGAGCACATCCCATACCTCGGGCACCATCGACTCGACCATCTTCTTGGCCGCCTTGATGTTCTGCACCGCTTTGCGCTCGACCAGCTGGGCCATGATGAACGGCTTGAACAGCTCGAGCGCCATCAGCTTCGGCAGGCCGCACTGCTGCAGCTGCAGGCTCGGGCCGGAGACGATCACCGAGCGGCCGGAGTAGTCGACGCGCTTGCCGAGCAGGTTCTGGCGGAAGCGCCCCTGCTTGCCCTTGAGCATGTCGGAGAGCGACTTCAGCGGGCGGTTGCCCGGCCCGGTGACCGGACGGCCGCGGCGGCCGTTGTCGAACAGCGCGTCGACCGCCTCCTGCAGCATCCGCTTCTCGTTGTTGACGATGATTTCCGGCGCGCCGAGGTCGAGCAGCCTTTTCAGCCGGTTGTTGCGGTTGATCACCCGGCGGTAGAGGTCGTTGAGGTCCGAGGTCGCGAAGCGGCCACCGTCGAGCTGCACCATCGGGCGCAGCTCCGGCGGGATCACCGGCACGCAGTCGAGGATCATCCAGTCCGGCTTGTTGTCGGAGTTGAGGAAGGCCGAGGCGACTTTCAGCCGCTTCACCGCGCGCGCCTGTTTCTGGCCTTTGGAGCTGTTGATCGTCTGCTCGAGCTCCTCGCATTCGGCCGCCAGGTCGACCTGTTCGAGCAGGTCGCGCACTGCCTCGGCGCCCATGCTGCCGCGGAAGTACTCGCCCCAGCCGAAGGGCGAGCCGAAGCGGTCCTTGAGCTCACGGAAGACGGTCTCGTCGTTGACGACGTCCTTCGGCTTCATCTCGGTGAAGATCTTCCAGACTTCGTCCATCCGCTCGATCGCCTCTTCGATGTAGGCCTCGGTGTCGGAGATCTCGGCGTCGAACGTCTTGCGCAGTTCTTTGATCATTTTCGCGCGCTCGTCGTCCTTCAGCTTGCGCAGCTGCGTCGCCGTCAGTTTCAGCGAGTCGGCCCAGATGTGGTCGTCGTCGTCGAACTTGTCCTGGCTGCCCTCCTCCAGGTACTTGATCCGGCGCTCCAGCGACTCGCTCAGCTCCTGCGTCCGTTTCTGCTTTTCGACCTCGTAGCCGTCGGTGACTTTCTTGACTTCTTTCTCCAGCTTGCCGAGGTCCTTGTCGCGGGCCTCGGTGTCGACCCAGGTGACCATCGAGGCGGCGAAGTAGAGGACCTTCTCCAGCTCTTTGGGCGCCATGTCGATCAGGTAGCCGATGCGGCTGGGCACGCCCTTGAAGAACCAGATGTGGGAGACCGGCGCCGCCAGGTCGACATGACCCATGCGCTCGCGCCGCACCTTCGAGCGCGTCACCTCGACGCCGCAGCGCTCGCAGACGATGCCCTTGTAGCGGACCCGCTTGTACTTGCCGCAGTAGCACTCCCAGTCCTTGGTCGGACCGAAGATGCGCTCGCAGAAGAGGCCGTCTTTCTCCGGCTTCAGCGTGCGGTAGTTGATCGTCTCCGGCTTGGTTACCTCGCCCCAGCTCCAGGAGCGGATCTTCTTCGAGGACGCGAGGCCGATCTCAATCGCGTCGAAGTTGTTGATGTCGATCATCCTCAGTCCTCCACCTTCGTCTCTTCTTTGGCCTCGGCCTCGGCGCCGTCTCCGTCTCCGTCTCCGCCGCCGTCATCCGAGCCGCCCTCGCCCTCGGCGAGGACCTGCTCCTCCTTCTCGTCCGCCGCGCCGTCGCCGTTGGCCCCGTCGGCGCGCACGCCGGTCAGGTCCATGCCGAGCTCCTCGGCGGCTTTCAGCAGGTCGTCGTCCTCCTCGGAGATTTCGACGTCGCCGCCTTCGGAGACCACGTTCGCGTCGAGCGAGAGGCTCTGGATCTCCTTCAGCAGGACTTTGAACGACTCCGGGATCGAGGGCTCGGGGATGTTCTCGCCCTTGACGATCGCCTCGTAGGCCTTGACCCGGCCGACCGTGTCGTCGGACTTCACCGTGAGCATCTCCTGCAGCGTGTAGGCGGCGCCGTAGGCCTCCAGGGCCCAGACCTCCATCTCGCCGAAGCGCTGGCCGCCGAACTGCGCCTTGCCGCCCAGCGGCTGCTGGGTGACCAGCGAGTAGGGGCCGGTCGAGCGGGCGTGGATCTTGTCGTCGACCAGGTGCAGCAGCTTCAGGATGTACATGTAGCCGACCGTCACCTTGCCCTCGTACGGCTCGCCGGTGCGGCCGTTGTAGAGCTGCATCGAGCCTTCCGCGCGGGCGCCGGCGCGGGCGCCCTTGTCGACGCCGAGGTCGATGCCGCGCTCGGAGTTCTGGCCCTGCCACTCGACCAGCGCCTCGTCGACATCCTCGACGCTGGCGCCGTCGAAGACCGAGGTGGCCACGTAGACGCGGCCGTCGCCCTCGTCGGAGTGCGCCTGCTTGTAGGCCGCGGAGCCGTCGTCGTACCAGCCGTTGCCGGCGACCCAGCCGAGGTGCGTCTCCAGCACCTGGCCGATGTTCATCCGGCTCGGCACGCCGAGCGGGTTGAGGATCACGTCGACGGGCGTGCCGTCGGCGAGGTGGGGCATGTCCTCTTCGGGCACGATCTTCGAGATCACACCCTTGTTCCCGTGGCGGCCGGCGAGCTTGTCGCCCTCGGCGATCTTGCGCTTGGTCGCGACGTAGACGCGGACCAGGTCGTTGACGCCGGGCGGCAGGTCGTCGCCGTCGTCGCGGCTGAAGGTCAGGACGTCGATCACCACGCCGCCCTCGCCGTGCGGGACCTTCAGCGAGGTGTCGCGGACCTCGCGCGCCTTCTCCTTGAAGATCGCGCGGATCAGCTTCTCCTCGGCGGTCAGCTCGGTCTCGCCCTTCGGCGTCACCTTGCCGACCAGCAGGTCGCCCGAGATCACCTCGGCGCCGACGCGGACGATGCCGCGCTCGTCGAGGTTGCGCAGGCTCTCCTCGGAGCGGTTGGGGATGTCGCGGGTGATCTCCTCGTCGCCGAGCTTGGTCGTGCGGGCGTCGATCTCGTACTCCTCGATGTGGATCGAGGTCATCTCGTCGTCCTTGACCAGGCGCTCGGAGAGGATGATCGCGTCCTCGAAGTTGTAGCCCTCCCAGGACATGAAGGCGACCAGGCAGTTCTTGCCGAGGGCGATCTCGCCGCCCGCGGTCGAGGAGCCGTCGGCGAGCACATCGCCCGCCTTCACCTTCTGCCCGCTGGAGACGATCGGCCGCTGGTGGATGATCGTCCCCTGGTTGGAGCGCATGAACTTGTGCAGCGGGTATTCGTCCCGCTTGGAGCCCGTGGTGACGACGATCTTGTCGGAGTCGACGTGGCTGACCTCGCCGTCGTGGGCGGCGAGGATGACGTCGCCGGTGTCGACCGCGGCGCGGCGCTCCATGCCGGTGCCGATCAGCGGCGGCTCGGGCTTCAGCAGCGGCACCGCCTGGCGCTGCATGTTGGAGCCCATCAGCGCCCGGTTGGCGTCGTCGTGCTCGAGGAACGGGATCAGCGCCGTCGCCACCGACCAGATCTGGGTCGGCGAGACGTCCATCAGGTCGACTTCCTTGGGCGTCGCGGTCGCGTACTCCTGCTCCGCCGCGCGCACCAGGACCTGCGGGCCTTTCAGTTTCTTCGTCTCGGGATCGACCACGGCGTTCGCCTGGGCGATCACCTTTTCCTCCTCCTGGGTCGCGTCGAGGTGGAGGATTTCGTCGCTGACGACGCCGTCCTTGACCACCCGGTAGGGGGTGGTGACGAAGCCGTGCTCGGAGATCTGGGCGAACGAGGCGAGCGAGCCGAGCAGGCCGATGTTCGGGCCCTCCGGCGTCTCGATCGGGCACATGCGCCCGTAGTGGGTCGGGTGTACGTCGCGCACCTCGATCGGCGCCCGCTCACGGGTCAGCCCGCCGGCGCCGAGCGCCGAGAGTTTCCGCCGGTGCGTGAGCCCGGAGAGGCTGTTGGTCTGATCCATGAACTGCGAGAGCTGCGAGGAGCCGAAGAACTCCTTCAGCGCCGCGACGACCGGGCGGATGTTGATGATCGTCTGCGGGGTGATCGCGTCGGCGTCTTCGGTCGTCAGCCGCTCGCGGACGACCCGCTCCATCCGGTAGAGGCCGATCCGGAAGGCCTCCTGGATCAGCTCGCCGACCGTGCGCAGGCGGCGGTTGCCGAAGTGCTCGTACTCGTCGAGGTGCTCGGCGACCGGCTCGCGCGGGTAGGTGACCGCCTCAGCGGCGTAGTCCTTGATCGGGTGCTCCTCGTCGATCTCCTCGGGGATCCCGAGCAGCTTCGGCAGGCTCACCAGCTCCTTGATCAGGGCGATGATGTCGTCGTGCGTGAGCACCCGGTTGTCGAGGTCGATGTCGAGGTCGAGCCGGGCGTTCAGCTTGTAGCGGCCGACCCGCGTGAGGTCGTAGCGCTTGGGGTCGAAGAAGAGCTGCTCGAGCAGCGCTTTCGCGGCGTCGACCGAGGGCGGCTCGCCCGGACGCTGCTTTTTGAACAGCTCGATCAGCGCGCCTTCTTCGGTCGTCGTCGCCTCGGTGTCGGCGGCGATCGTGTGCTTGAGGTAGACCGAGTCGTCGAACATCCGCAGGATCTGCTCGTCGTCGACGTAGCCCATCGCCCGCAGCAGCACCGTGACGGGCAGTTTGCGCTTGCGGTCGATGCGCACGAAGACTTTGCCTTTTTTGTCGATTTCCAGCTCGAGCCAGGAGCCGCGAGCCGGCATCAGGTTGGCGATGAAGACCTGTTTCTCCGGGTCCTTGGGCGCCATCACATAGGCGCCGGGCGAGCGGACGAGCTGGGTGACGACGACGCGCTCGGTGCCGTTGATGATGAAGGTGCCGCGGTCGGTCATCCACGGGAAGTCGCCCATGAAGACGGCCTGCTCGCGGATCTCGCCGGTCTCCTTGTTCTGGAAGGCGACGGTCGCCGAGAGCGGTCGCGAGTAGGTCATGTCCTTCTCGCGGCACTCCTCGATCGTGTGCGGCGGCTCCTCGAATTTGAACTCGCCGAAGACGATCGCGAGATTCCCCGTGTAGTCCTCGATCGGGGATATGTCGTCGATGGTCTCTCTCAGCCCGCCACCCTTCGAATCGGTCAGCTCTTCGAAGGAGCGACGCTGGATGTCGATCAGGTGGGGTACCTCGAGGGGGGTATCTAGTCGGGAGAAACTCCTACGGGTTACGGGGGCAGCGTTCGAACGTGCCAAAGTCGGCGACTCCTCAGACGGTCAGAGGGACGTGGATACAGCGCAGATATGGGCAGGGGGACACAACAGGCGCGCGACCAGGGAAGATAACAAACTGCCCCGGTCGCCCGGCGGCTCGGCCGAGCCCACGGCCGAATTCCGCATTGTAGCGCGTTATTTGAGCTCGACGGTCGCGCCGGCCTCCTCGAGTTCCCCTTTGATCTTCTCGGCTTCGTCGCGCTCGATGCCCTCTTTGATCGCTTTCGGGGCCTCGTCGACGATCGCCTTGGCCTCTTTCAGGCCGAGGCCGGTGGCCGCGCGCACGACCTTGATCACGGGGACTTTCTGGCCGCCGACCTCGGTCAGCACCAGGTCGACGGTGGAGGACTCTTCGGCTCCGCCGTCGCCGTCGCCGTCGGCCGCGCCGGCAGCAGCCGGGGCCGCGGCGGCGACCGCCGTCGCGGAGACGCCGAACTCCTCCTCGAGCGCTTTGATCCGCTCGGAGAGCTCGAGCACCGAGATGCCTTTGAGCTCCTCGATCCAATCCTCAGTTTTTACCTTGGTTGCCATCAGGCGTCTTTCTCCTTTTGTTCTTGAAGCTGCTGAAGCTGGTTGGCGAGCCCGGAGACCATCGAGCCGAGGCCGCGGACCAGGCCGGTGAGCGGGCTCGCCACGACGCCGGCGAGCTGCCCGTCGAGCACTTCGCGCGCCGGCAGGCGGGCGATCGACTTGAAGCGTTCTTCGTCGAGCGCCAGGTCGCCCATGAAGCCGCCCTTGAAGCTGAGCACATCGTGCTCTTTGTTGAAGGTCGAGATCGCCTTGGCCGCCTGGGCGGTGTCGCCGCGGACGAAGGCCAGCGCGGTCGGACCCTGAAGGAACTCGGCGAGCCGCTGCTCGCCGGCCTGGTCGGCGGCGCGTTTGGTCAGCCGGTTCTTGACGATGCGGAAGCCGGTGTCGGCCTCGCGCAGCTTGGCGCGCAGTTCGGCCGCCTGGGGAACGCTGATGCCGCGGTAGTCGACGGCGAAGATCGCCTCCGCCGCACCGATCTCGGCAGCGATCTCCTCAATGGCTTGTCCCTTTTCTTCTCTGTTCATCTCTAACCTGCACCGGGGCTTCCGCTGCCGACGGGCCTAAAACCCACCTATATCGTGGGAAATCGGCCCACCGGCGGCTGCCGGTGGTCTTGGGCTGATGCGCGGCGCGCGATTCTACGCGATTGCCGGCTCTTTCGTCCTCGCGCCCGCGTCGACGTGAATCCCGGGGCCCATCGTCGTCGTCAGCGTCGCCGAGAGGATGTATTTGCCCTTCGAGGAGGACGGTTTGGCGCGCATCACCTCGTCGATCACCGCGAGGCAGTTCTCCAGCAGCTGCTGCTGCTCGAAGCTCGCCTTGCCGATCGCCAGGTGGACGATCGCCTGGCGGTCGGTCCGGTACTCGACCTTGCCCGCCTTCGACTCGCCGACCGCCTTCTCGATGTCCTCGGTGACCGTGCCGACCTTCGGGTTGGGCATCTTGCCCTGCGGGCCGAGCACGCGGCCGAGCTGGCCGACGGCTTTCATCATGTCCGGGGTCGAGATCGCGACGTCGAAGTCGGTCCAGCCCTCGCTGACTTTCTCGACCAGGTCCTGGCCGCCGACGAAATCGGCGCCGGCCGCCTCGGCGTCGCGCGCCTGCTGGCCTTCGGCGAAGACCGCGATCGTCACCTCTTTGCCCAGCCCGTGCGGCAGCCCGAGCGTGCCGCGCAGCTGCTCCTCGGCGTGGCGCACGTTGACGCCGAGCCGCAGGTGCAGCTCGACCGTCTCGTCGAAGCCGGCGCTGGCGGTCTCCTTGATCAGCGAGATCGCCTCGGCGGGCGGGTAGAGATGCTCGCGCTGGACTTTGTCTGCCTGTTTGCGGTAGCGCTTGCCGTGGGCCATTCGAAGTCTCCTATTTGACGTCGACGCCCATCGAGCGGGCGGTGCCGGCGATGATCTTCGAGGCGGCGTCGAGGTCGTTGGCGTTGAGGTCGGGCATCTTGCGCTCGGCGATCTGGCGGATCTGCTCCGGGGAGATCGTGCCGACTTTGTTCACGTGCGGCTCGCCCGAGCCCTTGGGGATGCCGATCGCTTCGCGGATCAGCACCGCGGCCGGCGGCGTCTTGGTGACGAAGTCGAAGCTGCGGTCCTCGTAGACGGTGATCTCGACCGGGATGATCGTGCCGCCCTCGCCCTGCGTCTGGGCGTTGAAGGCTTTGCAGAACTCCATGATGTTGACGCCGTGCTGGCCCAGCGCGGGACCGACCGGCGGCGCCGGGTTGGCGTTGCCTGCCTGGATCTGCAGCTTGATGAGGGTGAGGACTTTTTTCGCCATTGGGATCGGAGAGGGTAGCTAGATCTTCTTGACCTGGTCGTAATTGACCTCAACCGGGGTCTCGCGGCCGAAGATCGAGACCAGCACCTTGAGTTTGGCGGCGTCCTCGTTGATCTCGGCGATCTCGCCGGAGAAGTCGGAGAGCGGGCCGTTGATGACTTTGACCGATTCGCCGACCGAGAACTGGGCCTGCGTGCGCGGGCGCTCGGCGGTCTCGCGGTGCAGCAGCCGGTCGACCTCCGGTTTGGAGAGCGGCACCGGCTTGTTGCGCGAGCCGACGAAACCGGTCACGCCGGGCGTGTTCTTGACCAGACCCCAGGCGTCGTCGGTCATCTCCATGTTGACCAGGACGTAGCCGGGCATCGTCCGTTTCTCCTTCGGTTCTTTCTGGCCTTCTTTGTTGAGTTCCATCACCTGCTCGGTGGGCACCACGACCTGGCGCACGTTGCGGTTCTGGGCCATCGTCTGCACCCGGTGCTCGAGGTTGTGCTTGACCTTGTTCTCGTGGCCAGAGTAGGTGTTGATCACGTACCAGCGATACATCTGGAGATTGCCTTGCCTTTTCTTAGGGGATCCCGCTAGAGGATCTGCTTGATGAGGAAGCTGAAGGCGCTGTCGAGAGCGCCGAGGTAGGTCGCGGCGACGGCGACGAAGATGATCGTCACGGCGGTCGCCTGGACGAGCGTTTCGCGGTCCGGCCACTGGACTTTGCGCAGCTCGGCCCAGCAGGAGACGAGGAAGCCGATGACCCCGCCGCGCTGGCGCTTCTCGGCCTGGGCCTGTTTCTGGCGCTTGGAGACCTGCTCGCGCTCGCGGCGCTTCTGCTCCTCGCGCTCGCGCTTTTCGGCCTGCTTGACCGCCTTCGCCTCGGCGCGCCGGGTGCTGCGGCCCTTCGGCGCGTCGGGCGTCTCGAGGTCGGCTTCGGCCGCGCCGGCGCCGATCCCCGCCTCGACCGCTTCGATCTCGGCGATGTCGCCGGAGACCCCGACCTGGGTGTCGTGCTGGGCGCGCGAGTCGGACTTACGGCTGCCGTTGCCGCCGGAGCGCTCTCGCTCTTCGGCTTCGCGGGCGCGTTTCTCGGCCTTGCGCTGTGCGCGCGATTTGGCCATCAGCCGCTACCTGGTCTCCTTGTGCGCCGTGTGGCGGCCACACCAGTGGCAGTACTTACGCAGCTCGATCCGGTCCGGCGAGTTTCGCCGCGACTTGTTGGTCTGATAATTGCGCCGCTTGCAGTCTTCGCAAGCCAGCGTCACCGCGATGCGGACATCTCCGCGAGCCATGCTTCTCCTCGTTGCCGAACGACGCCGTTACAAGAGAAAACCCCGGGCCGAAGCGCGAGGCTGCCGCGAAGGATAGCGCTACTCAGGGCCTTGCGATTGCCGCCCGGAACTCGGCCGGGCCGGAGGTGGCGTGGAGTTCGAGCCGCAGGGCGGCGTGGCCGCAGTTGGAGTAGGCGATCCGGGCGCCTCCGTCGGGGCCGGTGACGCTGCGGGCGAGGACCCGGCCGTTGACTGGATCGCGCACGGTCAGCGCCAGCCCGGCGCCTTCCGCGGCCTGCAGGGAGACGGTGACCGGACCGTCCAGCGGGGTGCGCACGAGGCGCGAGGCGACCCCGGGCGGATCGCCGACCGCGTGGCCGGCTGCGATGCCGACAGGGCCCGAGCGCACGCCGGCCGAGGCGGCCGGCTGCGGCGCCGGCGCCGCGATGCTGCCGCCCCAGCTTTCGTCGACCGGCCCGCCCAGGGGATGGGCGACGTCGGCGTGGATCTTCGCCAGCGAGACGGCGGTCGGGCGCAGCAGCGGCGTGTACTGCCAGCTGACCCGGGCGGCCGGAAGGCTCAGGTGGGCGTAGGACTGGGCGAACGCCTCCTCGGGGTCCTCCCAGTAGTGAGCGCCCTGGTTGCCGGGAAAGAGGCGGCCACGGCGGGTGAGCTGGCAGACGCGCTCGTAGGTCGCCCAGCGGACCGTGCCGGCCTCGATCGCGGGCTGGGCGCCACCGTCGCGGGTGTTGGCGATGTGGTGGCCGTACTCGTGGGCGATCGCGAAGTCGCGCGGCACGCCCGCCACCGGGCGGTCGACGCCGGAGACGACCATTTCGTCGACGGCGGGGAAGTAGCAGGCGAGCACTTCGGCGCCGCACGCTTCGCTGATCTGCTCGGGGGTGGCGACGAAAACGCTCAGCTCGGCCATCTCCGGGCCATGGTCGAGCGAGCGCAGCACCGCCGCCACCGATTCGAGCTCGGCGGCGCCGTAGCTGTCGGAGGAGATCTGGAATTCGTCTGCCGCGGAGGCGTAGCGCCGGGCCGACCGGCGAACCATCGCCCGCAGCGCGGCCGGCCGCGGCCGTACCGCCGAGTCGAAGGCGCGCGCCGGGTGGCGGGCGGCTGCGAGCGCGTCGCGCAACGGCTCGCGGGTCGCGGCGGGGCTCGCCGGGGCGGCGCCGGCAAGGGCCGCCGCGCTCAGCGCGAGAGCCGCGGTGAGATGGATTGTCCTGCGTCCGTACACATGGACGCATCGGACCGGGCGGGGTCATCGGGAAGGACTCGCCCCCGTGCCTGGACGAACGTCCCCCACTATCGGGGACGCTGCAAGTCCTCTCTCAGTACAGGCTCAGAGGCCGAGCGTTTTGGCGATGATCGTGCGCTGGATCTCCGAGGTGCCGCCGTAGATCGTCGAGACCATCGTCGTGCGGACGAGGCGCTCCATGTCGTACTCGGAGGAGTAGCCGTAGCCGCCCATCAGCTGCATGCCCTCGACCGCGATGCGTTTGGCGACCTCGGTGACATGCAGCTTCACCATCGAGGCCTCGCGGGGCAGCATGCGGCCCGGGTCCTCGTCGGTCAGCGCGGCGACCCAGCGGGTCATCAGGCGGGCCGATTCGAGTTCCGTCGCCATGTCGGCGAGCCGGTGCTGGAGCGCCTGGAAGGAGCCGATCGGGCGGCCGAACTGCTTGCGCTCCTTGACGTAGGCGAGCGCGTCGTCGAAGGCTCGCTGGCCGATCCCGAGCATCGTCGCGGCGAGGATCAGCCGCTCGACGTTGAGCCCGGCCATCAGCTGGGTCCAGCCCTGGTCGACCTCGCCGAGCACGGCCTCGGCAGGCGCCTCGACGTCGTTGAGGTAGAGGGTGTTGGTGTCGCGGCCGCCCATGGTGTCGATCGGGACGATCTCCATCCCGTCGACCTCACGCGGGACCCAGATCATCGACAGGCCCTCGTGCTTGG
>DATFMX010000146.1:0-23186 GCA_035266685.1 Solirubrobacterales bacterium
CTGCCGCGCTCGAGTGCTGCCTGAATCGCTCCTGCGGCCACTGGGCGACCGGGTCGTCAGGCGAGGCGCTGACGTTGCGGAATATCAGCTGGTCATGACCCATGACCCCCGTGCTCTTCTAGGTGTTCCTGCATAGTCGAAACATTATGTCGTCTTGGGGTCCCGGAGCTAGATCGGCCGCGGGGCGTGCCTGGGCTCGGGCTGTTCTCCGGCCGCTTCGGCTTCGGCTCGCTTCGACCAGCGGTTGAGCTCGCGGCGGGCGAGGACCATCTTGTGGACCTCGTCGGGGCCGTCGAAACGGGCGCTGTGCCTACAGGACTCCCTGCTCCGCCAGCCAGCGGGGTGTCTGGTCATCCCGAGCGGGCCGTGTATCTGCAGTCCAGAGCTGTTGACGGGAAACGGCCGACCTGGGATCGTTCCCCGCATAGCCTTGCCATCCGGGCCGGGAGGCTCGTCCACCGCTCCTCCCTCCCCACATCTGAAGGAGAGAGTCTTGAAACAGATAAGCAAGCGGCTCACGTATGCGAACGTGATGTCAACCATCGCGGTATTCCTGATGCTCGGTGGGGCCACGGCCTTTGCTGCCACCCATCTGCCGAAGAACAGCGTCGGTCCGAAGCAGATCCGAAAGAACGCCGTAAACAGCGCGAAAGTCAAGAACCACTCGCTGCAGGCGGCTGACTTCAAGCAGGGCCAGCTGCCCGCTGGGCCTCAGGGCCCGCAGGGCGAAAAAGGCGAGAAGGGCGACAAAGGCGACACCGGGGAAAAAGGAGAAAAAGGCGAAACCGGTGCTGCTGGCTCAGCGGTCGCCTACGCTCACATCGAGGCAAGTGGAAGCGTCGATGCAGCGAACTCGAAGAATGTCACGAATGCCAACGTCAGCCGGACGGAAGAAGGGGTCTATTGCATCAGCAATCTTCCCTTCACCGTTCACGTTGTGACGGTCTCGCCGGACTCCCTTGGTCCGGTTGACGGGATCCTCGTCAACCCGACCTTTCCCGGTGGAGGCCTTGCCGGGTGTCCGGAAGGCGGCGGGAGGGTACGCACGACCACTGCGGCTGCGCCCACCACCCCATCAAATCACCCGTTCTACATCGTCTTCGAGTAGATCGGGCCACCCTCGGAATCGATGGCCCGCTGAGGCGGGTCATCGATTCCGAACTGAGCCTAAATCGACAAGATGGCGTGCCGGGATTCCAGCCGCTTCGACCAGCGGTTGAGCTCGCGGCGGCGAGGACCATTTCCTGGAGCTCAGTCCGGATCGGCGCCGCTGGCGGATCGCATGCGGACGAGCAGCGCGGCCGACGGCGTGACCTTGCCGGTTGCGTAGGTCGACGCGGTCTGGAACGGCTATCCGGACTTGTCCTTTGCATCTTTCCGCCGGCGCAAGGCCTCGCGGGTCGCGTAGAGAGCCGGCAGCGCGGCGGCGTCCTTTGGGCGTCCGAGCGTCTCCTTCGAGGCGATGACCTCGTCGATCGTGATCGCCCGGATCGTGAGGTCGCCCAGCGAGAGCTCCACCGTGGCGACCTCCTCGTAGCCGCCGATCGCGGCCTTTCGGGGTCCAGCTCGGTCACGCTCGACCGCTCCGTGCCAGGTCACCCAGGTGCGCGTAGCGGCCCAGCGCCCGCAGGCGCTCGGTGGGAGTCAGGTCGAGCATGCCTTCGGCCAGCTCGACATCGTGGGGATCGGGCACGATCTCGACTTTGATCGCAAGCCGCCTCCCGCAGGCTGCCGCCAGCCGTTGAAGCGTCTCCCAGGAGGGAGTCGCCGCGCAACTCTCGTAGCGCGCGACGGCTGGCTGCGAGGTGCCGGCGAGCCGCGCCAAGTCCCGCTGCGACAGCCCGGCCGCCAAGCGCAGCTTGCGCACGACCTTTGCCGGAGACTCCATGCTCCGATGATACCTCATCAGGTATCAATCAGGTCATCGCTTCCCGCCTGATAGCGCCCGGCGACGGATCGCATGCGGACGAGTAGCGCGGCAGACGGGGCCACCTTGCCGGTCGCGTAGGTTGAGAGGCGAGAGGCGGAGGTGCCGATGCGGGAGGCAAATTCGGCGCGGGAGAGGCCGGATTCGTCGATCAGTCGCACGACCTCGACGGCGACGGCCTGCCGCTCGCTCGCCTCAGCCGCCTCGCGCGCCCGGGCGACGATCCGTTCCATTGCCTTCGCGACGCCGTAGGGACGGCTGTAGGTGAGCACCTCCTCCACCCGCCGGGCGACCGGCCCCCACGGGTCGTCGCGGATCGCCCTGGCAAGCCGCCGCCAGTGCGAGAGGCTGCCGCGCCCGAGCGCGGCCTGAATCGCCTCCTGCGGCCACTGCTCGACCGGGTCGTCCGGCGATGCGCTGACATTGCGAAAGGCCAGCGTCATTGCTCCGCCATCTCCGCTGCAACGGCGCCGAGTACCTCGGTCACCGCGTCCCAGTCGCTCCAGCGCTTGCGCAGCCGGCGATAGGAGGGGAGTTGATCGATCACCGCCCTGTCGGCCGGCTGGGGATCGGAGAGCTGGCGCACCAGCTGCGAGGCGATGCCCTCGTCGCTGTCGTTCTGGTCGGCGTAGTAGTCGTCGATGCCCGACAGCACCTCGGCGGCGCGCTCGACGCCGACCTGGTCCGAGAGCGCGGCGAGATCGAGGTAGTCACGGGTTTGGTTGCGGCGCACGATGAGGAAGGCCTTGATCCGCAGGGTCTCCTCGACGGTCGGTACGGTCACCTCGCCGCCCGAGGGGACGCTGACCGCGGTGACCTCCAGAGGCGTCTTGCGGATCATCTGGCGCACCCCGGCTTCGATTCCGTCGAGGTTGCCGAGAATCACCTTCCCGGGAGTCACCCGATTGGTCGCCCAGCCTTCGTCCTCCTCGACCGCTTCCAGCACCATCTCGAAGCGGTCGGCGAGATCGGAGACGACATGGTCGTGGTCGCGCGATTCGCGATGGTCCGCGTAGAGAATCGCCGCGCTCCCTCCGACCAGCACCGCGCCCGGTACCAGCCGCTGCAGGTGGGCGGCGGACTCCAGCAGAGCTACGAATCGCGGATCTCTATCGTCCAGGGACACTGGCTTATCATATCCGATAATAACCCTGACAATCTGGGATTCCCTGCCCGGCGAATTGGGATTTCAGATCGGGCGCGGGGTGTGCCTGGGCTCGGGCTGTTCGCCGGCCGCCTCGGCCTCGGCGCGCTTTGACCAGCGGTTGAGCTCGCGGCGGGCGAGGACCATCTTGTGGACCTCGTCGGGGCCGTCTGCCAGGCGCAGCATGCGGCTGAAGCGCCAGAGGGAGGCGAGCGGGGTGTCGTCGGTCATCCCCAGCGAGCCGTGGATCTGGATCGCCCGGTCGAGCACCTCCATCACCATGTTGGCGGCGACGATCTTGATCGCCGAGATCGACTGGCGGGCGGCGCGCTTGCCCTCGGTGTCCATCTTCCACGCCGCGTACATCGTCAGCAGCCGCGCCTGGTCGATTTCCATCCGCGAGGTCGCGATCGCCTCCTGGACGAACTGCTTGTCGGCGAGCGGGCCGCCGAAAGCTTCGCGCTCGTTGGCGCGGCGGCACATCATCTCGTGCGCCCGCTCGGCGGTGCCGATCGCCCGCATGCAGTGGTGGATGCGGCCCGGGCCGAGCCGGTCCTGGGCGATCGCGAAGCCCTGGCCCTCGCCGCCGAGCAGGTTGGCGAGCGGCACGCGGCATTCTTCGTAGCGGATCTCGCAGTGGCCGGGACCGCGGTCGTGCCCCATCACCGGGATCGGCCGCACCAGGTTGAAGCCGGGGTTGTCGGTCGGCACGCAGATCATCGAGGCGCGGTTGTAGGGGGGCGCGTCGGGGTCGGTGACGACCATCGCGATCGCCAGCTCGGCGCCGACCGCGCCGGAGGTGAACCACTTGTGGCCGTCGATCACCCACTCGTCCCCGTCGCGCACGGCGCGCGCCTGCAGCAGCGTCGGGTCTGAGCCGGAGACGTCGGGCTCGGTCATCGAGAAGCAGGAGCGGATCTGCCCCTCAAGCAGCGGCTCCAGCCAGCGCTCGCGCTGCTCGTCGGTCCCGTGCTCGGCGAGGATCTCCATGTTGCCCGTGTCGGGCGCCGAGCAGTTGAAGGCCATCGGCGCCGCCGCGGGGCTGCGCCCCATCTCCTCGCAGAGCAGCCCGTACTCCCAGTTGCTGAGGCCGGGGCCGAAGCGCTCGTCGGGCATGAAGAGGTTCCACAGCCCCTCCGACTTCGCCTTCTCGCGCACCTCAACGAGGATCTTCGGGTAGGCGACGCCGGGGCCGACCTCCTCGTCCAGCGCCTCCATGATCTGCCGCTCCTGCGGGTAGATCTCGGCGTCGATGAAGTCGAGGATCCGCTCGCGCAGGGTCTCGACCTGGGGGCTGGGCTTGAAGTCCATGGCTCGGCTTTCTCTCCTCGGTTTGGGAGGCGAACGCTACCGCGCGACGCTGTAACGGGCGAAGAGCTCGCCGTCCTCCTCCAGCAGCCAGGCGAGCTCGAGGCCGATCGTTTCCGCGAGCGCGCCCTCGAGGATCGACGGCGCCCCCGCCCCGCTGAGCTTCGGCGCGATCGTCAGGAACAGCTCGTCGACCAGGCCGGCCGCCTGCAGCGAGGCGTGCAGCCGCGGCCCCCCCTCGCAGAGCAGCGCCCGCACGCCTTCCCCGCGCAGCGAGCGCAGCAGCGCCGGCAGGTCGGCAGGTCCCTGCGGGCCGCTTTCGACCACGACCAGTTTCTTCTTCAGGCCCTCGTAACGCTCGGCTCGTTTGGTGCCCGCGCCGATCATCACCGCGTCGAAGCGCTTCCGCAGGCCCGCCAGCATCGCCGTGTCGGTGGCCGATCCGATCGGCCCCGAGACCCCTTCGATCGTCGCCCGCCCGTCGACCGTGGCGGCGAAGTTCATCGCGACGAAGGGCCGGTCATCGCGCGCGCCCTCGCCCGGCCGGTAGGAGGCGAGCTGCTGCTCGACGGTGGTCGCAGCGGGATCGGGCACGAGGCGCCGCATCGGTCCGCCTCACCCTAGTGCGGTCGAGGTTTGAGTCGCATAGCGGTCGAAAGCTCGACCGCGGGCGCTAGGAGTAGTCGTGCCAGCCGGCGAACTCGCGGCCCGCGAACTCCTGCAGGGCGGCGACGTCGGCGCCGAAGCGGCCACGCAGGGTCTCGAACAGGTCGTCGGGCAGCTCGGGCTTCGGCGCCGGCGGCTTCTCGGGGTCGTGGACCACCTTCTCGACGATCCAGCGCATCGACTCGGGCAGGCGGTCGAAGTTGCGGTCGAAGGAGCGCAGCCCCGGCAGTTTCACCAGCTTCTCCATCACCTGGTATTTGTCGCCCTGCTTGGCGCTCGACTTCTCCCACTCGCGGTCGAACTGCTCGGAGGTGAAGGTCTCGTCGACGCCGGCGAAGCGGAACGCCTTGCGCATCGTCTCCTCGCGTTCGCGCTGCAGCTCCTCCTGCGTGATCACCACGATCTGCTCGCGGTCGAACAGCTCCAGGTAGGGCTGCAGCTGCATCCAGTACAGCGAGCGGTGGATGTAGGAGGAGTCGGGCTGGGACAGCGTCGGGACGAGCTCGCGGGTCTCGTAGCCGGCGCCGGTCGCGTGTACCCAGTGGGAGAGGATGCGCTTGATCGGGTCGCGCACCATGTAGATCAGGCGGGCGTCGGGGCAGTTGGCCTTGATCCGCTCGGGCACGCCCTTGAAGCGCGGCAGGTTGGTGTAGTGGGGGGAGGACTCGCCGCGCACCTCGAAGCGGTCGTCGAAGCGGCTCGCGTACCAGTCGAGGCCGAGGTCCCAGTTGAGCTCCTCGACGAAGAAGTTGAGCTCCTTCGGCTTCGACATCTGGACCTGCGGGTGCAGGCCGACGTAATGGTGGATGCTCGTCGTGCCGCACTTCAGCCCGCCGATGATGATCAGGTTCGGCAGCTTGGCGTGGCGCTTGCGGCGGCGCCGCAAGCGGCTGCCGCGGTCGCCCGTGAAGCGCTCGCGGGCGCGGTCGCACATCGCCGCGTCGGCGGGGTCGTGCGGGGCCGCGGGCGCGGTCTGAGTCGGGTCGGGCGCTGGCACGAGCGGGCTAGTGTAACCGGATGCCCCTCGCGGACTTCGCATCGAGCGCCGAATCCTTCGCGGAAGCCGCCGCGCAGTTCTTCGCGCATCTCGCCGACATCCGCTGGACGCCGTTCGCGGTCGCGCTCGCCTGCCTCGCGGCGATGCAGCTCGCCCGCGCCTGGGCCTGGCGCAACGTCCTGCACGCCGCCTATCCCGGCGTGCGGATCTCGTTCCTGCGGCTCAGCGCCGCCTACCTGGCGGGGGCGGGGATCAACGCGGTGCTTCCCGCCCACGCCGGGGATGTGACCAAAGTCTTCCTCGTCAAGCGCCAGATCCCCGGCTCCTCCTATCCGGCGGTGACCTCGTCCTTCCTCGTGCAGACCGTCTTCGACACCAGCGCCGGCCTGCTCGTGCTGCTCTACGCGATCAGCCAGGGCCTGCTGCCGCAGCCGCCCAGCCTGCCCGACCTGCCGGCCTTCGAGCTCTCCTACTGGGCCGGACACCCGCAGGTCTTCGGAACCGTCAGCGGCGTCCTGCTGCTGGCTATCGCCACCGGGATCTACCTGCTCGGCCACCGGGTGCGCGCCTTCTGGCAGCGGGTCAGGCAGGGCGTCGCCATTCTCAAGACGCCGCGCCGCTACCTGCGTGAGGTCGCCGCCTGGCAGGGGGTCGGCTGGCTGCTTCGCTTCGCCGCCTTCTGGTTCTTCCTCGAGGCCTTCGGCATCGGCGGCTCGGTCGGCAACGTGATGCTGGTGATGAGCGTGCAGGCGATCGCCAACGTCCTCCCCTTCACGCCGGGCGGCGCCGGCGCCCAGCAGGCGCTGCTCTTCGCGACCCTCTCCGGACCGTCGCGCACCGCGGTCCTCTCCTTCTCGGTCGGCACCCAGATCGCGATGGCCGCCTGGTCGGTCCTCCTCGGCTTCGCCGCGATCTTCTTGGTTTTCCGCACGACCGACTGGCGGGGATTGATCCGCCAGGCGGAAGCGGACCAGGCTGCGGCCGATCCCGGCTCAGCTTGACCAACCCGGGTGGCGGCTGCGGATCTGCCAGCGCCAGGGAGGTTCCTCGGCGGGTGGGAAGTCGTATTGGTCGCGGCCGGGGAGGATCTCCAGCGGGACGAGGTTCGGGTCGTCCTTCAGCAGGACGCGGACATGGCTCGCCGCCTCGACCTGGGCCCGTCCGGCTTGGCGGACGACGCGTTGCCAGCCGAGCGTCGGCCGGTAGAGCCAGTAGGTGAGCTCGACCCAGCCGCGCTCGCGGCGGCGGTCCTCGAGCTCGGTGAAGACGGTGACGCGACGGTTGGAGGCGGTGACATGCGGGCCGGCGGCGACGGCGCAGCTCTCGCGCCGGCAGCGGCGGAAGTCGACCGGCATCAGCGGCAGGCCGTCGAGGCCGCGGCGGGCGGCCGGGGCCGGCGCCAGCGCACGGGCGAGGCGGGCGAGCGGCCAGCCGTAGGCGGAGACGAGCGGGTGGCGCCGGCACGGGCCGGGCAGCCGCGGCGCGCAGGCGAGCCGCCGAGCGATCGTGCCGCCGATGCCGCGGCGCGGGTCGACCTCGCCGCCCGCCTCGAGCGCCGTGATCGCGACCAGCAGGAGCAGCGCGACGAGCGCCACCAGGCCCGCCTGCTCGACGCTCGCCGATCCGCGTTCGTTCCGCATGGCGGCGACGCTAGGGGGCGCCGGCGCGCGTGTGGCGCGCGAAATGAAAGGACTTCGTGCCGCGAAGCGCGCGGTCTGCTTACATTCCCCCTGTGGAGGGCTTCAACCTCTTTGGCGACCCAGACGAGTTCCGTGCCCGCATGGAGGAGCTCAACGAGCAGATGCAGTCGTCCCAGCGCGTCGCCTGGGCCGACAACGCGATCAAGCTCGCGGTCGAGCTGACCGTTGCCTCGATCCAGCGGATGGATCTCACGGGCTCCAGCGACGAGCAGGCGATGCAGGCCCGCGACGCGATCCGCGTGCTCTTCCCCGAGGCTGTGACGCTCGTGCGCGAGGCCCGCGAAGGCCTTTCCTAGAGCAGTTCGAAGCGCAGCGCGAGCGCGCTGCCGCGGCGGAACAACGCCCCGGCGAGCTCAAGCGGGGCCGCGACGATCGCGGCGGGAATCGCCAGCGCGACGACGACGATCCAGTCGATCCGGCGCTGCCAGGGCTTCTTCGCCTTGACCGCCTGCCCGACCGCCGCGTTGTGGCCGAAGGTGGCGCTGTTGAGGAGCGTCTGCCACATCGTCGCGATGCCTTTGGCGGGGGACCAGCGGGCGGCGGTCACGACCTGGTCGCGGTTGGCGACGAGGCGGCGCACCGACTCGGGGGTGAAGAGGTAGCGGGCGCCCGGCTCCAGGCCGGCCCAGCCGGCGGCGCCGATCCAGGCGGCGAAGCCGGCGCGGTTGACGATCGTCGCGCCCACCGCGTTGCCGCGACGGTCGAGCTCGCGCAGCGCCTCCTCGGTACACGCGTCCGCTCCGACGACGCCCAGCCCGCAGCTCTCGCAGCGGCTGACGGGGCCGGCCAGGCCGGGGCGCCGGTCGATCCAGCCGAAGAGCGGCTCGCCGCAGGCGGGGCAGGGCGGGTTGTCCGGCCCGGCGCCCGCCTCGAGCGGGACGACGGGGGTGCGCTTCGCGCGACTCATGCGCGGTAGCGTACGCGGCATGCAGCTCAGCGAGATCATGACCGCCGGGGTCGTCACCGCCCCGCCCGAGGCGAGCGCGGTCTCGGTCGCCCGCCAGATGCGCGACAACCGGGTCGGCTCGGTCGTCGTCGTCGACCCCGCCGGCTCGCCGGTGGCGATGGTCACCGACCGCGACCTCGCGGTGCGGGTCTTCGCCGAGGGGGTCGACCCGGAGGCCACCGTCGGTGAGCACGCCTCGCGACCGCTGGTCTGCGGGGAGCCGGAGATGGAGCTCGACGAGGCCGCCGCGCTGATGGTCCAGCACCGGGCGCGCCGCCTGCCGGTCGTCGACGGCGGCAGCCTCGTCGGCATCGTCACGCTCGATGACATCGCGGTGCGCACCGGCAACCTCGAGCTGGCGCAGCGGATGACCGCCGAGGTGATCGAGGGCGCCCTGCCCCAGTTCTACTTCCACGAGCGAGGCTGAGCGGAGCTTGAGCAGAGAGGCGATCCTCGCCTGGGAGGCGCGCTGGGCGCGGCCGGTCGCGGTCGCGACGCTGGCCGCGATCCTGCTGATCATCGCCGCGATCCTCGTCGCCAGCCAGGGGGTCGGCGGCGGCAACGGCGAATCGGAGCTGCTGCGCAACGTGCAGGACCACCGCAGCTCCCAGCTCCTCTCCAGCGTCCTGCAGGCGCTCGGCGTCGGCCTGCTCGCGGCGCCGCTCTACTTCCTCTTCCGCGCCGCCAACGCGCGCAGCGACAGGATGCGCGGTCAGCTCGTCGGGGTGGTCGTCGCCGCGCCGCTGTTCCTCGCCGTGCTGGCGATCCTCAGCGGCCTCTCGACCCTGCACGCGGCTACGGAATTCGTCACCCACGAAGTCCCCCAGCTGACCGCGAAGGGAATCGGCCTGAGCAGCGACAAGGCAAACGAAGCCGCCAACGACGCGATCACCGAAGCGCCGCTGCGCTCGCTGGCCGCCGGCTTCGCGATCGGCGGCCAGCTCGGCTTCCTCGTGGCGATGATCTACACCGCCCTCTACGCGATGCGCACCGGCCTGCTGAATCGCTTCTGGGGCTCGCTCGGGATCGCGCTCGGCGCCGTCTCCTTCATCTTCTTCCAGTTCACGCTGCTCTGGTTCGTCTACCTCGCGCTGCTGCTGCTCGGCTGGCTCCCCGGCGACAAACCGCCTGCCTGGGAGGCGGGCGAAGCGGTCCCCTGGCCGACGTCCGGCGAGAAGATGGCCGGTGAGGATGGAACCGGATCCGACGAGTGACCCCGTCGTCAGCCTTCGCGGGGTCCGCAAGACCTACGGCGAGGGCGAGGTGGCCGTACATGCGCTGCGCGGGGTCGACCTCGAGATCCGGCCGGAGGAGTTCGTCGTCCTACTCGGGCCGAGCGGCTCGGGCAAGACGACGCTGCTCAACCTGATCGGCGGGATCGAGCCGGCGAGCGAGGGCGAGATCGTCGTCGGCGGCAGCGACGTCACCGAGCTCGACGAGGAAGGGCGGACCCGGTTCCGCCGCGAGACGGTCGGCTTCGTCTTCCAGTTCTTCAACCTGATCCCCACCCTGACCGCGTTGGAGAACGTCGAGCTCGTCGCCGAGCTGAGCGGCGCCGCCGAGCGCGCTCCCGAGATGCTCGAACGGGTCGGCCTGGGCGACCGCATGGACCACTTCCCCGCGCAGCTCTCGGGCGGCGAGCAGCAGCGGGTCGCCGTCGCCCGTGCGCTCGCCGGCGGGCCGCGCGTGCTGCTCGGCGACGAGCCGACCGGCGCGCTCGACCTGGAGACCGGGCGCACTGTGCTCGGCCTGCTGCACGAGCTCAGCCACGAGCTGCAGCAGACGGTCCTGCTCGTCACCCACAACGCCGCGATCGGCCGCATGGCCGACCGGGTGCTGCGCATGCGCGACGGCCGCATCGTCGGCGACGAGCGCAACGAGGCGCCGGCGCCCGCCGAGCGGCTCGAGTGGTGAGCTGCGAATGGGCTCGCGGACGCTGCGGACGAAGGCGCGCCGCGACATGCGCCGCCAGCGCGGCTCCTTTCTCGCGATCGCGCTGACGATCTTCCTCGGGGTCGCCCTGTTCGGCGCCAGCTACGACGCCTACCGCAACCTCGACGCCTCCTACCGGGGGGCTTTTACCGAGTACCGCTTCGCCAACCTGACCGTGACCGGCGGGCGGATCGGGCCGCTGGCGCGCGAGGCGCGGGGCACGCCGGGGGTGGGCGCGGTGCAGGAGCGCACCCAGGCGGACCTGCCGCTGCACATCGGCCGCGACAAGTTCCTCGGCCGGGTGGTCGGTCTGCCGCCGGGGGGGCAGCCGGCGGTCGACCGGGTCGAGGTCGAAAGCGGCGGCTACCTGCGGCCGTCCCAACCCGACGGCGTGCTGGTCGAGAAGCACATGGCGGAAGCCTTCGACCTCGCGGTCGGCGACACGGTGACCGTGGTGGGGGCGGCCGGGCCGGTGCCGGTGCGGATCGTCGGCGTCGCCTCCTCGCCGGAGTACTTCTGGCCGGCGCGCAGCCGCCAGGACATCCTGCCGGCGCCGAAGGACTTCGGCGTGCTCTTCGCGCCCGAGCGGCTGGCGCGCCGGCTTGCCGGGGCGAGCGGTCCCGACCAGGCGGCGATCTACTACTCCGGCGGCGGCGAAGACCCGGCGCTGACGGCGAAGCTGAGCCGCGATGCGGCCGGGCTCGGCGCGAGCGACGTGCTGACCCGTGCCGACCAGCCCTCGAACAGCGCCCTGCAGCAGGATGTGAAGAGCTTCCGCGAGCTCGCCGTGCTCTTCCCGCTGCTCTTCCTCACCGCGGCGGCGCTGGCGACCGGCGTCCTGATGCGCCGCCTGGTCACCGCGCAGCGGCCGACGATCGGCATGCTGCGCGCCTGTGGGCGCTCGCGCCGCGAAGTCGTCGCCCACTACCTGACCTTCGGCGTCGTCGCCGGGCTCGCCGGCGGCGTGCTCGGGGCGGCGGCGGGGATCGGCCTGGCGGGCGCCGCGACCGACGCCTACACGAGCGAGCTCTCGATCCCGATCACGCTGACCTCGATCTCGCCGCTGACGGCGCTGGTCGGCGTGCTGTTCGGTTTGCTGACCGGCTCGCTGGCGGCTGCACTGCCGGCCTTCGGGGCGGCGCGCGTGCCGCCGGCCGAGGCGATGCGCCGCTTCGCCCCGGCGCGCACCGGTGGCCTCAGCCTCGCCGAGCGGCTGCTGCCGCCGCTGCGGCGGCTGCCGGTGCGCTGGCGGATGACGATCCGCGGCGTCGGTCGCAACCCGCGCCGCTCGCTCTCGACGATTCTCGGCGTCGTCCTCGCGCTCACCCTGATCCTCGTCTCCTGGGGGATGATCGACACCACCCAGATCCTCGTCGACCGCCAGTACAGCGAGATCGACCGCCAGGACGCCGAGCTCTACTTCCGCGGGGCGCTCGACCGCCAGGACATGCGCCGCCTGCGGCAGGCCGCCGGAGTCGCGGAAGCCGAAGCGGGGGTCGACGTCCCGGTCGCCCTGCGCGCCGACGGCCGCAGCTACCAGACGGCGCTGAAAGGCTTCAACCGCGACACGACCATGCACGGCTTCCGCTCGCCGGGAGGCGGAACGACCGAGCTGCCCAGGAAGGGGCTGCTGGCGGGCGAGGCGCTGGGCTCGAAGCTCGGCGTCGGCGTCGGCGAGCAGATCGAGGTCGGCGCGCCCGGGACCGGCGCCTCGGCCCGGGCGCAGCTGAAGGGCTTCCTCGAAGAGCCGCTGGGGACCTACGTCTACGCGCCGCTCGGCCAGATCCGGCGGCTCGCCGGATCACGCGCCGGCCTCGGCAACGTCGCCTACGTGCGCTACGCGCCTGGGGTCGACCGCGAAGCGATGCGGCGCAGGCTCAGCGACCTGCCGGGCGTGGTCGCCTTCGGCGACTCGAAGGCGCTGCGCGACACGGTCGACGAATACCTCGGCCTCTTCTATGTCTTCGTCGGGATCATGCTGATCTTCGGCGCCGCGATGGCCTTCGCGCTGCTCTACAACTCGATCCAGGCCAACCTCGCCGAACGGGCGGTCGAGGTGGCGACGCTGCGCGCCGCCGGCATCCGCTTCCGCAGCCTCTCGCGGATGATCACGGCGGAGAACGTCATCGTCACCGCGATCGGCATCGTGCCCGGCCTGCTCGTCGGGGTCGAGGTCTCGCGCCTCTTCCTCGCCTCGTTCAGCAGCGACGCCTTCAGCTTCGAGCTGCAGATCAGGGCCTCGACCCTGGTTCTCTCGGCGCTCGCGATCCTCGCGGTGTCGCTGCTGTCGGAGCGCCCGGGTCTGCGGGCGGTGAGGAAGCTCGATATCGCCCAGGTGGTCCGCGAGCGAGCGGCCTGACGGCCCTGGACGCGGCGCGGGGCGGCGTCCTCGGTCGCTCGCGTGCAGAGCACGCCACGCTCCCTGCGTCCTAGCCCCGCTTGGTCCTGGACCGTCAGGTCAGGGTTGCGGGCCTAAGTGGATTGCTCTCGCTCGCAATCGTCTTACGGTATGCGCGCCAACCGTGGAAGTTGCCACACCATTCGTCGTCCCAGGGACGGGCGGGGTGCTCGAGCGGCGACATGTGGCCGCTCTCGAGCAGGCGGTCGTGCAGCTCGATGTCTGCCGCGAGGTCGCGCTTGCCGGCGTGGGTCAGGTAGCTGACCCGGGCGCAGCGCCCGGCCGAGACCTTCAGCAGGTCGGCGAGCGAGTCGACCTGCTCGCGATCCTCCGGGCGCACGAGCGGCAGGTGCCACTCGTCGTCGCCGAGCTCCTGCGGTTGCGAGGCCTCGCGCGCGTCGCGCATCGCCGTCGCGATCCGCCTGATCTCCGGCTGCGCATCGGCGTGGCAGCGCAGGTTGAAGAAGTTGTCCCACTCGGTCGCGGTGACGATCACGGTGTGCCACATGAACGGCTCCAGCAGCCGGTTGGCGACCTGCTTGTGTACGTTGAGCCAGCCCGCCGGTCGCTGCTCGCCCTTGTAGGTCTGCTCGATCCGCGCGAGGCTCGCGAGCAGGTCCTCGTCCGGCGCTAGCTCGTCGGGCCCGGCGACGAGCGCCAGCACGCGTCGCACCGCGTCGTCGCGGGCGCCCAGCCACTCGCCTTCGGCGGCGAGCCTCGCCCCGCCCTCGAGCGGCGCCCCGGCCTGCATGCCGGGCTGGTTGGCGCCGAACTCGATCGGCACGTAGGGCTGCTCAAGCACCCGGCGCAGCTGCTTGAAGATCGGAATCGCCCGCGAGCTGGCCGAGTTGCGCGAGAACACCCGGTGCGTGTTGAACTCGGCGAGCACGAAGCGCGGGAAGGTCGCTTCGAGCGTCGTCAGCCGGTGCCCCGCTGGGGAAACGGAATCGGCGAGGACCTTGGCGTCGAAGCTCATCGGGCGCTCAATCTCTCACTTCTTCCCGACGGAACCAACGACCGGAAAGCTCGGAAGAAGTGCAAATTTTCACGCGCGAACTCAAAAAGTTCACGTTGCTGGCGTCTCATGGTCTACTCTCATGATCATGAAGAGGCTCAGGATTTCAGCCGGAGGACAGGTCTCCGTGCCTGCCGTCGTGCGCAACCGCTGGAAGACCAGGGTCGTCGTCGCCGACGACCGCGGCGATCACCTGATCCTGCGCCCCGCCCCCGAGGATCCGATCGAGGCATTGCGCGGCGCGTTCGAGAACACCTCCGGCCACAACGTGGACGAATGGCGGCAGATCGGCCGCGAAGAGGAACGCAGGGCCGAAGAGCGCAAGCTCGGCCGGGGCTCGGGTTGACCCTCCTCGACTCGAGTGCGGTGCTGAGTCTTCTCTGGGACGAGCCAGGAGCGGACGAGGTCGCCGAGCTCATGCGTGGTGGCAATTGCGCGATCTCGCCCGCGTGTCTCAGCGAGGTCGTCGACAAGCTGATTCGAGGAGAGGGCAGCTCCGAGGCAAGCGTCGCGCAGAAGCTCAGCCCCCTGATCGATGAGGTCGTCGCGATGCCGCCGATCGACGCGACGATCGGCTGGCGAGCCGGCGAGCTCCGTGCCCAGCACTATCAGCGGGCGGGGGACGATCTCTCGCAGGTCGACTGCCTCCTCCTCGCGACAGCTCAGTCGGGCGATCGGATCGCAACCTCAGACGGCTCGCTTGCCAAGGTGGCTAACAGCAAGGAAATCGACGTTGTCGTCCTTCCGGACAGCATGGGTCGCCGGCGGGAGATCGATTAGACGTCGGGTCGCGGCGGGGCGGCCATCAGCTCGACCACGTGTCCGCCGGGCGCGACCGCCTTGGCTCGCGGCGCTCCCCAGTGCTCGCGGCCCGGAGTCACTTCGAAGCCCGCCTTGCGCAGGCGCTCGACGGTCCGGTCGAAGTCCTCGACCACGACCGCGGCGTGGCCGTGGGGCGGGACGGCCGGCGAGCGGTTGCGTTCGAGGTGGATCTGGGTGCCCGCGTGTTCCATCCAGACGAACGTCTCGGCGAGCGCCGCGGGAGGCTCGACACGCTCAAAGCCGAGCAACTCCCAGAACTCGACCGACCGCTCGATGTCGGTCTGATTCACCTCCAGCGTGACGTGCTGCAGCGTCAGAACAACCAAATTAGCGAGCATCACGATCTGATTCTCTGCGAGCGGGGCCGATATGGCTGCTTGCCGCCACCCCCGGACGCGAAGCGGAGGAGGTGGCGGTTTATCAGAGGAGCAGGGAGGCCAGGGAGGCGAGGACGACTATCGCGGTCGACCAGGTGACGGCCTCGGCGGTGATCTCCATGTCGAGGCCGTAGGCGTGGGCGACGACCATCGAGTTGACGCCGGAGGGCATCGCGGAGAGCAGGCGGTAGGGGGCGGGGAGGTCGATCAGGGGGGCGGCGAGCAGCATCAGCAGGGCCGGCACGAGCAGCAGGCGGGTGCCGATCGCCAGCGCGACCGGCCTGGTCAGCGGCGGCGGCATCGGCAGGTCGCCCCGCTCGGCGTTCTCCGCCAGGGTCGCGCCGACGGCGAAGAAGCCGAGCGGCAGGATCGCCACGATCAGCACCTGCGAGGCGTCGACCAGGACCTGCGGCGCCAGCGCGCTCGGCGCCAGCAGGCCGGCGATCGCCGCGTAGAGCGGCGGGTTGCGGGTGAAGAAGGCGCGCAACCGCTCGCGCGGCCCTTCGCCCGCCTTCGTCCCCAGCGCCGCGCCGACCGCGAAGGCGCCGAGCAGCAGCGAGGGGCCGGTGACCAGCACGTCGTAGAGGACTGCGGTGGAGAGCTGGTCGCGGCCCAGCAGGGCCACGGTCAGCGGGTAGCCGAGGTAGCCGGTGTTGACGCTGAGCACGGTGCAGACGACGGCGCCGGTGCGCGGCCGAGAGAGGCGCAGCACGCGGGTCGCCAGCAGGTAGGCGGCAAACGCCCCAAGCCCCGATGCGGTCAGCCCCAGCAGCAGGCCGACCCCGTGGCTGACGTCGATGTGGGTCGAGGCGATGTTGAAGAAGATCACCGGCGGCAGCAGCACGTAGAGCATCGCCGTCAGCGAGCGCCGCGCCCAGAGCGCCGCCGCGCGAGGCCGCCGCCGCTCGGCGCCGACGCCGATCGCAACCGAGGCCGCGATCGCAGCGGCTATGAGCAGGACAGACATTCGCGGGAGTCTGACGGTGGCTGACCAAGCGGGGGTAGGACGCAGGGAGCGTGGCGTGCTCTGCACGCGAGCGACCGAGGACGCCGCCCCGCGCAGCGTCGGTGCCGTCAGAGCGCTTGCCGCCACCCCCGGACGCGAAGCGGAGGAGGTGGCGGTTTATGGCTAGAAGAGCGCCGCGCCAGCGTGTTGCGCAAACTCGACCAGGGGCTGCGGGATGATGCCGAAGAAGATGACGCCGGCCGCGGCGAGTAGAGCGGGGGCGACGAGGTACCAGCGGCGGCCCGCCTCCGGGTCGATCGGGTCCGCTTCGGGGGAGGCGCCGGCGATGGCGGGCGTGGCGGATGCCGATTCGCCGCCCGGTCGCATCCACATCGCCGCGACCACGCGCAGGTAGTAGGCGAGCGAGATCATCGAGCCGACCGCGATGAAGACGGCCAGCCAGGTGTAGTCGCCTTCGACCAGCGCCTCGATCAGGTAGAGCTTGCCGATGAAGCCGACCGTCGCCGGCATCCCCGCCAGCGCCAGCATCGAGATCGTCAGCGGCCAGGCGAGCAGCGGTCGCTCGCGGCCCAGCCCGCGCACCGCGCGGATGTCGTCGCCGAACGAGGTCTCGCGCTCGCGGGCGACGACGACGCTGAACGCGGCGAGGTTCATGAACAGGTAGCCGGCCAGGTAGAAGACGAGCGCGTTGACCCCGGCCTCGCTGGCGACGACGAGGCCGCCGAGGATGTAGCCGGCCTGGGCGACGCCGGAGTAGCCGAGCAACCGCTTCAGCGAGTCCTGGCCGAGCGCGCCGACGTTGCCGATCACGATCGTCGCCGCGGCGAGCACCGCCAGCGCCGGCTGCCAGTCGCCCGCCTCCGGGGCGAGCGCGACGTCGAAGAAGCGGACGAAGACGGCGAAGGCGGCCGCCTTGGTCGCCACCGCCATGAACGAGGTGATCGGCGTCGGCGCGCCCTCGTAGACGTCCGGCGTCCACTGGTGGAAGGGCGCGATCGAGGTCTTGAAGGCGAGCCCCACAGCGACCATGCCGATGCCGACGAGGACCAGCGGGTCGCTGAGCAGCCCGGCGTGGCCGATGCCGGCGGCGATGCCGACGAAGTCGGTCGAGCCCGAGCCGCCGTAGAGGAAGGCCATGCCGTAGAGCAGCGTCGCCGAGCCGAGCGAGCCGACGATCAGGTACTTGAGCCCCGACTCGAGCGACTGCTCACGCCGCAGGTTGGTCGCGCAGAGGATGTATAGGGGGATCGACAGGGTCTCGATCGCGACGAAGAAGGTGACCAGGTTCTGCGCCTGCGCCAGCAGCGTCATCCCGAGCACCGATCCGAGCAGCAGCGCGTGGTACTCGCCGCCGCCCGCCTGCTCGGCGGCCGGCTCGCGGATCGAGAGCAGGACGGTGAAGGCCGCGGCGGCGATCGCGATCAGCGAGATCGAGATCGCCAGGTCGTCGAGCCGCAGCGCCCCGGAGACGAGCTCGACGGGATCGTTCCAGTGCCAGATCAGGAGCCCCGCAGTCGTCGCCAGCGTCAACAACGTGAGCGCGGTCGAGGTTTGAATCGCTATGCGGCTCGAACCTCGACCGCGCCCGAGGAGGGGGAGCAGCAGGACGAAGCAGACGCCGGCCGTCAGCGCGATCAGCGGCGAAAGCGCCCCGTAGTCCATCACCGGAGCGTGGAAAGTCATCGTCCCTCCCCGCCGACGGGCCGATTTGCCACGTTATAGGTGGGTTTTAGGCCCGTCGCCGCGAGTTGTGCCTGCGCCGGGGGGCCCTTGGTCGCGGCTACCGAGCGCTGCACCGCTGGGTCGGTGCGATGCAGGATCAGTTGCGGGTAGAGGGCGAGGCCGACGATGCAGAGCACCAGCGGCGCCAGCACGAGGCCGTCGCGCAGGCCGATCTCACGCGAGGGGATCGTGTCCGGCCTGCGGTTGTGCATCGTCCGCTGGTAGAGGCGCAGCGCGTAGTAAGCGGACATCGCGACGCCGGAGATCGCGATGAAGGCGTAGACGATCTTCGCCTGGAAGAGGCCGTTGAGGATGTAGAACTCGCCGATGAAGTTGGCCGAGCCTGGCATCGCCAGGGTCGCCAGGGTGACGATCAGGAAGAGCGCCGCCAGCACCGGGGCGCGCATCGCCATGCCGCCCATCTCGCGCAGGTCCTCGCTGCCGCTGCGCTCGGCGAGCAGCGCGACGATGATGAACAGCGGCGCGACGACGAGGCCGTGGTTGACCATCTGCAGCACGGCGCCGTCGGCGCCGTCGGCGCGCAGGGCGAAGATCCCGGCGGTGATGAAGCCGAGCTGGGCGACCGAGGAGTAGCCGCCGACGAGCCGCACGTTGGTCTGCGTGAAGGCCATCACCGAGCCGTAGAGGATCGAGGCCAGGGCGATCACCAGGACGACCTCCTGGAACTGCACGGTCGCCGACGGGAAGAGCGGCAGGACGACCCGCAGGAAGCCGTAGGCGCCGACCTTGGCGAGCACGCCGGAGAAGATCGCCAGCACCGGCAGCGGCGCCGCCCGGTAGGCGTCGGGCATCCAGCCGTGCAGGAGGAAGGCCGGCATCTTGACCAGGAAGGCGGCGGCGAAGAACCAGAAGATCCAGCGCTGGCTGCCTGCGGCGATCGGGTGCTTGGCCAATTCGGCGATCGAGAAGGTCAGGTGGTGGCCGCCGTCCTGCGAGGCGATGATCGCGGTGGCGATCGCCCCGACCAGCATCAGCAGCGAGCCGACCAGCGTGTAGACGAGCATCTTCAGCGTCGCCGCCGCGGCGGTCGGGCCGTCCTCGCGGTCGGTTCCCCAGGCGCCGAAGAGGAAGTAGAACGGGATCAGCATCAGGTCGAAGAAGAGGACGAAGAGCAGCAGGTCCTGGGCGACGAAGGCGCCCAGCGTCGCGGTCTCGGCGAGCAGCATCATCAGGAAGAAGAGGTGCGGGCGCTCCTGCTCGCGGAAGGCGGCGAACGCGGTGCCGCCGAGCCAGAGCAGCGCCGTCAGCACGACGAGGAAGACGTTGAGCCCGTCGAGCCCGAGGCTGTAGTCGACGCCGAGCCCGGGGATCCAGCTGACGTCGACGGTGTCCTGCAGGCCGGCGCCGGAGTCGAAGCCGGCGAGCAGGGCGATCGCGATGCCGAGCGTCACGGCCGCGCCCAACGTCGCCCACCAGCCGCTGTAGCGCTTGGGCAGGAAGAGGCCGAGCAGGCCGAAGGCGAGCGGCGTCCAGAGCAGTGAGTTGATCACATCGCCCTCAGCAGGAAGTAGAGGGCGAGACCGGCGAAGCCGGCGATCAGCAGCAGCGCGTAGCTGCGCACGAAACCGCTCTGCACGAAGCGGACGACGCCGCCCGCGCCGCCGACGGCGTCTTTCGTCCCGGTGACGATCCCGTCGACGACGAGGCGCTCGAAGGTGTTGTTGGCGAAGCGGCCGATCGCCAGCGCCGGCCGCACGATCAGGAAGTCGATCGCCTCGTCGAAGTACCACTTGTTGAGGCAGAGCAGGTAGACGGGGCGCAGGCGCTCGCGGAAGAGGCGCGGCAGCTCGGGGCGCGCCACCCAGAGGAACCAGGCGAGGCCGATGCCGAGGACCGAGATCACGGCGCCGATCGCCAGGCCGCGCCACTCGGCGCCGGCGGTCGGCTGGATCGCGCTGAGCGGCGAGTCGGCGAAGGCGGGGTCGAGGAAGCCGAAGAGGACGTTGTCGACGCCCGGGATCTGGATCAGCCCGGCGAACAGCGCCCCGACCGCCAGCACGCCCATCGCCACCGCCATCGGCCAGGATTGCTCGGCGATGTGGTGGTGGGCGCCGGGGAAGCCGACCTCGGTGTCCTCTTCCTCGCCGGTCGCCGGGTTGACCGGCGGGCCGTGGTAGAGCTCGCCCGTGTCGATCAGGTGCTGGGCCTCCTCGCAGGGCCTGCCCGGCAGCACGCGGAAGACGAGGCGGAAGGTGTAGATCGCGGTGAGGAAGGCGCCGACGTAGCCGCCGACCGCCATCCACGTGTACATGCCGCCGCGCGCCTCGGCGTAGGCGAGGATCGAGTCCTTGGAGAAGAAGCCCGAGGTGAGCGGGAAGGCGGCCAGCGCGAGGCCGCCGATCACCAGCATCAGCGAGGTGAAGCGCATCGCCCGCCAGAAGCCGCTCATCCGGTCGATGTCCTGGATGTTGGCCATCGCCGAGATGATCGAGCCGGCGGTCATGAAGAGCAGCGCCTTGAAGAAGGCGTGGGTCATCAGGTGGAAGAGCCCCTGCGCGTAGGCGCCGATCGCGACGCCCATGATCATGTAGCCGATCTGGCTCATCGTCGAGTAGGCGATCGCCCGCTTGAGGTCGGTCTGCGCAATCGCGATCGTGCCGGCGATCAAGAGCGTCGCCAGGCCGACGAAGCCGGCGATGTCGGCGGCGGTGGGAGCGAGGTAGAAGAGAACGTGGGTGCGGGCGATCAGGTAGACGCCGGCGGTGACCATCGTCGCCGCGTGGATCAGCGAGGAGACCGGCGTCGGTCCCTCCATCGCGTCGGGCAGCCAGGTGTGGAAGGGGATCTGCGCCGACTTGGCGAAGGCGCCGACCAGCAGCAGCAGGCAGATCGCCGTGACCGACCACTCGCCGCGGGCGAAGACCCCCGGCGCGTGGGCGAAGACCGTGCCGTAGTCGAAGCTGCCGAGTTCGCGGAAGATCAGCAGCGCGGCGAGGACGAGGCCGATGTCGCCGACGACGTTGATCACGAAGGCCTTCATCCCCGCCTTGGTCGCCGTCGCGCGCCGGTACCAGAAGCTGATCAGCGCGTAGGAGGCGAAGCCGACGAAGGCCCAGCCGACGATCAGCAGGACGAAGTTGCCGGCCAGCACCAGCAGCAGCATCGAGAAGACGAAGAAGTTGAGGTAGCTGAAGAAGCGGTGGTAGCCCTCGTCGGACTTCATGTAGCCGAACGAGTAGAGGTGGATCAGCGTCGAGACCCCGGTGACGACGAGGATCATGAAGGCGGAGAGCTGGTCGACGTAGATGCCGAGCTTGATGTCGAGCCCGGCGGCGCCGGCGTAGGTCCACAGCGAGGAGGCGTGGTGGCGCGCGTCGGCGCCCTCGCCGAGCAGGTTGAAGAGGACGCCCAGGGCGCAGAGGAAGGCGAGGCCGACCGACGCGGTGCCGAGGGCGCCGGCGACCCGCGCCGGGATCGCCCGGAAGCCGAGCGCGACGGCGACCGAGCCGAGCAGCGGCAGCAGCAGGACCAGCCAGGCCCAGGTGGTCGCGGTCATCCGCGCAGCTCCCGCAGCTCATCGACGTCGAGCGGCAGCTTGCGGCGGAAGATCGCGACGATCAGGCCGAGCCCGACGACGACCTCGCAGGCGGCGACGACCATCACGACCAGGGCGAAGACCTGCCCCTGCTGGTTGCCGACCATGCGGCTGAAGGCGACCAGGGCGAGGTTGCCGGCGTTGAGCATCAGCTCGAGGCAGAGCAGGATCACGATCGGGCTGCGGCGCAGCAGGATGCCGATCGCGCCGGTGGCGAAGAGCAGCGCCGAGAGGACGACGTACCACTCGATGCTCACGCGGACTCGCCCTCCCTGCGCGAGGCGAGCACGATCGCGCCGACCGCGGCGAGCATCAGCAGCATGGACGAAGCCTCAAACGGGATCAGGAACTTTTCCAGCAGCAGGTAGCCGATCGCGGCGGGGTCGCCAAAGCCGGGGTTGACATGCGGTCCGTCGTGGCCGAGCGCCAGCAGCGAGGAGGCGAGCACGGCGATGGCGAGCTCGACGAAGAGGGCGATGCCGAGCAGCGGGGCGAGGAAGCGCTGGCCGGGGATCGGCTCCCAGGCCGACTCGACGCCGCCGCCGACGTAGGCGACGACGAAGACGTACAGGACCATCACCGCGCCGGCGTAGACGACCACCTGCGCGGCGGCGACGAAGGCCGCGGTCAGCAGCAGGAAGAGCACCGCGAGCGAGAACAGGTGGACGATCAGCGCCAGCACGCCGTAGAAGGGGTTGCGCATGGCGATCACGCCGATCGCGCCGCCGAGCGCGCCGATCGCGGCGACGAAGAAGAGCACCGCTTCCACTACTCGCCCTCCGCTTTCAGCGGCGTGCGGTCGAGCGGCTCGGCGAGCAGCATCTCCTTGGTGAAGATCAGGTCGTCGCGGCCGTAGTCGGCCATCTCGTAGTCGTGGCCCATCGTGATCGCGTCGAAGGGGCAGGCGATCTCGCAGTAGCCGCAGAAGATGCAGCGCGAGAGGTTGATCTCGTAGACCGCGGCGTAGCGCTCGCCGGCCGAGACCCGCTCGCCGGGGATGTTCTCGGCGGCGACGACGCGGATGCAGTCGGCCGGGCAGGCGGCGGCGCAGAGCGAGCAGCCGACGCACTTCTCCAGCCCCGTGTCCTCGAACTTGTGCAGTTTGTGACGGCCGCGGAAGCGCGGGTAGACGGGCGTCTTCTCCTCCGGATACTGGATCGTCATCGGCCCCTCGATCAGCCGCGCCATCGTCGTCTTCAGCCCGCGCAGGGTCTCGCCGAAGGCGCGGTAGGCGCCGCCGACGCCGCCCGGCTCGGGCCCGCGCTGGACCTCGACCACGCTGTCGTCCTTCAGGTAGGGGAACTGCTCGCTCACGTGACCACCACCAGCACAGCGGTGACGAGGACGTTGAGCGTCGCCAGCGGCAGCAGCACCTTCCAGCCGAGGGTCATCAGCTGGTCGTAGCGCAGCCGCGGCAGCGTCGCCCGCACCCAGATGAAGACGAAGACGAGGGCGAAGATCTTCAGCAGCATCCAGATCGGGTCGAGGAAGCCGGGGCCCGGCCCCATCCAGCCGCCGAGGAACATCGCCGCCGCGACCCCGCAGACGACGATGATCTCGATGTATTCGACCATCAGGAAGCTGCCGAAGCGCATCCCCCCGTACTCGGTCATGAAGCCCTGCACCAGTTCGGCGTCGGCCTCGGGCATGTCAAACGGCGTGCGGTTGGTCTCGGCGAAGCCGGCGAGCATGAAGACGACGAAGCCGAC
>DATFMX010000147.1:0-7362 GCA_035266685.1 Solirubrobacterales bacterium
CGTCGCCCTGCGCAGCGCCCTGCTCCGCGACCGCGAGGCCCGCCTCTTCGCCGGCGTAGGCGTCGTAGCCGGCTCCGACCCCGCGGCCGAGCTGGAGGAGACCGAGGTCAAGCTCCAGGCGCTGCTGCCGCTAGTCGCCGAGTGAGGCCGCGACGCGGTCGGCGATGCGCCGGTGCAGCTCGGTGTTGGCCTGGCGGTCGGTCTTGACCTCGATCAGGCCGGTGCCGGCGGCCAGGGCTGCCGGTAGGTCCGCCAGCGAGCCGAGCCGGCGGTAGGGGAGGTCGAAGAGGGCCGCCGCCTTGGCGACGTCGACTCCGCGCGGAGTTCCGAGCAGGGCCTCGAACTCCTCGGCGTCCAGCGCCTGCTCCTGGGGGAGGAAGTGGAAGATGCCGCCGCCGTCATTGTCGATCACGACGATGCGGACCGGGGTGGAGACGTCGCGCAGCGACGCCAGGCCGCCGATGTCGTGCAGAAGGCCGAGGTCGCCGCTGACGATCGTCGTCGGCCTGCCGGTCGCGTGGGCTGCGCCGATGCCGGAGGAGATCAAGCCGTCGATGCCGTTGGCGCCACGGTTGCAGAGGAACGTCGCGTCGGTTTCGCTCGACGGCAGGAATGCCTCCTGGTCGCGGATCGGCATGCTCGAAGCGGTGTAGACGAGCTCTCCGTCGGCGTAGGCGGCGCCGAGGGCGAGCTGGAGGCCCGGCTCGCTGATCGCGTCCGCCGCAGCAAGCTCGGCCTCGATCGCTTCGCGGGCGGCGTGCTCCGCCTCGATCCACATCGCCGGCGGCGGCCGGTCCTCGCCGAGGCGCGCCGCCCAGCCCGCCGCCAGCTCGGTCGGGTCGGCGCGCAGCAGCGCCGCCGCCCGGCGAGTCGGCTCGTTCCAGTCGCCGAGCGGGTCGACGACGATCTCCCCGGCGCCCGACTCGGCCAGCCAGGAGCGCAGCGGCTTGCTGGTCGGCAGCTCGCCGAAGCGCAGCACGAGGTCCGGCGAGGCGGTTCCGCGGAACCGCTTGTCGCGCAGCAGCAGGTCGTAGGCGGTGACGACATGGGAGCGGTCGTGGGGGCCGCAGCGGATCTGCGAGGTTGGCTCGGCGAGGATCGGATAGCCGGCGGCTCGCGCGAGGTGGGCGAGCGGCTCGCGCAGCTCCGGGTCGAGCTGGCGCCCGGCGACGATCACGCCGATCTCGGCCTCGGCGATGTGCGCGGCGACCTCGTCGAGCAGGAACTGCGATGGCTCCTCGTCGAGCGGCGTCACCGCGGTCAGCGGGCGATCCTCGCCGCGCCCTTCCAGCGCCAGCGGATCGGTTGCGGTCACCGCGCCGTCTTCGGGAAGCGGCGCCAGCGGCTCGCGAAAGGGGAAGTTGAGATGCACGGGACCCGGTCGCGCGTCACCGCGGGCCAGCGCAAAGGCGCGGCAGGCGGTCGCCCGGTGGTGGAGCAGGCCGTCGTCGTCGGCCCCGTGCGTGCCGACCTCGCAGAACCAGCGCACCGAGGAGCCGTAGAGCTTCAGCTGGTCGATCGCCTGGCCGGCGCCGATCCCGCGCAGCTCCGGCGGCCGGTCCGCCGTGAGGACGAGCAGCGGGACCGCCGAATGGTCGGCCTCGCAGACGGCCGGGTGGTAGTTCGCGGCGGCAGTGCCCGAGGTACAGAGGAGCGCCACCGGGGCGCCGCTCGCCTGCGCGGCGCCGAGCGCGAAGAAGGCGGCCGAGCGCTCGTCGACGATCACCGTCACCTCGATCTGCGGCTGGCGCCAGAGCGCGACGGCGAGCGGCGTCGAGCGCGAGCCGGGCGAGATCACCGCCCGGCGCAGCCCGCAGCGCGCCAGCTCCTCGGCGAAGGCCGAGGCGAGCGCGGTGTTGCGGTTGGTCGAGTCCATGCGGGGAACCTAGAGGCGGTGCGCCTGCAGCGCGTCCTCGTCGATCTCGACACCGAGGCCCGGCCCGTCGGGCGGGAAGAGCAGGTCTCCGCGCAGCTCGCACTCGACCGAGGCGATGGTCGAGGCGAAGAGGCGTTGGGTTGCCAGGCCGTGGGCGAGGCTCTCGCCGGAGCCGCGCCCGAGGTCGCCGAGCGACTGGGCGACCTGGAGGGCCGCAGCGATCCCGACCGGGCCGTCGAGGGCGCTGGTGACGTAGGCGGGCAGGAGCTCGGCGATCTCCAGCGCCTCCTCGGGGCCGCCGACCTTGGAGAGCTTGATCCCGGTCATCGCGAAGGCGCCGGCGTCAGCGACCCGCTCGGCGTCGGCCCTGTTCTCGACGCTCTCGTCGGCCGCCAGCGGAATCGGGGTGGACGCCGCCAGCTCGACCGCCTCCTCGACCGTCGCGACGGGCTGCTCGGCGAGCTCGATCTCGTACGGCTCGATCTCCGCCAGGGCCCGCTTCGCGGTCTCCAGGTCCCAGGCGCCGTTGACGTCGATCCGGATCCTCGCCCGCGGGCCGAGCGCTTCCCGCACAGCGCGCACCTGCGCGGCGTCGCCGCCCGTCCCCAGCTTCAGCTTGAAGGTCGAGAATCCGTCGGCAGCCCAGCGTTCCGCCTGGGAGACCACCGCGGCCGGGTCGCCGGCCACAAGCGTCGCGTTGCACCCGACCGGCTCGACAACTGACGAACCTGCCGCCGCGGCGCGCCGTCCGCGTAGGTCGACAAGCGCCGTCAGCGCCGCGCATCGCGCGGGGGGAGAAAGATGCGTCGTCCGATCTCTCAGCATCGCCTCGTCCAGCTCGTCCAGCGCCCCCAGGCCCTCCAGCTCTTCGACGACCCGCGCGAGCGACGCTCCACCCCGCAGCGAGAGCGGCACCGCTTCTCCCAGACCCTCCAGGCCCTCGTCCGAGCGCAGGCGCAGCAACACCATCTCGCGCCGCGTGAGCGTCCCGGTTGCCGTCACGTACGGCTCACGGAACGGCAGCGCGTAGGGGACGACCTCGAGCGAGGCGATGCGCATGTCCGAAGCCTACGCCGCGATCAGCAGGCCGATCGTCACCAGCAGGCTGAAGGCGCCGAGCAGGGCGCCGGTACCGGCCAGCGCGGCGTTGAGCGAGGGGCCGTCGGTGCGGTTGCTCATCGTCCGCATCGGAGCGATCGCCATCGGCAGCGAGAGCAGGGCGATCAGCGGCAGGGCGCTCGTTTCGCTCGCCAGCAGCGCGAGCGGCAGGACGACGTACGCGCCGAGCACCAGCAGCCGGTAGAGCGCCACCGCGTTGCGGCGGCCCATCCGCACCGCCAGCGTGTTCTTGCCCGCCCGGCGGTCGGTCTCGACGTCGCGCACGTTGTTGACGACGAGGATCGCCGTGGCGAGGAAGCCGACGCCGATCGAGAGCCCCAGCGGCAGCGCGTCGAGCCGTTCGACCTGTACGTAGTAGGAGCCGTTGACGGCGACCAGGCCGAAGAAGAGGAAGACGAAGACCTCACCCAGGCCGGCGTAGCCGTAGGGGCGGGGACCGCCGGTATAGAGGACGCCGGCGGCGATCGAGAGCACGCCGATCAGCAGGATCGCCAGCCCGGCGACGGCCGTCAGGTAGATCCCGCAGAGCACCGCGACGCCGAATGCCACCCAGGTCGCCGTCAGCACCCGCTGCGGCGTCACCAGCCCGGCCGAGGTGACGCGCACCGGGCCGAGCCGGTCGACCGTGTCGGCGCCCCGCTTCGCGTCGGAGTAGTCGTTGGCGAGGTTGGTCCCGATCTGGATGAAGATCGAGCCGATCAGCGCGGCGAGGAAGGCGCCGACGCGCGGCAGGTGCCCCTCGGACTCGATCGCCACCGCGGTGCCGACGAGCACCGGCGCGATCGCGGCGGGCAGCGTGCGCGGGCGCGCCGCCATCAGCCAGATCCTCATGCGCGCCTCGGGAACTGGGCGAAGTCAGGCTGGCGCTTCTGCTTGAACGCCTCGCGGCCCTCGGCCGCCTCCTCGCTGCCGTAGAAGAGCAGGTTGGCGTCGTGGGCGAGCTGCTGGATCCCCGCGTAGCCGTCCTCGTGCGCGTTGAAGCTCGCCTTGACCAGGCGCAGCGCGAAGGGGGAGAGGGCGAGCATCTCGCGGCACCAGGCGACCGTCTCGCGCTCCAGCTCGGCGAGCGGGAAGACGGCGTTGACCAGCCCCATCTCCCGCGCCTCCTGGGCGTCGTACTGGCGGCAGAGCAGCCAGAACTCCTTCGCCTTCTTGGTTCCGACCAGATCGCGCAGCAGCGAGGCGCCGAAGCCGCCGTCCCAGGAGCCGACCCGCGGCCCGGTCTGGCCGAAGACGGCGTTGTCGGCGGCGATCGTCATGTCGCAGCAGACATGCAGGATGTGGCCGCCGCCGATCGCGTAGCCGGCGACCATCGCGATCACCGGCTTCGGCAACCGCCGCATCTGCACCTGTAGGTCGGTGACATGGAAGCGGCCGACCGAGGCGCCCTCGGCGACGTAGCCGGTATCGCCGCGGACCGTCTGGTCGCCGCCCGAGCAGAAGGCGCGCTCGCCCGCGCCGGTGAGCACGATGACGCCGACCTCCGGGTCCTCGCGGGCCAGCTCCAGCGCCGCCGAGATGTCGATCAGCGTCTGCGGCCGGAAGGCGTTGAGGACCTCCTGGCGGTCGATCGCGATCTTCGCGATCCCCTCGGCCTTCTCGTAGCGGATGTCCTCGTAGGAGCCGGCGCTCTGCCACTCGACCGGCGCGTAGAGGAGGTCGTCGGACGGTGCCTGCTTGTGACGTTTGGGCATGATGGGCACGATATCCGCCCGATGAAGCTCGACGACTGGCTCGCCCAGAGATCCCAAAGCTGCCCCGAGCGCACCGCGCTGATCGCGGACGGCTCGCAGGTGACCTATGCCGAGCTCGAGGCGGAGGCGACCTGGGTCGCGCGGCGGCTCGAGGCGCACGGTGTGCGGCGCGGCTCGGTGGCGGCGCTGACGATGGAGCCGCGCCGCGAGCAGGTCGTCCTCGTGCATGCGCTGATGAAGGTCGGCGCCGTGCTGCTGCCGCTGAGCCCGCGGCTGGCGCCGGCCGAGCGCGCCGCCGTGATCGCCGCCGAGGAGCCGACTGTCGACCTCAGCGACCCCGGCGAGCTGACCCAGACCGAGGCCGACCTGCCGCTGCTCGGCGAGCACGACATGGACGCGCCCTGCTGCCGCGTGCTGACCAGCGGCAGCACCGGCGCCCCCGACGCGGTCGAGCTGACCTACGGCAACTTCCTCTGGAGCGCCGTCGGCTCGGCCTTCAACATCGGTGTCGAGCCGAGCGACCGCTGGCTCTGCTGCCTGCCGCTCAGCCACATCTCCGGCCTCGGCATCGCGATGCGCTCGGTGATCTACGGGACCACCGCCGTGCTGCACGACGGCTTCGACGTCGATCGCGTCGCGGCTGCGCTACGCGACGACGAGATCACGATCCTCTCACTGGTCGCCACCCAGCTCACCCGCCTGCTCGAGGCCGGCGCCGACCTCTCCGGACCGCGCGCGATCCTGATCGGCGGCGGGCCGGTGCCGAAGGAGCCGCTGGAAGAGGCGATCGGCCGCGGCGCGACCGTCGTCCAGACCTACGGCCTGACCGAGGCCTGCTCGCAGGTGACGACGCTGGCGCCGAGCGATGTCCATCGCAAGCTCGGCTCGGCCGGCCGGCCGCTGCTGACCACGCATCTGCGGATCCGCGACGGCGAGATCCTCGTCCAGGGGCCGACCGTCGCGCCCAGCAGGCTCGACGCTGACGGCTGGCTGCACACCGGCGACCTCGGGCGGATCGACGAGGAGGGCTTCCTCTACGTCGAGGACAGGATCGACGACATGATCGTCAGCGGCGGCGAGAACGTCGTCCCGGCCGAAGTCGAGCAGGTGCTGCTGCGCCACCCCGAAGTCGCCGACGCCGCCGTGGTCGGCCGCGAGGACCCCGAGTGGCAGCAGGCGGTGACCGCCGTGGTCGTGCTCCGGGACGGCTCGCAGGCGACGCCGGATGAGCTGCGCCGCCACTGCGCCGAGTCGCTGGCGGGCTTCAAGGTGCCGAAGCGGGTCGAGCTGGCGGCGGCGCTGCCGCGGACGCCCTCGGGCAAGCTGCTGCGCAGAGCGCTCAGGTAGCCTCACCGCTCATGAAAACCGACGACATCTTCTACGACAAGGACGCCGACCTCTCGAAGCTGCAGGGGAAGACCGTCGCCATCCTCGGCTACGGCTCGCAGGGCCACGCCCACGCGCTCAACCTGAAGGACTCCGGGGTCGACGTCGTCGTCGGACTGCGCCCCGACTCCTCCAGCCGCGCCAAGGCCGAAGCGGCCGGCCTCGAGGTGCTCGACATCGCCGAAGCGGCGAGCCGCGGCGACATCGTGATGATCCTGCTGCCCGACGAGAAACAGGCCGAGGTCTGGCAGGCCGAGATCGCCGACGGGATCGCCCCCGGGAACCTGCTGCTCTTCGCCCACGGCTTCGCGATCCACTTCGAGCAGATCGCGCCGCCGCCCGGCGTCGACATCGGCATGGTCGCGCCCAAGGGCCCCGGCCACCTGGTCCGCCGCCAGTACGAGGAAGGGACCGGCGTGCCCTGCCTGATGGCGGTCCACCAGGACGCGACCGGCAACGCCCACGACCTCGTCCTCGCCTACGCCGCGGGGATCGGCGGCGCCCGCGCCGCGGTCATCGAGACGACCTTCAAGGACGAGTGCGAGACCGACCTGTTCGGCGAGCAGGCGGTCCTCTGCGGCGGCGCCTCGGAGCTCGTCCGCGCCGGCTACGAGACCCTGGTCGAGGCGGGCTACGACCCGCGCCTCGCCTACTTCGAGTGCCTGCACGAGCTCAAGCTGATCGCCGACCTGATGTACGAAAAGGGGATCCAGGGCATGCGCTACTCGATCTCCAACACGGCCGAGTACGGCGACATGACCCGCGGCAAACGAGTGATCGGCGAGGAGTCCCGCGCGGCGATGAAGCAGATCCTCGGTGAGATCCAGTCCGGCGAGTTCGCCAAGGAGTGGATCGCCGAGAACCGCGCCGGCGGCGAGAACCTATCCCGCATGCGCGAGGAGGGCGCCGCCCACGAAGTCGAGGAGGTAGGCGGCGAGCTACGGCAGATGATGCCGTGGATCGAGACCGAGTTTTAGCTTAGGCCCAACCCGACCGCGGTCGAGGTTTGCACCGCCACGCGACTCAAAGCTCGACCGCGGTGCCCCGGGGGCTCGCGAGGCGGTGTGCCTCTCCGTGAATTGATGTCGCACGCGCTACGCGCTTAGCGACGAACATGCTGCGCGGCTAACGCCGCGCAATCCTCAGAAGTGGGGTCTCCATCTAAGTGCCGGGGACCGACTGACGCTCAATCAGAGCGCCAAGGCAGCCCGACCTCGCCACGCTGGAGGCTCTGTGGCTGCGACCGAGCCGCGGGCGGTGGTGGTGGCGCCGAGCGGGTCCGGCCCG
>DATFMX010000148.1:0-12201 GCA_035266685.1 Solirubrobacterales bacterium
GTCGACCCAGGAGCGGCCGATGCCGGCGATGTCGCGCTGGTGGCGCAGCAGCGGGTGCAGGTGGCGCGGCTGGTCGATCGCCGCGGCGAAGGCGTCGAGCGGCGGAGCGGGCCAGGCTTCGGGGCCGAGGCTCGCCACCGCTTCGTCGTCCGCCACCGCGCCGGCCGGCAGCAGTTTCGCCCAGGCCCGCTGCTTGGTGCCGAACTCGCGCAGCCGCAGCTCGCGCCCGCCGTCGAGCCGGATCAGCACGCGTGAGGCGCGGTCTTTGAGCGACGCCCGTTTCCCGAACACGCGCAGTCGCCCCGCCGACATCAGGTGGATCAGCAGCGCCAGGTCGCCGAATTCGATCACCGGCATCTTGCCGACGCGCCGCACCCCGGTCAGCTCGCGCCCCGCAAGCTCGTCGAGCGGCGGCTCGAAGGTCTTCATCACGTTCATCCCCGGCGCCAGCACCGATTCGACCGTCGCGCCGCTCACCGCCGAGCCGAGCCGGCGCGCCGTGATCTCGACCTCCGGAAGCTCGGGCATGCCGAGAGAGTAGACTTGTCCTCAGTTCATTCGACTGGACTCAGGCCAAGGCCATGCCAGCGAACATACGACCGACAAGGCCCATCAGGGGTCTTTCGAGGCAACCGAAATGAGAGAGCTGCCGACGATCAACGAGCCGGTCCCGATGCTCGACCTCAGCCCGGAGGAGGTCGAGGAGATGTCGCGCGAGGTACGCGAGCTGGCGCGCCAGCGCGACGCCGTGATCCTCGCCCACAACTACCAGGTGCCGGAGGTGCAGGAAGTCGCCGATTACACCGGCGACTCGCTCGGGCTCTCGCGTCAGGCTGCCGCCTCCGGCGCTTCGGTGATCGCCTTCTGCGGCGTCCACTTCATGGCCGAGACGGCTTCGATCCTCTCGCCCGACAAGACGGTGCTGATCCCCGACCTCGACGCCGGCTGCTCGCTCGCCGACTCGATCACCGCGAGCGAGCTGCGCAACTGGAAGGCGCGCCACAGCCCCGACGCCGTCGTCGTCATGTACGTCAACACTTCGGCTGAGGTCAAGGCGGAGACCGACTACTGCTGCACCTCCTCCAACGCGGTCAAGGTCGTCGAGCACATCCTGCGCGAGCACGGCCCCGAGACCGAGATCCTCTTCGGTCCCGACATCTGGCTCGGCTCCTACGTCGAGCGCGAGACCGGCCACTCGATGCATGTCTGGCCCGGCGAGTGCCATGTTCACGCCGGCATCCGGCCCGACGACATCCGCGCCCAGCGCGCCGCCCATCCCGACGCCGAGTTCCTCGTCCATCCGGAGTGCGGCTGCGTCACCCAGGTGATGGAGTTCGTCGCCGCCGGCGAAGTCGAGGAGGAGGGCGTACACATGCTCTCCACCGGGCAGATGCTCGATTACATCCAGCAGCGGCCGACCGGCGAGTTCATCGTCGCGACCGAGAACGGGATGCTGCACCCGCTGCACCAGGCGGCTCCGGAAGCGAGCCTGATCGAGGCCAACCGGATGGCCTACTGCAAGTACATGAAGATGATCACGCTGCCGAAGCTGCGCGACTCGCTGGCCCGGATGCAGTTCGAGGTCAGCGTCCCCGCCGAGGTCGCCGAGCGAGCCCGGGTGCCGATCGAGCGCATGGTCGCGATCGGCTAGGGGTAGATAAAGTCAGGCAGATGGAGCAGGCGAGCCCGGAGAGGACGATCGACCGCGAGCAGCTGCACGAGCTGGCCCAGCAGCTGCGGGTCGACTCGGTGCGCTCGGCGGCAGCCGCCAACTCGGGCCATCCGACCTCCTCGATGTCGGCCGCCGACCTGATGGCGGTGCTCTTCTCCCGCCACCTGCGCTACGACTTCGACGCCCCGGAGAAGCGCGGCAACGACCACCTCGTCTTCTCCAAGGGCCACGCCTCGCCGCTGCTCTACGGCCTCTACAAGCTGGCCGGGGCGATCGACGACGAGGAGCTGCTGACCTTCCGCGAGTTCGGCTCGCGCCTGCAGGGCCACCCGACGCCGGAAATCCCCTGGGTCGATGTGGCGACCGGCTCGCTCGGCCAGGGCCTGCCGATCTCGGTCGGGATCGCGCTCGCCGGCAAGAAGCTGGAAGCGGCGGACTACCGCGTCTGGGTCCTCTGCGGCGACTCCGAGCTCGCCGAGGGCTCGATGTGGGAGGCCTTCGAGCATGCCGGCGTCGCCGGGCTCGACAACATGGTCGCGATCGTCGACGTCAACCGGCTCGGCCAGCGCGGGCCGACGATGCACGAGTGGGACACCGCCTCCTGGGCCGCCCGCGCCGCCGCCTGCGGCTGGGACGTACAGGAGATCGACGGCCACGACCTCGAGGCGATCGACGCCGCCTACGCGCGGGCGCTCGCCGCGGACAGGCCCGCCGCGATCTTCGCCCGCACCAAGAAGGGCTCCGGCGTCGCCGCGGTCGAGGACAAGGACGGCCAGCACGGCAAGCCGCTGGCCGATCCCGAGGCCGCGGTCGAGGAGCTCGGCGGCGAGCGCTCGAACCGGATCGAGGTCCAGGCGCCGCCCGAGGCGCGGCCGTACGAGATCGCGACGGCCGCGGTGGAGCGGCCCTCCTACGAGCTCGGCGAGAAGGTCGCGACGCGCGGCGCCTACGGCGACGCGCTCGCCTGGCTCGGCTCGATCGACGAGCGGGTCGTCGCGCTCGACGGCGAGGTCGGCAACTCGACCTACGCCGAACGCTTCGCCGCCAAGCACCCGGACCGCTTCTTCGAGATGTACATCGCCGAGCAGCAGATGGTCGCCGCCGGGGTCGGCCTGCAGACCCGCGGCTGGAAGCCCTTCGCCTCCTCCTTCGGCGCCTTCCTCAGCCGCGCCTACGACTTCGTCCGCATGGCGGCGATCTCCGGCGCCGACCTGAAGCTCTGCGGCTCCCATGTCGGCGTCTCGATCGGCCCCGACGGCCCCTCGCAGATGGCGCTCGAAGACATCGCCTCGCTGCGCGCGGTCTACGGCAGCGTCGTCCTCTACCCGAGCGACGCCAACGCCGCGGTCGCCCTGCTCGACGAGATGCGCCGGCACCAAGGCATCTCCTACATGCGGACGACGCGCGGCGCGACCCCGGTGATCTACGGGCCGGGCGAGAGCTTCGAGATCGGCGGCAGCCGCACGGTCCGCTCCGGCGAGGGGGACCGGGTGACGCTGATCGCCGCCGGGATCACCCTGCACGAATCGCTCGCCGCAGCCGACGAGCTCGCCGGCAAGGGCATCGCCGCCCGCGTGATCGACCTCTACTCGGTCAAGCCGGTCGATCGCGACGCGATCCTCAAGGCGGCGAGCGAGACCGAGGCCCTGATCACGGTCGAGGACCACTGGGCCGAGGGCGGCATCGGCGAGACCGTCGCCGGCGTCCTCGCCGAAGCCGCAGCGAGTACCCCGCTCGTCCGCCTGGCGGTCACCGAGCGGCCGACCAGCGGCCCGCCGGAGGACCTCCTGCGCGCCGCCGGCATCGACGCAGCGGCCATCGTCGCCGCGGTCGAAGAAGCGCTCTGACCGCGGCAGAGGTTTGGGCCGCATAGCGGTCGAAAGCTCGACCGCGCCCGGTCGTGGGGCGACTCAGAAAGCTTGACCTCCGCTTGGCCTTCGCTTTGCCCGGCACGAACGAGAATCAAAGTGTCCGAAAGCTAGGAGAAGGCGATGAACAACAGACGAGCAAAGGCCGCGGCGACCGCCACCGTGCTGGGGCTGGGCGCGCTCGGCGGGGCCGCGATGGCGACCAACCAGGGCCTGCCGGCGACGGTGGCGCAGGGCGGAGCCACGACCGCATCGGTCACCACCGGCGCGAGCGGCACCGGCGCGGCGACGAGCCAGCCGGCCAGCCTGAGCGAAGGCGCCTCGACCCGCCAGCCGATCGTCACCCGCGCCAGCGGCGGCGGCAGCGTCGCGCCGATCGACGACTGAGCGGCTCCAAACCGACCGCGGTAGAGGTTTGGGCCGCATAGCGGTCGAAAGCTCGACCGCGGTCAGTCGTCGGCGCCGTGGCCGCCGGAATCGCCGCCGCCGCTGTGGCTCCCGCCGCCGTGCGAGTCGTCGCCGCCTGCTGGCGGCGGTTGCGTTTCGGTCGGCGGGGTGGTCGTTTCATGTCCCGGTTCCGGGGTCGTCGTCGGTTCGGACGCGGTCTTTTCGGGTTGCGGTTTGGGTTTTTGCTTGACCTTGGGCTTCGTCTTGGACGCGCTGCGGGGCGCCAGGGCGTCGCCGGCGGTGATCGGTTCGGAGGAGAGGCCGATCTGCTGGCTGGCGAGGTTGCTGGCGGCGATCGCCACGCCCGCGGCGACGGCGATGCCGAGCAGGGCCAGGCCGAGCCATTTGAGGGTTGCGGGGAAGCTCATCGTTCCGGCACCTCTATGACAGCACGCAGGCCGCCCCGGTCGCGGTTGCTCAGCGAGACGTCGCCGCCCCACTGGCGGGTCAGCTCGCGCGCGATCGGCAGGCCGAGGCCGGTGCCGCTGGGGCCCCGGCGGCCGGCGCTGCCGCGGCTGAAGCGCTCGAAGACCGCCTCCTCCTCGCCCGGCTCGAGCCCCGGTCCCTCGTCGAGCACCTCGATCCGGCCCGGCCCGGCGGCGATTGTCACCGACGAGCCGTCGGGCGAGTAGCGCAGCGCGTTCTCGACCAGCGCGTCGATCGAGCGGTCGAGGTCGGGCCTGGCGCACCAGGCGCCGGCGACGCCGTTGCGGTGGGCGGCGATCTCGATTCGCCGCTCGGCGGCGCTGCGCCGCCAGCGCTCTGCCGCGCGCGTGGCCGCCTCGCCGAGGTCGACGCGCTCGCCCGGCAGCTCGTGCTCGCCGGCGCGACTGAGGACCAGCAGCTCGTCGACGATCTGCGAGAGCCGGTCGATCTCGCCCATCGACGCCTCCAGCTCGGCCGCCGTCGCCGGGTCGCCGCGCTCCCGGTCGGCGAGGTTTTCGAGCCGCAGCCGCAAGCCGGTGAGCGGCGTGCGCAGCTGATGGGAGGCGTCGGCGACGAAGTCCTGCTGCACGCGCAGCAGGCGCTTGATCCGCTGCGTCATCTCGTTGAAGGCGCGGCCGAGCGAGCGCTGCTCGGAGCTGCCCTCGATCGCGACCGAGGTATCGAGGTCGCCCTCGGCGACATGCCGCGCGGCATGGTCGAGGCGGCGGATCGGCTTGGCGATCTGGCGCGCGATCAGCGCCCCGGCGGCGAGCCCGAGCAGCAGCACCACGCCGGCCAGCGCCGCGAGGTCGAGCAGCGAGGTGCGCACGGCCCGGCCCACGGCCGAGACGCTCTGCGTGATCCGCACCGCGCCGCCCGGCTTTCCATGCTCGAGCACAGGCACCGCGGTGGCGAGGATCTCGGCGCCCAGCGTGCTGCTGTTGCGGCTGATCTGCTCGCTGTGGCCGCGCAGCGCCGCGCGCACCTCGGGCCGGCTGGCGTAGCTGCGCCCGAGCGCGGTCCCGGCCGAGTCGGCGAGCAGGCGCCCGCGTCCGTCGACGACGATCACGCGACCGCGGACGCTGTCGGCGGAGACCTGGGCCAGCCGCCGCAGGCCGCTCTGCTGCGGCGGTTCGAGCAGCTCAGCGGCGCTCGCCGCGACGACGTCGGCCTGGCTGCGCGCCTGGCCCTTCACCTCCGAGTCGACCCGGTCGCGCAGGCTGACCGCGAGCGGCACGCCGAGCGCGATCAGCGCCAGCAGCAGGACATAGGCGAGCGCCAGCAGCAGCGTCGCGCGCAGGCTCATCGCTCCTCAGTCCTCGGGAGCGGCGAAGCGGAAGCCGACGCCACGCACCGTCTCGATGAAGGCGGGGTGGGTCGGGTCGTCGCTGAGCTTGCGCCGCAGCCAGCCGATGTGGACGTCGAGCGTCTTGGTCGAGCCGAACCAGTTGATGTCCCAGACGCGCGACATCAGGTCCTCGCGGGTCACCACGTGCCCGGCGTGGCGCATCAGCTCGGCGAGCAGGTCGAACTCCTTGCGCGAGAGGTCGAGCTCGCCGCCGCGCAGGCGGGCGATCCGCGCCGCCGGGTCGAGCTCCACCTCGCCGATCCGGATCGGCGTCGAGCTCGCCTCGCCGTCGCGGCTGCCGCTGCGCCGCAGCACGGCGCGGATCCGCGAAATCACCTCGGCGGCGCTGAACGGCTTGACCACGTAGTCGTCGGCGCCCAGCTCGAGGCCGACGATCTTGTCCATCTCGGTGCCGCGCGCGGTCAGCATCACGATCGGCACATCGGAGCGGCGGCGCAGCTCGCGGCAGACGTCGCGGCCGTCGCCGTCGGGCAGCGCGAGGTCGAGCATGACCAGGTCGGGCTCGGCGTCCTCGGCCAGCTCCAGCGCGCCGGCCGCGGTGCCGGTTACGAGCGCCTCGAAGCCGGCCCGGCGCAGCGCCTCGGCGAACGGGCCGGAGATCGACTGCTCGTCCTCGACCACCAGTATGCGACCGCTCGCTGCCTGCGCCATGAAGCCCACTGTAGCGGCGAAATAGCCCTGCTCATGCGGGTTAACCGCAGGTTTTGCCAAGCCTTTACCCACGCCTCAACCGCGCTTCAACCGGTCGCCGCCACACTGGCCCGGCAAGCTCATCGAAGGGGGTTTCGAAGTGACGAAGACGAAGGCGAGAATCGCAGCCGCAGTGACGGTAGTCGGCCTGGCCGGGTTGACCGGCTGGGCGCTCAGCGCGGATCGGCGACAGGCCGCCCAGACCGTCGCCGAGAAGCCGATCGTCCGCACCAAGGTGATCCGGCGGACGATCCATGTCACCAAGCACGCCAAGCCGAAGCACCCTGCGGTGGCCGCTCCACCCGCTGCCGGCGCGTCTTCGTCGCCCGAAGCGGTCAGCACCGGCTCCAGCGGCAGCGCCTACTCCGAAGAACCGGTGACGACTGCAACCAGCGGCTCCGGCTCGACTGAACCGGTGTCCACCGCGACCAGCGGCTCCGGCTCGACCGAACCGGTGTCGACCGCGACCAGCGGTTCCGCCGGGGGCGGCGGGTCTGAGGCCGAGTTCGAGGGTGGCGGCGGCGACGGCGGCGGGGAGGGTGGCGGCGATGACTGAGGCAAGAGCCGAGTCGCGCCGCCCTCGCCGCCCCGGCCCGGCCGCGGTGATCTGGGGCTCGGTCGCTCTCTTCGCGGTGCTCTTCGCGCTCTTCGCCTACCAGCTGAGCGCGCCGAGCCAGCCGCAGCAGCAGGTCCTCGTGCGCAAGCTGATCAAGCGGCGTATCGTCACCACGGTCGTGCCGACTCCCGGCGAAGCGACCGTGACCGCCGGTCCCGCCGTCAGCTCGACCCAGTCCACCGCCGGGGCGGCCCCGGTCACCACCAGCGCATCATGAGCGAGCACGACGTCATCTTCGACGCGATGGGCAGCCATGTGCGCTTCCTGATCGGCGAGCCGGGCGAGGGCATGGCCCCCGCGCCCGCGGCGGCCGAGTCGGCGCGGCAGTTCATCGTCGAGTTCGACCGCACGCTCTCGCGCTTCAAAGCCGACAGCGAGCTGACCGCGCTCAACGCCGACCCGCGCGAGCGCGTCCCCGCCTCGGAGCTACTGCGCAAGGCGGTCCGGGCCGGCGTCGCCGCAGCCGAGCGCAGCGGCGGCCTGGTCGACCCGACCCTGGTGCGGGAGATCGAGGCGACCGGCTACTCGGACTCGCGCGCCGGGATGCCGGGCGCGCCGCTCGGCGCCGCGCTGGAAGAGGCGCCGCCGCGGCGGCCCGCCGGCCCCAGCCACGAGGCGCGCTGGCGCGGCTTCTCGGTCGACGACGCGCGCGGCGAGATCGTCCGCCCGCCCGGTGTCCTCTTCGACACGGGCGGCGCCGGCAAGGGCCTGGCGGCCGACCTGATCGCCGATCGCCTGCGCGGCTACTCGCGCTTCGTCGTCGACTGCGGCGGCGACATCCGGATCGGCGGCAGCGACGCGCTGGTCAATCCCTACGAGGTCTTTGTCGAGCACCCGATGACGGGGGAGCGCGGCTTCGTCCTGCGGATCAGCCGCGGCGGCGTCGCCACTTCCGGCCTCAACGTGCGCATCTGGCGCGGCGAGGACGGGCGCTACGCCCACCATCTGCTCGACCCGGCGACGGGCGAGCCCGCCTGGACCGGCCTGATCGGCGCCACGGCGCTGGGCGAAACCGCCGTCGAGGCGGAGACGCTCTCCAAGGCGGCGCTGCTCTCCGGGCCGCAGGGCGCGCGCGAGGTGCTCGCCGAGCAGGGCGGGCTGATCGTCCACGACGGCGGCCGGGTCGAGTCGATCGGCCCGCTTGCGACGCCGCCGCGGATCCGCCTGCCGAAGCTCGAAGCGAACGGAGCGCAGGCGTGACCGCCGAAACCTCGACCACCCTGGCGACGCACGGCTGGTGGCTGGCGAGCCGCGCCTCCGGCCTGGTCGCGCTGGTCCTGATCACGATCTCGGTCGGGCTGGGACTGATGATGGCCGGCAAGGTGATGCGCCGTCCCGGCCTCTCGAAGAAACTGATGGCGATCCACGAGCACACCGCGGTCGCCGGCATCGTCGCGATCGCCGTGCATGGCATCACCCTGCTCGGCGACCCCTGGCTCAACCCCGGCGTCGCCGGAGTCGCCATCCCCTTCACGATGGCCTTCAAGCCGCTGTTCACGGGCCTCGGCATCGTCGGCGGCTATCTCGCCGCGCTGCTCGGCCTCAGCTTCTACTTCCGCAAGCGGATCGGCGCGAAGCTCTGGCGCAAGGCCCACCGGGCGACGGTGCTCGTCTACCTGCTCGGCCTGGTCCACGCCTTCGGCAGCGGCACCGACGCCTCGGCGGTCTGGTTCCGCTGGTGGGTTGTAGTCACCGCCCCAGTCATCGGCGGCCTTTTTGCCTATCGGATCGCCCACTCCGTCGCCCGGGCACCCGCGGATGACGCATCTCGCCGGCGCTGGATCGGCACGCGCCTCCTCACGAATAGCGCTGCTATTCGCTCGTCGGCGCGCACCACCCAGCTTGGCGAGACTGCGCCCCCGCGAGCACCCGTGCTCGGACTGGACGACCCGCTAGGCCCTGGACGTTCTTTTCCCTTGAGTGAGGAGGCGTGATGAAGGAACCGGGTGTTGTCATCGTTGGTGGAGGTTTGGCTGCGCAGCGCTGTGCTGAGACCTTGCGCCGCCGCGGCTACGAGGCCCCGGTGCGGATGGTCTGCGCCGAGCCCGAGCCGCCCTACGACCGCCCGCCGCTCTCCAAGGAGATGCTGGCGGGGGAGACGGCCGCGGAGGCGCTCGCCTACCGTCCGGCCTGGTGGTACGAGGAGAAGCGGGTCGAGCTGCTGCTCGGCGTCCGCGCCGAGGGCCTCGACCCGGGCGCCCGGCGCCTGCGCCTCGACTCCGGCGCCGAGCTGCCCTACGAGAAGCTGCTGATCGCGACCGGCGGCGGCGCTCGCCGCCTGCCCTTCCTCGCGGGCTACGAGAACGTCCACTACCTGCGCACCCTGGCCGACGCCCGGCGCCTCAGCGACGAGCTCCGCGCCGGTGCCCGCCTGGCGATCGTCGGCGCCGGCTTCATCGGCCAGGAGGTCGCGGCGACGGCGCGCCGGCTCGGCGCCGAGGTGACGATGCTGGAGGCGCTCGAGGTGCCGCTGGCGCCGATCCTCGGGGCGGAGGTCGGCGGCTGGTTCGCCGGCCTGCACGCCGAGGAGGGGGTGCGGGTGCTGACCGGGGCGATGCTGGAGGGCGCGCGCGGCGCCGACAGAGTCGAGGAGCTGGTCCTCGCCGACGGCCGCCGGCTCGCCTGCGACGCGGTCGTGGTCGGCGTCGGCACCATCCCCGCGACCGCGTGGCTCGAGGGCAGCGGCCTGGAGCCCGACGGCGTCCGCACCGATACGGCGGGCCGCACCAAGCTGCCCGGCGTCTTCGCCGCGGGCGACGCCTCGATCCCCTTCGAGCCGCGTTTCGGCGCCCACGCCCGCACGGAGCACTGGGACGCCGCCGCCTGGCAGGGCGCCGCCGCGGCCAAGTCGATGCTCGGCGAATACCCCGGCACGCCGCCGCTGCCGAGCTTCTGGAGCGACCAGTACGGGCTGCGGATCCAGTACGTCGGCCACGCCCAGCGGGCCGACGCCGTCGCCTTCGACGGCGACCCGGCCGAGCGCGACTTCGAAGCGATCTTCAGCCAGTCCGGCGTGCCAGTGGCCGGCCTCACCGTCAACCGCCCGCGGGCGATTCCCGCCCTGCGCAAGCGCATCGACAACGGCCACTTCCCCGCCGCCAATCGAGAGGAGCAGGCAGCATGACCTACATAGCCAAGGTGGACCCGAACGAGTGCAGCGCCCACGGCGACTGCGTCGACGTCGCCCCCCAGATCTTCCGCCTCGACGACGTCGCCGAGGTGATCGGCACCGGCCCCGACGACCTCATCCTCGAGGCCGCCGAAGCCTGCCCCGCCGTCGCCATCTCGGTCATCGATAGCGAGACGGGGGAGACGGTCTTCCCCTAAGAGGTTGTCTCAGAGTGGCCTACGTCCCCGCTTGAACCTTGCCGAGCATCTGCCTGATTCGGCTGCGCGCGAACCCGGGCCATGCTCGGGGACGCCGAGTCAAGGACAGAACCAACGGCAGCGCGTCGAAATAGGTGAAGCGTTCAGTGGCGAGCCCGTTCCGATCGAGGACGAAGCGGTCGACCGACTCCCACGAGATCGGACGTCCCCCGGCCGTGCCGCGAACCGTGAACTCGATCAGCACGCCGTCCTCCGTAGCGCCCCAACGATGAACCTCGGCGCTCATGTCGGGAATCAACTCGAAGAGCTCGGCAAAGGCGCGCTTGCCGGCCTCCAGTCCTTCCGTCGTCGGGGTCATCGGCGCCTACAGACGAGCCTCCGGCGCAAGCACTGCGTCGAGCCGCTCCACGGCGGGTTCCCGCCAGAACTCCGTGAAGCGCCTGACGAAGTCCGCAGCTTGCTCTCCGTCGTGGCTCATGCCCCGGCACCCTACCGGCCCTGATACCGCATGAGCTAACGATCTTGCATCGCGTGCGCCCATCTGGGCTTCTGGTCCACGCATGGGTCCGAGGGTTCTCACTTTGCTGAATTGTGAGCATCTGCAAGTAATTCGCTAGGCTTCTGCACATCAACTTCTGGGCAGGGTGTTGCGCGCGATCGGGTGCGCAGGAGTCACCCTGTAGCCGGAGAAGGACCCCCGCGACGTATGGCCCTGCGCAAAAGGAAGAACAAGAAGGCGAGCGAGGAGCCGCAGCCGCGGCGCAATCGCAAGGGCGGCGCGCCGATCATCGAGATGCGCGACGTGACCAAGGTCTACCCGGGCGGCCACATGGCGCTCGACCGGGTCTCGCTGGCGATCGACCGCGGCGAGTTCGTCTTCCTCGTCGGCCCGACCGGCTGCGGCAAGTCGACGCTGATCAAGATGCTGATCCGCGAGCTGAAGGCGACCGAGGGCAGTGTGCGGATCGCCGGCCGCGACATCGGCGCGATGCCGGAGAAGAAAATCCCGCAGCTGCGGCGCAACATCGGCACCGTTTTCCAGGACTTCAAGCTGCTGCCCGACCGCACTGTCTACGACAACGTCGCCTACGCGCTGCAGGTGCTCGGCGCCCACCGCGGCGAAATCCGCCGCCAGGTGCCGGAGATCCTGCGCCTCGTCGGCCTCTCGACCAAGCTGCACAGCTATCCCGACGAGCTGTCCGGGGGGGAGCAGCAGCGCGTCTCGGTCGCCCGCGCCTTCGTCAATCACCCGCCGCTGCTGCTCGCCGACGAGCCCAGCGGCAACCTCGACCCGGTCACCTCGATCGGCGTGATGCAGCTTCTCTACCGGATCAACAAGACCGGCACGACGGTCGTCGTCGTCACCCACGACCGCGAGATGGTCGACAACATGCGCCGCCGCGTGGTCGAGCTCTACGAGGGCCGCGTCGTCCGCGACGAGGTCAGCGGCGGCTACACCGAGGAGTCGACCTCGGAGTTCGGCCTGCGGATGCGGGCCGAGATGGGCGTCGCCCCCGAGGGGCAGACCAACGGCCACACCAGCGAGTCGCTCTTCTAGACGATGTCCCGACTGCTCTTCTTCACCCAGGAGGCCTTCCGCGCGCTGCGCCGCAACGGCGCCCCGAGCATGGCCGCCGTCGTCACGACGATCGTCACCGTGATCCTGCTCGGCGTGCTGATCCCGATCTTCCAGACGACGCAGGCGAAGAGCAACCAGGTGCGCGACAGCCTCGAGTTCCGGGTCGCGATCTACGACGACGCGACGCGGGCCGAAATCAACCAGCTG
>DATFMX010000149.1:0-3603 GCA_035266685.1 Solirubrobacterales bacterium
AGCTGGAATCGGTGTGGTCGCTGTCAAGCCCTGCGGGGTACGGACGATGCGCGGCGTGAGGTAGGTGTGCAGCTGCTCGACGAACAGCTGATTCTGTCGGCGAGCGACTGAACCGCCCCGGGGTCGGTGCCTGCAGGAACGCCTTCCTGCCGGGGTCCGCGTCGGCGCGCTCGGTTCCTCGCTGTCCTCGTCTGCAGCCCGCGTTTGCTCGACATCCACGCGACGTCGATCGAGCAGATGCGGCTGGTCAACGCGCTGTGCAGATTCGCCGAGTTGCCCGCAACGACACGAGCGAAATCTCCACGTAGGATCGTCTCCTACTGGCAGTTTGACCTTCGCCAGCTCCTGATCGCTCAGATCCGGGAGCTACAGCATCGGCGACAGGCTCGCTGACAGCGGATTCAAGCCGCCGTCACAGCTCGCGGCGCAGCATCGCATTGCCGCGCTCGAGCTGCTCGATGGTGGCGCTGGCGACCGAGCGCACCCGGGTGGCGCGATTGATCCGGGCCTGGATCTCCCGGTGCGACTTGTTGGTGCGTCGGGCGACGTCGGCGACCAGGCGCCTACGCTCGCCGCGCAGCCGCTCTCGGGTCGCATAGGCCGACTCCCGTCCGGGTTCGAGGTCCTCCGACGCGGCTTCCTGCCTGGCGGCGGCGGTCGCCTTCTTTGCCACCGGCTTGGGGTCGTCGGTCGGGAAGAGCTGCAGCGTGGTCTCGCTCATGATCGCCTCGTCCAGCTCGGCGTCGCCCGAGCTCAGGGCGGCAAAGCCGTCGCCCGGCTCGCCCCGCTCCGGAGCGGGGTCGTCCATCTCCATCTCCTCCTCGCCGTCCGGCGAGAGCTCGAGCGCGTGCCGGCGCTCCAGCTCGATCTCGTGGGCGAGTGCCTTCAGCCGCGGGTCGGCCGGCATCAGGAGGTAGCTCATCTGGCGGCGCGGCCTCGGGGTGGTCCGGATGAAGCGACCGACCACCTGACGGAAGAAGAGCTCGGTCCGGGCCGCCGTCGCATAGACGCCGACCCGCAGGCGGGGGATGTCGACGCCCTCTGAGACCATCAGGACCGAGACCAGCCAGCGTCGATCGGAGGAGGCGAAATCGGCGATGCGCCGGCTGGCGTCGGGCTCGTCGCTCATCACCAGCTCGGGTTGCTCCCCCGCGACCGACCCGAGCCGCGCGGCAATCGCCCGCGCGGCGTCCTGGTCGGAGGCGATGACCAGGCCACCCGCGTCAGGGTGCCCGTCGGCGCGCACCTCGCTCAGCCTGGCATCGCCGTCGCGCAGCACCTCACCCATCCACTCGCCGTCCGGGTTGAGAGCCGTCCGCAGCCGCCGGGCCGCCTCCACCGCCGGCAGGGCAAGGTCGAAGTCGGCGCTGCGCAGCCGACCGTCCGAGAGCCACTCCATCTCGCCGTCATACGGCAGGAAGGTGATCGGGCGGCACACCCGGTCGACCAGTGCCTGCGGATAGCCGTAGACGTAGTCGGCCCGGCTGAGGCCGTCCTCGTCGTAGGCGACCCAGGGGATGGCCGAGTTGTCGGAGCGGAAGGGCGTGCCCGAGAGCAGCAGCCGGAAGCGGGCGCCGTCGAAGGCGCTGCGGGTTTGCACGCCCCAGGCGGCCTGATCGCCCATGTGGTGCGGCTCGTCGGCGATCAGCAGGGTCGGCCGGCGGGCGGCGGCGCGCCGGTGCGTATCCGGCCCCGCGGCGATCGTCTGGTAGGTGACGGCGACGCCGTGAAAGTCGGCCGACTCCGGCCCGTCCGAGTTCGGCCTGTTCGGCTCGAGGTCGATGCCGTAGCGGCCCGCGTCGGCTGCCCACTGGCGGCAGATGTGGGTGGTCGGACCGGCGACGACAACCCGCGAGACGAACTTCGCGCTCAGCATCCGGTGGGCGATGTGCAGGCCGAAGGTGGTCTTGCCGGCCGCCGGCGTAGCCGAGGCCAGGAAGCTGGCGGCCGAGTGCGCACGCACGGCCTCGGTCGCCTCCTCCTGCCACGAGCGCAGGGGTCGGGCGTCGGGCCATTCCGGAAGCGATCGGGCGCGCGCCCCGCCGCCGATCAGGTGCTGAGAGGCGTCGTACAAAGGGCGGGCAACAATAGGGTCGCCCGCGGTCGTCCGGCTCCTACGTGGCGATTACACCGCTCTCAGCGACAGTGGATCAGCGGCGGGCCCGAGCCGTTCCGCCGTCTGGGCTCGAGGAACGATGCGTCGAGTGCCGTCAGGCGGTCGCCCATGGGGAACTCGTGGTCTACTTCTTCTTGCCCGACGCCCCCAGTGCCTCGCCGGCGCTGTGCACGACATTGGTCAGGAAGTCGTACTGGGTCTGGACCAGCCGCTCCGACATCTCGAGCGCGGAGTCGATGACCTCCTGCCGCCTGGACGGGTTCTCGCCATGCGGTGGCAGCGCCTCATCGACGGACACCATGAACTTGCGCACTGCCTCGATCGCGCTCTGCTGGCCGCTCTTGACCTCCTCGAGCACCTGCTCGGACAGCTCGGCGGTTCTCTCGACCCCGGTGTGGTCGGGCGACGCGGCGTCTTTGGGCTTTTTGGCTGCGGTGGGCATTGTTGCCTCCTCATCGTTTGCCGGCCCACGCACTCGGGCCAGGGGACGTAGGTTTTCTCGTCATCAATCTATGACGCGTTCCCTGTCGGTTCATCGGGGAAAACCCGCACCCCGACAGCGGGTTCCCCCAGGCCCGATGGCGAACCGTCACGGCAGAATGGACGGTGCCGTGATCGACGCTTGGTGGATCGAGCCGCGACTGCCGGGGATGGGGACGCCCGGGTGAAGCTGCGACGCGCCGCCTCGGGGCCTGGCGCCGTCGCCGCGCCGGACGCTCCCACCCAGGGCGTCCAGGACCAGCGCAGCGAGGAGGATCGCCGCGCCGACGAGCGGCTCGGCGCCGAGACGGGGTTGAGTGGCGGGGAGGCCGCCGCGCGGCTCGGGCGCTACGGGCCAAACGCGCTGGTCGTGCAGGAGCGCAGCGTCCTGCTCGAGCTCCTCTCCCACTTCTGGGCGCCGATCCCCTGGATGATCGAGGTCGCCTTGGTTCTCACCGCGGTGACGGCGCGCTGGCCGGACTTCGGGATCATTCTCGCCTTGCTGATGCTGAACGGGCTGGTCGGGTTCTGGGAGGAGCACCAGGCCGCCAACGCGATCGCCGCGCTGCAGGAGCAGCTCGCAAAGCAGGGGCGGGTCAAACGCGACGGCGAGTGGCGGACGGTTGCCACCGAGGAGATCGTCCCGGGCGATCTGTCGATGGTCGAGCGCGGCGATGTGATCCCGGCCGACGCGCGGATCGTCGCCGGCGCCGTGGACGCCGATGAGTCGGCGCTGACCGGAGAGTCGCTCCCTGTCACCAAAGGGCCCGGCGAAGACCTCTACTCGGGGACCGTCGTCTCGCGCGGGACGCCGACGGCGCGGGTGCTCGCCACCGGTGCGGCGACCGAGTTCGGCCGCACCGCCGCGCTGACTGGCGAGGCGGGTCCGCCGAGCCATTTCCAGGCGGCGATCTACTCGATCGGCCGCTATCTGATCGCAATCTCGATGGCCCTGGTCATGGTGATCGTCGTCGTCTCCCTGTTGCGTGGGCACAGCCTGGCGACGA
>DATFMX010000150.1:0-5290 GCA_035266685.1 Solirubrobacterales bacterium
CGGCCTTCCACCTCGGCATGCTGATCGCCGGCCTCTTGATGATCGCCGGCGGCATCTTCGCCGGCTTCGGAATCGAGAACCCGAAACATGAAATCGAAGCCATCCCAGCCGGTGGCGCAGTCGCCGCCGGCGAGTGCGGCCACGGCGCGGACGCAGATTGCTCCCAGCCACAACCAGTGCCCACGCCGGAAACCGCCTGATCAGCGGGGACGGGGTGCCCCTCGGGCGGGCGGATACTCAAAAACGCGGTCTAATTAGACCGCGTTTTGTCCGAACGAGGGGCACCCCGTCCCCGCCCCAGCTATCGAACGAGGGGCGCCCGGTCCCTGTCCCCCGAATAGGCTGCAACCTGTGAGCAGCCCAGTCATCTTTTCGGGTATCCAGCCGACCGGCCGCAAGCACCTCGGCAACTACATCGGCGCGATCCGCCAGTACGTCGAGGGGCAGGATCGGGGCGAGCCGGCGATCTTCTGCATCGTCGACCTGCACGCGCTCTCGGTCGCCTACGACCCCGCCGAGCTGCGCGAGCGGGTCTACGACACGACCGCGATCCTGCTCGCCGCCGGCCTCGACCCGGAGCGCTGCATCCTCTTCCGCCAGTCCGACGTCCGCGAGCACGCCGAGCTGACCTGGATGCTCTCCGCGGTCACCTCGCACGGCGACCTCAACCGCATGCACCAGTTCAAGGACAAGTCGGCCAAGCAGCAGGAGCTGGTCGCCGCGGCGCTCTTCTTCTACCCGGTGCTGATGGCCGCCGATGTGCTCGCCTACCGCGCCACCGAGGTGCCGGTCGGCGACGACCAGCGCCAGCATGTCGAGCTGATGCGCGAGATCGCCCGTCGCTTCAACGAGCGCTTCGGTGAGACGCTGGTCGTGCCGGAGCTGCGCGTCCCCGAGGTCGGGGCGCGGATCATGGATCTACAGGAGCCGGAACGGAAGATGTCGACGACGGGCGGGACCGCGTCGGGGACGGTCCTCGTTCTCGACGAGGAGAAGGCGATCCGCAAGAAGCTCGGCAGCGCCGTCACCGACTCCGGCAGCGAGATCGTCCGCTCTCCCGACAAGCCGGGGGTCACGAACCTGATCGACGTCCTCGCCGCGGTGCGCGGCGTCGACCACGAGGAGATCGAGCGCGAGTTCGCGGGGGCCGGCTACGGCGACTTCAAGCGGGCGGTGGCCGACGGGGTGGTCGGGCTGCTGGCGCCCGTCCGCGAGCGCTACGAGCAGCTGCGCCCGGACGAGGTGGCCCTGGAGAAGGCGCTCGCCGCGGGCGCCGAGAAGGCGCGCGCAATCGCCGCCCCGGTCGTCGCAGACGTACGCGAGCGCATGGGCATCGGTTCCCCGTAGAGCGACGGCTGCTCCGCTTCGCGTCCGCTGTCGTCGCCGTCTCTCTCCGGGACTAGTCTTCGAGCATGGTTGCCGACCTCGACCTTGAGCTCGACGTCTTCGCCGGGCCGTTCGACCTGCTGATCGCAGTCCTGCTGCGCGAGGAGGTCGACCTGCTCGAGGTGGAGCTGGGCGAGGTCGTCGTCGCTTACATCGAGCACCTCGAGCGCGAGGGGGAGCTGGAGCTCGAGGTGGCGACCGAGTTCCTCGTCCTGATCGCCTCGCTGCTGGAGCTGAAGTCGCGGCTGCTGCTGCCCGGGGCCGACCCCGAGCTGGAGGAGATGGGACCGGAGGAGGCGGTCGAGGAGCTGCTCGCGCGGCTGCTCGAGTACCGGCGCTACCGCGGCGCGGCGGAAGCCCTGCGCGAGCGCTTCGACGCGGCGCGCGGCTACCTCTACCGGGCGGCGCCGCTGCCGCCGAGCCTGCGCAAGGTCGCGGTCGACGCCGCCGTCGCCGTCTATGACCCGGAGCGGCTCGGCGCGGCGCTCGGCGACCTGCTGGTCGTGCCGCCGCCGGTCGACATCAGCCACATCCGCCCGACCGTCTCGCTCGAGCGGCGCCTGCGGGCGCTGCGCGACGCGCTCTCCGGGCGGACGAGCATCGACTTCGACGAGCAGTTCGGCGGCGAGGACCGGCTGACCCAGGCGGTGACCGTGTTCGCGCTGCTCGAGCTCTACCGCAAAGGCGAGGTGACCTGGAAGCAGAGCGAGCCGCTCGGCCCGATCGAGATCGTCCGCCAGGAGGCGAGCGCGTCATGAGCGACCTGAGCCGCACGATCGAGGCGCTGCTCTTCCTCTCGCCGCAGCCGGTCGCGCTGCCGGACCTGGTTGAGGCGACGGAGGCGACCGAGGGTCAGATCGCCGAGGCGATCGAGCTGCTGGGCGAGGACCTCGCCGAGGGCAAGCGGGGCGTCGTCCTGCGCGAGGTCTCCGGCGGCTTCGCCCTCGCCAGCGACCCCGGCAGCGAGGACGCGGCGCGCCGTCTGCTCGCCAAGCCGCGGACGCCGCCTCTGACCCAGGCGCAGGCCGAGACCCTGGCGATCGTCGCCTACCTACAGCCGGTTTCGCGGCCCGAGGTGGCGCGGATCCGCGGCGTCTCCTCGGAGTCGGGTGTGCAGACGCTGGCCGAGCGGGGCCTGATCGAGGAGTCCGGCCGCTCGCAGTTCGGCGCCGCCCTGTTCAAGACGACCGAGCTGTTCGAACGGCTCTTCGGGCTCGGCGACCTCGACCAGCTGCCCGATCCGGCGCAGTTCGATCCGACCCCCGAGGACGAGCGCGAGTTGCGGGAGCGCCTTCTCAAGGCCGGCGAACAGCGCGCCGAGCCTTGAGGCTGGCGAAGTTCCTCGCGCATGGGGGCGTCGCTTCGCGGCGGAGAGCTGAGGAGATTGTCGGGGCGGGGCGCGTGACGGTCGATGGGGAGGTCGTGCGGGACCCGGCGCGGGATGTGAGCGAGGCGGATGAGGTTCGGGTGGATGGGGGACTTGTCGGGGTCGAGGTGCGGGAGGTCTGGGCTGTCAACAAGCCGGTCGGCGTCGTCTCCACGGCGCGGGAGCCGGGGGCTCGGACGGCGGTGGTGGAGTTGGTCGATTCCGAGGTACGGCTCTATCCGGTGGGGCGGTTGGATGTGGATTCGTCGGGCTTGTTGCTCTTGACCAACGACGGGGAGTTGGCGAACCGGTTGATGCATCCGCGCTACGAAGTGTCGAAGGCCTACCGGGTCGAGTTGCGACGGCCGCCGAGCGAGGGCGATCTGCGCAGGCTCGCGAGCGGGGTGGAGCTTGAGGACGGGGTGACCGCGCCGGCCGAGGTCCGACGGCTGGCTGAGCGGGAGGTCGAGGTCGTGCTCCGGGAGGGGCGGAATCGACAGGTCCGCCGGATGGTCGAGGCCGTGGGCAATCGGGTCGTCGCGCTGAAGCGAGTGCGCTTCGGGCCGGTCGAGCTCGGTGGGCTCGGTGGGGGGGGAGCGCGCCGCCTGTCGGAGGCCGAGGTCGAGGCGTTGCGGAAGGCCGGCGCTACGAGGTGACTTGAACGATGACGGTCCGTTCGCGCGGGCGGTCGTCGAAGTCGAGCAGGACGAGCTGCTGCCAGGTGCCGAGCGCGAGCCGGCCGCCGATCACCGGCACCGCCTGCGATGGCCCGATCAGCGTCGCCCGCTGATGGGCGTGCGAGTTGGAGTCGTGGTTGAGCCGGTTGTGCTCGTAGTCGCCCCGCGCCGGACAAGCCCATCTAGCCAACCTACCGGCATCCATTCCAGCGCTGGGGCTTGCTTTATGGGAGCGTTGGGGGGTAAAGAAGGAAGGCGGTCTCATGGAAACTATGAAATTGGCGATACATGGTCTACACTGATACGGCGACCGACTAAGGAGAGAGCAGATGGCTTCTACGACGACGGTCAGGATCTCGAAGGAGCTAAGCAGCGAAGTCGCTCAAATAGCAGCCCTTAGAGGCCAAACTTCAGGCGACCTGCTGGCGAAGGCATGGAAGGAGTTTCTGGCAAGGAACAAGGACGTTTTCGCAAAAGACATGGAAGAAGCAGCGAAAATCATTAGAACGGGAACCACCCAGGATCTGGCCGCCTTTCTATCTTCCGACGTTGACGCCAGCGCGGAGCTGGCGGCGGAACAGGCTGAGGAAGCTCAGGGCTGACCCCGCCACTGCGTTGCGGGAGCGGTTCTCATAGCCGCTCCCTCCCGTACCATCTCGCCGCGTGTCGTCGCGGCAGGGCGAAGAGAGCGAGTTCTACGCGGGGCTATCCCTCGTGCTTCCGGACCGGGAGTTGCGCGTAACGCAGCGGTGTCTCACGGAGGATCTCGAAGGTCGCAAAGACTCGACCCTTGAAGACGTCTCCGGGCGCCCGATAGTGCGGGCGTTCTTGAGGGAGCGCAGAACAAAAACGACGGGTACCCGCCAGGTGGGGCAACTCAGGTCCCAGAAGGAGATCTGGGTTGTCGGGCAAGCCCACCGCCATCGAGGCGGAACGTGGTATGAGACCGCGAGGCGGATCGTCTGGCTCGTTGCGGCCGGACACCACGAATCAGGCTCGAAAGACGACTTCTTTCCCTATTGTCGGCAGCTTGACGAGGAAGAACGCCTCGCTCCTTCAAAGGTCGATTACAGAGCGCTTTTCCTGGCGCAAAAGGAACGTTTAGCGGCGCGCATCATGATCGATGCCCCCCTTCTACGTAAGCATGCACAGGAATCGGAGGGCGAGGTATCGGGCGAAATCGGCGGACAATTCGGGGTCCGGGTGGCCATCGAAGTGGCGGACGAGGTTGAAGAGATCAGTGTCGCATTTGACCTTCGGACCCTCGATCACCCCCGGTATCTCTCGGCAATCCTCGCTGCCTTGGAGGCCGACGGGGAATGGGAGCCCGCAGAGACGATGCCGTCGCGACAGCTGGAGCACTACGAGTCGGCCTTCTGCCACCTGGGTATCCGTGAATGACGGTCAAGCAATTTGAGGTGAAGAATTTGATCGCGATTCGGATTGGAGTCGATCGCCATAACGCGAGGTGCCCCGTTCCCCCAGAGGTAATCCTGATGAATCCCATCGACTGTGAGCTTATGAACCATCCGAGACTCTGGGGAATCCCCGTGTTGCCTGATTCCGCGGTTCCGACGAAGCGGGTCCGCATTCAATGCGAAGGCTCTGCTGAGAACATCGAGGAGGAGTTGGAGCGTTGGAGCTATACCTTGACGAAAGCTAGGTCTAACCCCCAGGATGATCGCTGTTGGGCGTTTGGGAAGATGTGGGCGTGACCTCGAACGGGAATCAACGGCTCTTCGCTGTGCGGGGGGCCGTGCAGGCGGAGGCGAACGAGGCGGGGGCGATCGCCGAGGCGACGACGGAGCTGGTGCGGGGACTGCTCGAGCGCAACGGGCTCGAGCCGCAGGCGATGGTCAGC
>DATFMX010000151.1:0-10214 GCA_035266685.1 Solirubrobacterales bacterium
CCGGACGCCCATGTCGTCGACCTCATCGTCCTTGGGTGGCTCGATCATCACAGCCATTGTTGCACCTTAAACATTTCGGCGGCGGAAGCGCCGCGGCGGGTTGAGCGCGATACCGGCTGGGTCGCTGAGCGTCGCCCTGAAACGGCAAGACCCGCCGAAGCGGGTCGAGTCTGGTGAAACGGGGACCACCCCGTAGCGATTGATACGCCTGCCCCTAGGTTCGCTTTGTACAGTCGAACCCGGGTTACCAGGTCGCTCGCTACCCTCGTGGGGGATGACGGCCCTGCTCGACCTGAATGCGCTGCCGGGCGGGAGCCTGGTTCGGCGCGGCATCTCCGACCTGGACGCCGGCCGCGAAACGCCGGAGGCGCTGCTCGTATCGATCGGCGCTCCCCGGCTGCGAGGGATCGGCATCGCGCTGCCGGAGGCGATCTCCGACCCCGAGCACAAGCTGTACCTGCTCCTCTCCAATGACCGGGGAGACGCCGCGCACTCCGCCTACAACGCCCTGGTTCGGCGGCTCGTCAGCTTCGAGCGAGCAGCCGCATGCGCGAGCTAGCCGACGCCACCCGGATCGAGCGATTCATGCGTGCGCTGGGTCGCGCCGTCGATGTGGACGGTCGCGTCTACCTCACCGGCGGCGCGACGGCGGTGCTTCATGGCTGGCGGGAGTCGACCATCGACATCGACATCAAGCTGACCCCCGATCGCGACGAGATCCTGCGCGAGATCCCGCGGCTCAAGCAGGAGCTGGACCTCAATGTCGAGCTCGCCTCCCCATCGGACTTCATCCCCGTGCCGAAGGGGTGGGAGGATCGCAGCCCCTTGATCCGGACCGAGGGCAGGATCTCGTTCCACCATTTCGACCCGGTCGCCCAAGCCCTATCCAAGGCCGAGCGTGGCCACGAGCAGGATGTGCGCGACGTACGAGAGATGGTCGCGAGCGGCCTGGTCAACCCGACCGAGGCAATGGCCCATTTCGAGGCCGTCGAGCCCGAGCTCTACCGCTTCCCCGCGATCGACCCCGCCTCGTTTCGCAACGCGGTCGAGGAGCTCTTCGGCGGGTGAGGTGCCTAGAACGGCAGCGCCCCAGCGACCTCGGCCAGGCGCGGGGCGGTTTTGTCGCGCTCGCTGAGTAGGGGCTCGTCGACCGGCCTCGCGCCGCTGCTCGACCAGCTCGGTACCGACCTGCCCAAAGCGTTCGTCGACCTTCTTGAAGCCCTCGCCGACTCTGACCTCAACGCGAGCCAACCTGACATCGACGTCATCGACCTTCGCCTCGAGGGCGTCCATCTTGTCGTCGTTCCAGCGCTGAGCGCCATCCTTAAACGACAAGACCCGCCGAAGCGGGCCGAGTCTGGTGAAGCGGGGAACCACCCCGCAGGCGACTCACACTCTGCCGCAGGATAGACCACGGCACTACGAAATCAGCTAGCCGAGGGACGCGACCCGACGGAATGGGCCGCACCAAGACTCACGGCCAAAGACGATCTTCGGCCAGAGCCTCGAGTAGCGTCTCGACCGGCCAGGCGTCGATCCCGTCCTCGGTCTTCGTCGGGCGGGCTCCGCGATGCATCAGGATCCGCCGCCGCAGCCCGGGCAGGTCGGCGCGTGGCGGCAATTTGCGCTGTTTGCCAGCGTGGATCGGGTCCTTTGCCGCGGCTAGTGTGTGCCGCCGTGCATGACGCGTTCGACGAGCTGAGCGAGATCGACCTTGCGGAGGTCCGGGCGACGGTGGGCTCGCGGTCGTTCGACCGGGGGCGCGGCTACGCCCGCAACGGGCGGGTGATGAGCGTCGAGTGGGATCCCGACGACCTGACGCTGTCCGGCCTGGTGGCCGGCACCGACCTCTACACCACGAATGCGTACTTCGTCGACATCCGTGGGAGCATCGAGCTCGAAGAAGGCGGCTGCACGTGCCCGGTCGGGTACAACTGCAAGCATGTCGCCGCGCTCGCGATCGCCGCGGCCGGCGGGCATGCCGGCGCCCGGGCGGCGCGGGGCGAGCAGACGGAGAACCGCGTGGCCGCGAGCGGGGCGCCGGCCTGGGAGCGGTCGCTGCGCGAGCTCATAGAGGCTCCGGCGGCGGCGAGCGGCGAGCGGCCCCTGGCGATCGAGCTCTCCCTGCGGTTGGATCGAAGCGACCCGCGGCTGATGGCTCGGCTGATGCGCCCGGGGGCGCGCGGCGGCTGGGTCAACGGCTCGCTCTCCTGGGGCGGGCTCGACTCGTGGAGCGTGCGCGAGGGCGAATACCGATCCGACCACTTGGAGCTGGTACGCGAGCTCCACGCCATCCACCGCGCCCGCGAACGCCGTGCCGGCTACTACTACGGCTACAACGAGAACCGCGACCGGACGCTCGACCTGAGCGACTGCGACAGCCCGCAGCTGTGGTCGCTGCTCGACGAGGCGGCGCGGATCGGGCTGCCGCTGATCCATTCCCTACCTGAACTCGGCGAGCTGGCGCCGTACGAACGCGGCGAGCTGCTCGTCGACGTCAGCCGCGACGGCAAGCGGGGCGCGCGGGTGAGCGCGGAGCTCCGCCTCGGCGAGGAGGGCGCGGAAGCCGGACTCGAGCCGCTGCTGTTCCTCGGTGCGGGCGGGCACGGACTGGTCTGCGCCGAGCGGTGGGCGGACGGCGACGATTCCGGCCTCGAGCACCGGCGGCTGCGACTCGTGCGACTCGCAAAGCCCGCGCCGCGGCCACTTCAGCGGATGGCGCTTGACGGTGAGCGACTGGAGATCCCGACCGGGGAGCTCGACCGCTTCGCCGCTGAGATCTACCCGGCTCTGCGCCATGTCGCCGCGGTGGCCTCATCGGACGGGTCGTTCACGCCCCCCGAGATCTCCGAGCCGGAGCTGACGCTACGGGCGAGCTACGGCGCCGGGCACGCGCTCGAGCTCAACTGGGCGTGGGCCTACCGGATCGGCTCGCAGACCCGGCATGCGCCGCTGGCGAGCGGCGCGGCGGAGTCCGGCTTCCGCGACCGCGACGCCGAGCGGGCGATCCTCGCCGCAAGCGAGCTCGCGGGAACCGGGCTCGAGCGCCTCGAGCTGCTCGACGCGGACGGCCGGCCGGCGCCGGCGCCGGGAGACCCCCTGGGAGGGCTCGAGACGATGCGCGCGACGACCGAGCTGCTGCCAGCGCTGCGGGAGCGCGGGATCGCGGTCGAGACCACCGGCGAGCCGGCCGACTACCGCGACCTCACCGACTCGCTGACGATCGGCGTTTCGACCGCCGAGATCGCCGGCGAGAGCGACTGGTTCGACCTCGGCGTGACGGTCGGGGTCGAGGACCGCGAGCTGCCCCTCGCCGATGTGTTCGTCGCCCTGGCGCGGGGCGAGTCGCGCCTCCTGCTCGACGACGGCGGCCACGTCTCGCTCGATGATCCGCGGCTCGAGTCGCTGCGCCAGCTGATCGCGGAGGCGCAGGCACTCACCGACTCCCCCGCGGCGGAGCTGCGGATCAGCCGCTACCAGGCGGGGCTGTGGGACGAGCTCGCCGCGCTCGGGGTCGTCACCGAGCAGGCCGACTCCTGGCGGCGGCAGGCCGGCGCCCTCCGTGAGCTCGCGGAGGTCCCCGAGCACAGCCCGCCCGCCGCGCTGGAGGCCGAGCTGCGCCCCTACCAGCGCGAGGGGTTCGGCTGGCTGGCATCGCTGTGGGAGATGGAGCTCGGCGGCATCCTCGCCGACGACATGGGGCTCGGCAAGACGCTGCAGGCGCTGGCGCTGCTCTGCCACGCGCGCGAGCGCGACCCCGGCCTCGGCCCCTTCCTGGTCGTCGCTCCGACCAGCGTCGTCTCCAACTGGGTCGGCGAGGCGGCCAGGTTCGCTCCGGGGCTGACCGTCAGCGCGGTCACGGACACGCTGCGCAAGTCCGGCCGCTCGATCGAGGAGGTCGCGGGCGCCGACGTCGTCGTCACGACCTACACGCTGTTCCGGCTCGACGCCGAGGCCTATCGCGATATCGAGTGGGCGGGTCTCGTCCTCGACGAGGCGCAGGCGGTGAAGAACCACCAGTCGAAGACCTATAGATGCGTCCGCGAGCTGCCGGCGCCGTTCAAGCTCGCCGTCACCGGAACCCCGATGGAGAACAACCTGACCGAGCTCTGGTCGCTGCTCTCGATCACCGCCCCCGGCCTGTTCCCGGACCCGAAGCGATTCGGCGAGCAGTACGCGCGGCCGATCGAGCGCGAAGGCGACGCGGAGCGGCTGGCGCGCCTGCGGCGGCGGATCAAGCCGCTCGTCAAGCGGCGCAGCAAGGAGCTCGTCGCCGCCGACCTGCCGCCGAAACAGGAGCAGACGCTCGAGGTCGAGCTGCACGCGCGCCACCGCAAGCTCTACGACACGAGGCTGCAGCGCGAGCGGCAGAAGATCCTCGGCCTGATCGACGACTTCGATCGCAACCGGTTCACGATCCTGCGCTCGATCACGCTGCTGCGCCAGCTCAGCATCCACCCGGCCCTGGTCGACGAGGGCCACGACGACGTCCCCTGCGCGAAGCTCGGCGCGCTGGTCGAGCAGCTCGAGGACGTCATCGCCGGCGGCCACCGGGCGCTCGTCTTCAGCCAGTTCACCGGCTTCCTGGCCAAGGTCCGCGAGCGGCTCGACCAGGAGGCGATCGGCTACTGCTACCTCGACGGCCGCACGCGCAAGCGCGAGCGGACGATCGAGCGGTTCAAGCAGGGCGAGGACCCCGTCTTCCTGATCAGCCTCAAGGCGGGCGGCTTCGGCCTCAACCTGACCGAGGCCGACTACTGCTTCCTGCTCGACCCGTGGTGGAACCCGGCGACCGAGGCGCAGGCGATCGACCGCACCCACCGGATCGGGCAGACCAACCCGGTGATCGTCTACCGGACGATCGCCCGCGACACGATCGAGGAGAAGGTCGTCGCCCTCGCCCGCCGCAAGGCGGAGCTGTTCAGCGGTGTGATGGACGACGGCGACCTGTTCGCCGGCGACGTCACCGCCGACGACATCCGCGGGCTGCTCGACGAACCGGCCGGCAAGGCTCGCAAGCGAAAGGCCAAGGCGCTGGCCGAAGCGGCGTGACGGTCCACCCACCGAGAGGGCGACCGCGGTCGAACCCTAAAACGGCAGCGTGTCCGCAATCTCGGCGAGGCGCGGGGCGGTTTTGTCGCGCTCGCTGAGCAGCGGCTCGTCGACCGGCCACTCGACGCCTATGTCGGGGTCGTTCCAGGCGATGCCGGACTCGGTGGCGGGGTCGTAGAGGCTGGAGAGCAGGTAGGCGACGTCGGCTTCCTCGCTGAGCACGGCGAAGCCGTGGGCGCAGCCCGCCGGGACGAAGAGCTGACGATGGCGCTCGTCGTCGAGCTCGTGGCCCTCCCACTGGCCGTAGGTCGGCGAGTCGCGGCGCAGGTCGACGGCGACGTCGAAGATCCGCCCGCGCGGGCAGCGGACCAGCTTCGCCTGGCCGGGCTCGGTTTGGAAGTGCAGGCCGCGCAGCGTCCCTCGCGAGGAGCGCGAGTGGTTGTGCTGGACGAACTCGACCTCGACCCCCAGCTCCGCCCAGGCGTCGCGGCTGAAGGTCTCTACCATGAAGCCGCGCGCGTCGCCGTGTACCTCGGGCTCGAGCAGGACGACGCCGTCGAGCTTCGTCTCCAGCCGGCGCGGCATCAGCCGAGCGCTTTGCCGTACTGCTTCTCGTAGTACTCGCGGTACTCGCCGGAGCGGATCGGGCTCCACCACTCCTGGTTCTCGCGGTACCACTCGACCGTGCGCTCCAACCCCTCGGCGAAGTGGACCTGCGCCTGCCAGCCGAGCTCGCTCTTCAGCTTCTCCGAGGCGAGCGAGTAGCGGCGGTCGTGGCCGGGCCGGTCGGTCACGTACTCGATCTGCGACTCCTCCGCCCCGGTCAGCTCGATCACCCGCTTGATGACCTCGATGTTCTCGCACTCGTCCGGGCCGCCGACGTTGTAGGCCTCGCCGGCGCGGCCCTTCGTCAGCACGGTGTGGATGCCGCTGCAGAAGTCCTCGACGTAGAGCCAGTTGCGCACCTGCTTGCCGTCGCCGTAGACCGGCAGCGGGTCGCCGTGGATCGCGTTCAGCACCATCAGCGGGATCAGCTTCTCCGGATACTGCCGCGGCCCGTAATTGTTCGAGCCGCGGACGATCGAGGCGTTCATCCCGTAGGTGTGGAAGTGGGCGGAGACGAGCAGGTCGCCGGCAGCCTTGGTCGCCGAGTAGGGCGAGGACGGGTCGAGCGGCGAGGCCTCGGTGAACGAGCCCGACTCGATCGAGCCGTAGACCTCGTCGGTCGAGACCTGCAGGTAGCGCTCGACGCCGAGCTCGCGCGCCGCGTCGAGCAGCGTGCCGGTGCCGATCACGTGCGTGCGGGCGAAGGCGTCCTGGTCGTCGATCGAGCGGTCGACATGCGACTCGGCGGCGAAGTTGACGACGGCGTCGCAGCCCTGCATCGCCTCGCGCACGACCGCCGGGTCCTCGATCCCGCCGACGATCAACTCCGTGCCCTCGGGCAGGTTCTCGCGCCGCCCCGCGTAGGTCAGCTTGTCGAGCACGCGCACATCGTGCTCGTCGCCGACCAGGCGCACGTAGGTCGAGCCGATGAAGCCGGCGGCGCCGGTGACGAGGATCCTCATCAGCGCGCCTCGCTCTCGGAGCGACGCTGCGCCAGGTAGGCGGCGAGGCCGTCCTGCCAGGAGGGCAGTTCGATCGGGTGCTCGCGCTGGCTCGCCAGCGCCGAGTAGGCGGGGCGGGGGGCCGGGCGGCCCAGCATCTCAGTGGTCGCTGACATCACCTTGCACTCAACGTTTGCCTGCTCGAAGATCTCACGCGCGAATTCGTACCAGGAACAGGCGCCCGCGGCGGCCATGTGGTGGATGCCGTACTCGACCCCCTCGATCAGGCGGACGATGCCGTAGGCGAGGTGCCAGGTGTAGGTGGGCGAGCCGACCTGGTCGCGCACGACCAGGACCTCGCCGTGGTCGACGGCGAGCCGCAGCATCGTCTCGACGAAGTTGCCGCCGCCGGCGCCGAAGAGCCAGGCCGAGCGGACGATGAAGTGACGCTTGTTCGCCGCCCGCGTCGCCTCCTCGCCCGCCAGCTTGCCGCGCCCGTAGGCGGAGAGCGGCGCCGTCTGGTCGGTCTCGACATAGGGCGCGCCCTTGCTGCCGTCGAAGACGTAGTCGCTGCCGACGTAGACGACCGAGGCGCCGACCGCCGCAGCCGCCGCGGCGACGTTGCCGGCCCCCGCGCCGTTGATCCGCGTCGCCTCCTGCTCGTGCTCCTCGGCGCCGTCGACGTCGGTCCAGGCGGCGCAGTTGATCACCACATCGGGCCGCTCGGCCTCGATCTTGGCCTTCGCCGCCGCCTCGTCGGCGACGTCGAGCTCGCTGTGGCCGAAGCCGATCACCTGGTGCCCGGCGTTGCCGGCGGCGAGCATCACGTCGCGCCCGAGCATCCCGGCGGCGCCGGTGACGAGCAACTTCATGCCGTGCCCTGCGACTCGATGTTCAGGACCCTCACGAAGCCGGAAAGGCTAGCCGCTCCAGAGGCCCATGAGCGGGACGGCCGTCAAACGATCGCCAAGGGACGTCGTCTCCGGGCCGAGGTGAAGCACAATCCCGTGACGAAATCGATCTCCGAGATTGTCCCGAAGCAGGGCGAGCCCGGCCGCATCCTGCAGGCGGGGCGTCGCCGAGGCCTTCACCTCGATCCCGACGACGTCGCCTCCGGCGTGCTCGAGCACGAGGTCGACCTCATTGCCCCGCCTGTCGCGGTAGTGATGGAGGCTGAGAAGCGAAGCCAGTTCGGCGACGCTCACCAGCCGCACGACCTCGTTCACGACAAAGGTCTCGAAAACTGCCCCGGCAAGAGTGCCGTCCTCCGTCAAACGATCGGTGTCGACGCCGAGCAGCGAGCAGAGCATGCCGGTGTCGGCAATGTGCAGCTTGGCACTGCGGATCACCCGATGGCCCAGGTTCGCATGCCACGCCGGCAGCCGAACGACGAGGAAGAGCTGGTCCAGGGCACGCACATGGTTGGCGACCGTCTTGTGGTCGATGCCAAGTTCGCGAGCAATAGAGGAGAAGTTGGTCAGCGCCGCCGAGCGCGCAGCGAGAAGGCGCAGCACTCGGCCGGAGGCCTCAGAATCCCTGAGCGAGGAAACCTCGTCGATCTCACGGCCGAGAATCGAATCGGCGTACCCGGCAAAGAAGCGGCGCCGGCGCGCTTCGCCGGCCTCGACCGCCTCGGGAAATCCCCCCCGGGCGATCAGATCGGAATAGGCGGATCGGCCGACCGGAGCACCCTCGATCGACGGCGCTTCGCCAGCGAGGGCATTCTCGATGAAGCCGCTGCGTACGCCGGAAAGCTCAGCTTGAGAGAAGGGCCAAAGAGTCATGTAGTCAACCCTTCCCGGCAACGCATCCGCGATCTGCGGCAGGGTGAGGATGTTCGCCGACCCGGTCAACAGGAATTGCCCACGGGCGGGGTTCGAGTCCACCACCCGCTTGATCGCCAGCAACAGGTCCGGCGCGCGCTGAACCTCATCGATCACAAGCCGGTCGCCCCCCGCGACGAACCCGGCGGGGTCATTCCGCGCAACGTCAAGCGCGGCCGGATCGTCCAGAGACACGTATCGGCCCGGATGCTCGTCTGCGGCTACCGATCTGACGAGGGTGGTCTTACCGGCCTGGCGGGCGCCGAGCAGACAGACGACGCGCGCCTCGGAGAGGGCGCCGACGAGTGAGGGTCGGATATGTCGGTCGACGAGCACCATGGCAATTTGGCAATCTGGGATTTAAAGTTTGGCAGATTGGGATTAATTTTGTGGCGAATTGGGATTGATGCCATGGCTATTTGGGATTACACGCCTGGCGAATTGGGATTTGGAGGCCAATGCGACTCAGGCGATGAAGGACCAGAGGGCGAAGAGGCCGGTGAAGATCGAGAGGCCGGCGGCGAACAGGGCGATCACGGTCGTCGTCGCTTCGCGGCGCTCGCAGACGATCGCCAGCCAGAGGAAGACCGGGAAGAGGACGGCGATGAAGCGGGGCGAGGACCAGAGCGGGTTGTCCGGCGTCTGGGAGACGAACAGCGGCGCCAGCGAGACGAGGACCCAGGCGCCGTAGGCGACCGGCAGCCGCCGCAGGGCGCCGATGCCCCCCGCCAGGGCGAGGGCGACGAAGCCGATCTGGGCGACGTTCAGGTGGTCGGAGGTCGGTTCGGTATAGGGGCGCGAGACGATGCGGCCGAGGCTGGCGCCCGCCTCGCGCAGCGCATCCCAGGCGCCCGTGAACGGGTCGACCGTGTGGCGGCCGAAGACGACCTGGGCGTGCTCCCACGAGAGCGCGTCGCCGAGCGCGAAGTGCAGGTAGGCGCTGAAGGCGACGATCCCGAGCGGCGCCAGCAGCAGCCAGGCGGCGTCGGGCCTCAGCCGGTAGCGCGGCCTCCAGCCGCCACGCGTCGATTCGGGATCGCGGTCGGCGCGCGGCCCGTAGAGGTAGAGCAAGGCGACCGGGACGACGAGCAGCAGCCCGGGGACCCGCGTCGCCGAGGCCAGCGCGAGGACGACCCCGGCCGTCGCCCAGTGCCCCGTGCGGGCGGCGAGGAAGGCGCCGACCGCCAGCAATAGGAACAGCGACTCGCTATAGGGGATGCCGAAGAAGAGCGCGGCGGGGAAGAAGGCGAGCAGCATCAGCGCCGGCTTGGCGTAGCGCTCGCCGATTTCGATCACCGCCAACCGGTGGAGCAGGGTCAGCGCGGCGAAGAAGCCGCTCAGCGAGACCGCGTAGGCGACGACGAGGACGATGCCGGGGCCGGCGCCGAAGCCGCTGAGCACGTGGACGATGCCGGGGTAGAGCGGGAAGAAGGCCGGCGCCTCGTTGGCCGGCGGCAGCCCGGCGTGGGTCTGCACGTAGCCGTCGTAGGCGATCGCCAGGTAGTGCTGGGCGTCCCACTTCGCCAGCGGCGAGAGCACGAGTTCGAGCAGCCCGGTCGCCGGCCAGTTGCCGAAGGGATGGGAGAGCAGCCCGGATTCGATCGGTTCGTTGGGCGCGACCGGGGCGATCGTCACCCACATCGCCACCCCGAAGACGATCAGCCGGCTGGGCCAGAACGCCCCCCAGGCCGCACGCGCGCTCGCCCGCCAGTCGCTCGGGCTCAGACGATCTTGATCTCGCACTTGTCGCCGACCAGCATGCGCAGGGTCTTGGGCATGCCCTCGCTGCGGG
>DATFMX010000152.1:0-7524 GCA_035266685.1 Solirubrobacterales bacterium
ATCAATCTCCCCGACCGTAGAACGCAATCTCGGTGGCGCCGTAGCGGCGCTGGCGCAGCGGCTCGAGCGAGTCGATCCGCAGCGGCCTGCGCGCTCCGCTCTCGACCACCGCGCGCCCGCCCTCGGCGAGCACGGACGGCAGATATGTATCGAGTGCCTGCCCCACGCGGTCGGCGAGTCTATAGGGGGCGTCGACGAAGACGAGGTCGAAACGCGGCGGGTCGCCCTGCTCGACCCACCCGGCCAGGCGGCGCTCGGCGTCGCCGCGGAGCAGCTCGCAGCGCTCGCGCAGGCCGAGCCGCTCGACGTTGCCGAGGGCCGGGCGGGTGTCGCGGTCGACGAGCACAGCGCTCGCCGCGCCGCGCGAGAGCGCCTCGATCGCCAGCGCCCCGGTGCCGCAGTAGAGGTCGAGCACCGTCGCGTCCTCGACCTCGCCGAGCGCCGAGAAGACCGCCTCGCGCACCCGGTCGGAGGTCGGCCGCACCTTCCAGCCGCGCGGCGCGACGAGGCGCTGGCCCTTCAGCTCTCCGGCGATCACACGCATCCCGTCACTCTCTCAAGCGCGGTCGAGGTTTGAACCGGATAGCGAACCAAACCTCGACCGCGCTCAGAGGGGGATCGGGTCGGAGGCGCCGGCGCCGAAGCGGCGATGGGCGGCGTCGAGCAGCGGGCCGAGCTCGGGGCCCTCGAGCGAACCGTGGCGGCGCAGCAGCGCGAGCACCTCGTCGCGGGCGGCGGCGAGCAGCGCCGTTTCCTCCGGCAGCTCGGCGACGGCGAAGCGCGGCAGGCCGCTCTGGCGCGTGCCCAACACCTCGCCCTCGCCGCGCAGTTCCAGGTCGACCTCGGCGAGCTTGAAGCCGTCGCGCTCGCGCGCCACCGCCTTGAGCCGCCGCCGCGCCATCTCGCCGGCGTCTTCGGGGAAGAGCAGGCAGTGCGAGGCGTGCTCGCCGCGGCCGACCCGGCCGCGCAGCTGGTGCAGCTGGGAGACGCCGTAGCGCTCCGCCCCCTCGACGATCATCACGGTCGCGTTGGGCACATCGATCCCGACCTCGATCACGGTCGTCGCGACCAGCACCTCGGTCGCGCCGGCGGCGAATGCCTCCATCGCCGCGGCCTTCTGCGCCGAAGGCATCTGGCCGTGGATGACGCCGACCTCGAACCCGTCGAGCTCCTCCGCGCGCAGCCGCTCGGCCTCGCGCTCGGCCGCCTTGCCCTGCATCTTCTCCGACTCGCTGACCAGCGGGCAGACGACGAAGGCCTGCCGTCCGGCCCGCAGCTCGTCGCGCAGGAACTCGTAGGCGGCCGACCGTTCTTCCTCATGCACGACGCGCGTCTCGACCGGACGGCGGCCGGCCGGCAATTCGTGAAGGGCGGTCGTGTCGAGATCGCCATAGGCGGTCAGCGAGAGCGTGCGCGGGATCGGCGTCGCGGTCATGTGCAGCACGTGCGGCGCCATCCCCTCCACCCCCTTCGAGTCGAGCGCCCTCCTCTGCGCGACCCCGAAGCGGTGCTGCTCGTCGACCACGCAGAGCCCGAGGCGGGCGAACTCGACGTCGGGCTCGATCAGCGCATGGGTGCCGACGACGATCCCGAGCTCACCGCTCGCCAGGCGGTCGAGCGCTTCGCGGCGCCGTGCCGCGGGGGTCGCCCCGGTGAGCAGCGCGAACGGAGTCGCCTCTTCGGCCAGCAGCTTCCCCAGGGTCACCGCATGCTGCTCGGCCAGCGTCTCGGTCGGCGCCATCAGCACCGCCTGGTAGCCGGCTTCCAGCGCCCGCAGCATCGAGTAGAGCGCGACCACGGTCTTCCCCGACCCGACCTCCCCCATCAGCAGCCGCTGCATCGGCTCGCCCGAGTCGAGGTCGGCGTCGATCTCCCCAAACGCCTTGCGCTGGTCCCGGGTGGGCTCGAACGGCAGCGACTCGATCCAGCGGGCCACGGGGTCGCCTGGCCTGCCGAAGCGGGGCGCGGGCCTCGATGCGCGATGCGTTCGCTTCCGGGTCGCCAGGATCGCCTGGTAGAGGAACAACTCTTCGAAGGCCAGCCGCTCGCGGGCTTGCTCGACGTCCTCGGGCTGCTCCGGGAAGTGGACGGCGCGGATCGCGTCGGGAGCGCCCGCGAGTTCGCAGCGGACGCGGAGCTCCGCGGGCAAGGGCTCCAGGACGTTGCCGACCCAGAGCATCGCCTGCTCCACCCACTGGCGGATTCGCTGCGCCTTTAGCTGCTCAGTCGCCGGGTGTATTGGCGTTAGGAGTGGAGGGGCAGGGGGTCCCTCCGCCTTGCTGGGTTTCCCGCCTGGGGAGTCTGGTGGTTGTCCGTCGGCGTCGCTGGGGCGGGAAAGAGGACGCCGCTGCGTCGGAGGGACCCCCTGCCCCTCTTCCTCTTGCGTGATTTCAAATTCGCTTATGCGGAAGCCGCGTTTGTCGCGGGAGCCCGTGAGCAGGAGACGGGTTCCAGCGGTGAGCTTGGGGGTCAGCCAGGGTTGGTTGAACCACGTGGCGCGCACAGCCCCGGTTTCGTCGCCGACTTTGACCGTGAGGATCGAGAGGCCTCGGCGGCGGAATGGGCGCGTGGCGTCGGCGAGCACCTCGACTTTGATCGTCGCTTGCTTGCCGGGCTCCAGCGAGGACACCGGGACGATGGTGCGGTCGCGGTGGCTGTGGGGGAAGCGGAGCAGGAGGTCGCCGACGCTGGAAATCCCTGCCTCGGCGGCGGCTTCGGCCAACCGGGGACCGACGCCGTCGATCGCCTTGAGCGAAGCGTCGAGGACGCTGGGGCGGGGCCAGTGGACGGGGGCGTCGCGAAGCTGCTCCAGCGTCAGCTCGGAGGCGCCCGCGAACGACCGCGCTACTGGGCCGCTAATAGCCACCACCAGCTCGGCTGCCCGCCCTCGTGGGTCTCCACCTCCACATCGTCGGGGACATGGGTGTCGATCTCGTCGAGCGAGATCGGGGCGTCCTTGCCGCCGAGGACGGTGACGATCTCCGCCTCCGCGGCGAGCTTCTCGATCGTGGTCGCCAGGGTCGAGCCCGCCCCGCCCCAGGCGACGATCTCGCCGTCGGCGAAGCCCACGGCGTCGCCCTTGCGGAAGCGGCCCTGGGCGTCGTCGCGGCCGGCCGGAGCGACGCCGCCGGTGACGATCTCGTCCAGAGCGTCCGCGAATCGCTCGGCGTTCTCCTCTACCGAGGCGTCTGTGTCGAGCTCGACCAGGGCCAGCAGCCCGGCTTGCTGCGACGTCGCGGCGACCACCCGGGCGGGCTTCTCGGAGAGCTCGCAGGCGCGCTCGGCGGCCATGATCACGTTGGAGGAGCTCGGCAGGACGAGCACTTCCTCGGCCGGCACCTCGTGGATGCCGGCGAGCAGCTCGTAGGTCGACGGGTTGAGCGTCTCGCCGCCCGGCACGACATGGGCCCCCAGCTCGGCGAAGAGGCGCTCGAGACCCTCACCGGCGGCGACGGCGAGCGCGCCCGTGCGACCGCCCTCGAGGCGCGCCCGGCGCTCGGCGATCTGCTCGCGCATGTCGGCGACGTCGAGGTTGGTCACCTCCCCCGAGCCCTCGAACAGCTCCACCGCCGATTCGGGCTCGTCGGTGTGGACATGGACCTTGAGCGTCGCCTCGTCGCCGACCACGAGCACCGAATCGCCCAGTCCCTCGAGGCTGGGGAGGAAATCGCGCGCGTCGAGGCTGTCGCCAGAGACGATGAAGTTGGTGCAGTAGCGGTAGCGGCTGTCCTCGTGGTGCGGCCGGCTGAGCGGCGGCGTCGCGTGGTGGGAGACCTCGGGCACCGCCGCCCCGTCGCCGCGCAGGCCCGCGACGACGCCGGCGAGGATCAGCACCAGGCCGTAGCCGCCGGCGTCGACGACGCCCGACTCGCGCAGCACTTCGAGCTGCTCGGGAGTGCGCTCGACCGCCCGCTGGCCGTCGGCGATCGCCTGCTCGAGCACCTCGGCGAGCACCGCGTCCTGCTGTTCCTCGCTCACCCCCCTGTCGAGCCGCTGCTTCTCGGCCTCGAGATGGGCGAGCTGGCGGGCGATCGAGTGGGCCATCTCGCGGAAGACGGTCAGCATCGTCCCCTCGGCCGGGTCGCGCACCGACGCGTAAGCGGCGTCGGCGGCGCTGGCGAAGGCCGAGGCGACGAGCACCGGGTCGACCAGCTCGCCCGGGCGGCTCGCCAGCTCCTCGGCGGCGCCGCGGACGATCTGGCTGAGGATCACGCCGGAGTTGCCGCGGGCGCCCATCAGCGCCGCCCGCGCCAGCGCCTGCACCAGCTCGGTGCGGCCGACCTCGTCGACCTCCTGGCCGTCGAGCCGGTCGAGCTCCTCCATCACGGCGCGCATCGTCATCGCCATGTTGTCGCCGGTGTCGCCGTCGGCGACCGGGAAGACGTTGAGGTCGTTGACCTCCTGGCGGCGCTCCTCCAGGTGGGCGTAGGCGGACGTGATTACGCGCCGGAAGCGCGCGATCGAGGGGTCGGGCATCGCCTGGAATCTAGCTGCCCCGCACGGACGCGAGCCCGAGGGGCGGAGGGAACCTACGTTCGATACGGTGCGCCGCGATGCGACGCTTCGGCGCCTGGACGACTGGACACCGCAAGACGGTGATCATCGGCTGGATCGTCGCCCTGCTGGTCATCGGGACGATCTCGAGCTCGGTCGGCTCCTCCTTCTCGGAAAACTTCAAGCTGCCGGCGTCGGACTCCCAGGAAGCCTTCGACCTGCTCGAAACGAAGTTCCCGGCGCAGTCCGGGGACACGGCGACGCTCGTCTACCGAGCCCCGAGCGGCGTCGAGCAGCCCGCGGTGAAGCGCAAGATGGAAGCCGCCTTCTCCGCGATCGCCAAGGAGCCGCATGTCAGCGAAGTCGCCAGCCCCTACGCGAAGGGCGGCGCCGCCGCGGTCAGCGACGACGGGCAGATCGCTTACGCGACGGTGCAGCTCGACCAGCTCGCCGACCAGCTCGACAAGGGCGAAGTCGAACGGATCATGAACACCGCTCTCGGCGCCTCCGGCAACGGATTGAACGTGCAGATCGGCGGCCAGCCGATCGAGGAAGTGCGCTCCGAAAACGAAGGCGACTCCTCGTTCGCGATCGGTCTGCTGGCGGCGGTCGTGATCCTGCTCCTCACCTTCGGGTCGCTCGTCGCGATGGGACTGCCGCTGATCACCGCGCTGTTCGCGCTCGGCGTCGGGCTCAGCCTGGTGACGCTCGGCACCCATATCTTCGACACGGCCGAGTTCGCGCCGCAGCTTGCGGCGATGATCGGCCTCGGCGTCGGCATCGACTACGCGCTTTTCATCCTCACCCGCTTCCGCAACGGGCTCGACGAGGGTCTGGCCCCGCGCGCCGCGGCGATCGCCGCCGTCGACACCGCCGGGCGCGCCGTGCTGTTCGCGGGCGTCACCGTGATCATCGCCCTGATGGGGATGATGCTGCTCGGCCTCAGCTTCCTCTACGGGGTGGCGATGGCGGCGGCGCTGGCCGTGCTGATGACGATGATCGCGGCGCTGACCCTGCTGCCGGCGCTGCTGACGATCGCCGGCCGGTGGGTCGACCGGCTGCGCATCCCCGGCCTCGGCCAGCGGCGCCCGTCGACCGCCGAAGACACGCGCTGGTTCCGCTGGAGCCGTGAGATCCAGCGCCGGCCGCTGCTCTCGGCGCTGCTCTCCGGCGGGCTGCTGATCGTCCTCTGCATCCCGACGCTCTCGCTGCGCCTCGGCTCCGACGACGCCGGCTCCGACCCGGCGGGCTCGACCACCCGCAAGGCCTACGACCTGCTCGCGGAGGGCTTCGGCCCGGGCTTCAACGGCCCGTTCTCGATCGTCGCGGCGCTGCCCGGCAAGGGCGAAGACGCGGCGCTCGAAGAGACCCGCAAGGCGCTGGGGGCGGAAAAGGGCGTCGCGGCGACGACGCCGGTGATGCTCAACCCGGCGCAGAACACCGGCGTCTTCCAGGTCTATCCGACCACCTCGCCGCAGAGCGAGGCGACGACCGAACTGCTCGACCACATCCGCGGCGATGTGATCCCGCCGATCGAGCAACGGACCGGCGCGCGGGTCCATGTCGGCGGCATCACGGCGATCTTCGAGGACTTCGGCAACGCGATCGACGAAAAGCTGCCGCTGTTCATCGGCGTCGTCGTGCTGCTGTCGGCGCTGCTGCTGATGGCCGTGTTCCGCTCCGTGCTCGTGCCGCTGAAGGCGGTGGTGATGAACCTGCTCAGCATCGGCGCCGCCTTCGGGCTGATCGTCGCCGTCTTCCAGTGGGGCTGGGGCGCCGGCATCATCGGCGTCGACAGCACCGGCCCGATCATCTCGTTCTTCCCGATCTTCCTCTTCGCGATCGTCTTCGGCCTCTCGATGGACTACGAGGTCTTCCTGATGTCGCGGATCCACGAGGAGTGGGAGCACCGGCACGACGCGACGCTCGCCGTCACCCGCGGCCTCGCCCTGACCGGCCGCGTGATCACCGCCGCCGCGGCGATCATGGTCACCGTCTTCGCCTCGTTCATGATCGGCGAAGACCGGATCATCAAACTCTTCGGCCTCGGCCTCGCCGCGGCGATCTTCATCGACGCGGTGATCATCCGCTCCGTCCTCGTGCCGGCGATCATGCAGCTCTTCGGCCGCCGCGCCTGGTGGCTGCCGGCCTGGCTGGACCGCATCCTCCCCCGCCTGCACGTAGAGCCGGCAGAGGGCGACCCCGCCCCGACGGGCGAGTTCCCCGCAGTACCCGCCAAGGCAGACTGACGGCCGCTAAGCGGCCTTAACGACCTTATTCGCCTTGAGGCAGCGGGTGCAGACGTAGGTGCGCAGCTTGCGGCCGTTCTCCTGGATCCGCACCTTCTGCAGGTTCGGGTCGAAGCGCCGCTTGGTGGCGACCATCGAGTGGCTGCGGGACTGGCCGAACGCCGGTCCCTTGCCGCAGCTGTGACATACCTTGGCCATCGGGTCGTGCATGCTACCGTGATCGTTAGTTAGCTAACTGGACTAAGTAGCGACTTCCGCAAACTCCGCCAACCGCCCGACCCCGAGGGGGGAGAGAAATGAGCGCCGAGGACTTGGAGCAGGTGAACATGCACGAGGCCAAGACCCACCTGTCGAAGCTGGTCGGGCGAGTCGAAGGAGGCGAGGAGATCGTGATCAGCCGTGCCGGCAAGCCGGCGGCGAAGTTGGTGCCAATGCATGAGCCGAAAAAGCTCGGCAAACGCAAGCTCGGTGGCTTGGAGGGCAAATTCGAGGTGCCGTCGGATGAGGAATGGAAGGAAATGAAGAAGGAAACCGAGCAACTCTTCGAGGAGAGCGAGATCTTTCCAGGGGAAAACAAGAAGGGTCCGCGTTGAGGCTGCTGCTCGACACCCAAGTCCTGATCTGGGTGCTTGCAAATCCTGGAAGACTCCCAGCCGCAACGACCGATGCGTTGGAAAGCTATGAAAACCAAGTCCTCGTCAGCGTGGCCAGCCCTTGGGAGATCGCGATCAAGTCCGCCCTGGGCAAGCTATCTTCAATCGACGATTTCGAGTTTCAGATT
>DATFMX010000153.1:0-4466 GCA_035266685.1 Solirubrobacterales bacterium
GGTGCCGGCGAGGACGATGCCGGCGCTGGTGATCACGGCGCCGGTGACGGCGAGGGCGCGCAGGATGCCCTGCCTGGAGCCGTGCGCGACCGTCTCCTCGCGGGCGCGCGAGATCAGGAAGATGTTGTAGTCGACGCCGAGCGCGACCAGGAAGACGAAGGCGAAGAGCGGCAGCGAGGGGTCCGAGCCGGGGAAGTCGAAGACGAATTCGAAGGCGAAGTAGCCGACCCCGAGCGCGGCGAGGAAGCTGAGGATCACGGTCCCGACCAGGATCAGCGGCGCGACCACGGCGCGCAGCAGGGCGAACAGGATCAACAGGATCACCACCAGGATGATCGGCGGGATGACGAGCGAGTCGTATCCGGCGGCGTCGCGGACGTCGAATTCGACCGCCGTCGGGCCGCCGACCAGGGTGCTCTCCGCGACGCCGTGCGCGGCTTCGCGGATCGGTTCGACCAGATCGAATGCCTCGGTCGAATACGGTTCGAGTTCCAGCGTCGCCTGCAGCAGGGTGCCCGGCGGGCCCTGGTTCACCGGCCCCGACACGGAGGCGACCCCGTCCACGGCGGCCACCGCGCGCCGCGTCGCCGGGATGTCGCTCGGGTTCTCGACGATCACATCGGTCAGCGCCGTCGTCCCCGAGGCGAAGCTCTCGCTCAGCAGGTGCTGGCCTTCTACCGATTCGACTTCGTGCGTGTAGCTGTCTTCGCTGGTCAGTTCGGTCGAGAAGAAGGCGAGGCCGCCGCAGAACACCAGCAGCACGGCGATCGCCCCCACCATCACCCGGCGGGGGCCGCGGGCTACGCGCTCGCCGACCCGCGCCCAGGCGCCGTGCGTGGCGTCGGCGGCGTGCTCGAGCCGGTTGCGGCGCACCTCGTAGGGCGTGAAGAAGGCGCGGTCGAGCGGCCCGACGATCAGCGATGGGATGCGGCGGCCACTGAGCCGGCGCAGGACCCAGTTGAGCAGGACGAGCGGCAGCAGGACGATCACCAGCAGGCTGGCGAGGAACGGGCGGATGAAGCCGCCGAAGCCGCCGCCGTCGACGATTCTGCGCCGCGCGCGGTCTGAGACCTGCTCGGCCGTCGGCGCGGTCTGCGGCGTGTGCGGGACGAAGGGCCAGAAGGCGCGGCGGCCGAAGATCGTCAGCAGCGCCGGCAGCAGGGTCAGCATCGAGAGCGCCGCGCAGAAGATGCCGATCGCGGCGATCGGGCCGAGGCCGGAGGTGCCGTTGACCCGCGCGACGAGCAGGCAGAGCAGCGCCGCGATCACGGTCGCCGCCGAGGCGAAGATCGCCGGCCCGGCGGAGGCCAGCGCGGTCCGCATCGCCACGTGCTTGTCGGCCTCGCGGTGCAGCTCCTCGCGGTAGCGGGAGACGAGCAGCAGGGCGTAGTCGGTGCCCGCCCCGAGCACCAGCACCGACATGATCGAGCTCGACTGGCCGTTGATCGTCGTCCCCAGCTCGGAGACTCCGTAGCCGATCGAGCGCGAGAGCGTCTCGGCGAAGAGCACCGCGGCGAGCGGGATGAAGAAGAACATCGGCGAGCGGTAGATCACGATCAGCAGGAAGATCACGAGGCTGAGCGCGGCGAGCAGCAGCGTGCCGTTGATGCCTTCGAAGACTTCGATCGCGTCGGCCGAGAAGCCGGCGCCGCCGGTGACCTTGACCTGCAGCCCCGGCGGCGGTTCGTCGACCTGTTCGCGCCAGTACTTGACCGGGTCGAGGATCCGTTCGCCCTCCCCTTCGGCGTCGATGTAAGCGATGACGATCGCCGCCCTGCCGTCTGGGGAGACGGTCGGGCCGACGAAGGGTTCGTAGCCCTTGGGCTGGCCGGGCACCGGCTTGGCGCCCTTGCCGGCGAGCTTCGTCCCGTGGGCGACGACGCCGGGGAAGCGCTTCCCGGCCATTTTGCCCACATCCGCTTCGATCGTGCGGCGGTCGGCCGCGGTCAGCCCGGACTGGCGCTGGAAGATCACCACCCCGGGGGCGAGTTCCCCGCCCTGCAGCGACTTCGTCGCCTTCAGCGCGGCGGTAGATTCGGCCGAGCCGGGCAGGTAGGAGGTCGCCTCGTTGCTTTCGGCGTCTTCGAACTTGCCCGGCAGGTTGGCCGGGCCGGCGGCGATGAAGATCCCTATGAACCAGACCGCGAAGACGATCCACTTCGCGCGGCGGCCGGCGGCGAACGTGAGGAGCGAGCGCACACGCGGCATCCTTGCAAACGCGGTGGCGGGCGGGTCCTGTCGCGAACGAGAGGCGCTAGAGAAGGGACGCCAAGGATTGGAGGTCGGTGGTTGGCGCCCGGCAGGCGAAGTTTTCGCAGACGTAGGCGGTCGGCTTCCCCTCCACCGCGCTGCGTTCCCGGAGCAGAGGCGGGGAGTCGCTGCCGGGCGGTCCGCCGGCGAGGACGACGTATGGGCGGTACTCGGAGCGGACGACCGCCGCCAGCTCGGCCAGGTCGTCGCCGATCAGCGCCACCTCCCTGACCGGAGCGAGGTCGAAGTCGAGGGCGCGGAGCAGGTGGGCGAAGGCGTCGGGGCGGCGGGTAGCCGCCTTGGCGAAGAGGCGCGGCACGCCCTCCGCCCACTCGCCGTAGCGGCGCTCTCCGGTCAGCGCCTCGAGCCGCAGCAGGCCGAGCGCCGCGGCCGAGTTGCCGGAGGGGATCGGGTGGTCGCCGATCTCCTTGCGCCGCGCGATCAGCTGCTCGTGGTCGCCGGAGGTCGAGAAGAAGCCGCCGCGCTCGGCGTCTCCGAAGCGCTCGATCGTCGTCTCGGCGAGCGCCTGTGCCTCCGCGAACCAGCGCGGCTCGAAGGTAGCTTCGTACAGCGTCAGCAGCGCTTCCAGCAGGAAGGCGTGGTCCTCCAGGTAGGCGTTGAGGCGCCCCGCGCCGTCCTTGTAGGTGCGCAGCAGGCGGCCTTCGCTATCGCGCAGGTCGCGCAGCAGGAACTCGGCGCAGGCGCGCGCCGCGTCGAGGTAGTCGCTGCGTCCCAGCACCGCGCCCGCCTCGGCCAGGGCGCCGACCATCAGCGCGTTCCACGACGTGAGGCGCTTGTCGTCGAAGGCCGGCCACTCGCGCTTTTCCCGCGCATAGAGCAGCCCCATGCGCGATTCGGCCATGATCTCCGGTTCCTGCGCCGTCGCCCCGCCCGCCAGGTGGAGGATGTTGCGGCCCTCGAAGTTGCCGGCGTCGGTGACGCCGTAGAAATCGAGCACGGGCTGGGCATCGCTGCCCAGCACCGCCCGCATCTCCTCGGGCGTCCAGACGTAGAAGCGACCCTCCTCGCCCTCGGAGTCGGCGTCGAGCGCCGAGTAGAAGCCGCCCTCGGGGCCGCGCATCTCGCGCAGCGCCCAGTCGAGCGTCTCTTCGACGATCCAGCGGTAGCGCTCGTGACCGAAGGCCTGCCAGCCGTGCAGGTAGGCGCGCGCAAGCTGCGCGTTGTCGTAGAGCATCTTCTCGAAGTGCGGGACGAGCCAGCTCGCGTCGACCGAGTAGCGGGCGAAGCCGCCGCCGAGCTGGTCGTAGATGCCGCCGGCCATCATCGCGTCGAGCGTGCGTTCGACCGGCGCCCGCTCGCCGCGCGCCAGCAGCAGCTCGAGCGTCGAGGCGGGCGGGAACTTGGGCGCGCCGCCGAAGCCGCCGCGCTGCATGTCGGCGTTCTCGCGCAGAGTCGCGACCGCCCCCTCGAGCAGCTCGGCGCCGGGCCGCTCGCCGGCCGGCTCGACGGCGCCGATCGCGCCCAGCCGCCGGCGCGTCTCCGGCGCCCGCTCGCGCAGCTCCTCGCGCTGGTTCTCGAACGCGTCGAGCACCGCTTCCATCACCATGCGGAAGCTCGGCATGCCGCGGCTCTCGTCGGGCGGGAAGTAGGTGCCGCCGTAGAAGGGCACGCCCTCGGGGTCGCAGAAGACCGTCATCGGCCAGCCGCCCTGGCCGCTGATCGCCTGCACCGCCTCCATGTAGAGGGCGTCGACGTCGGGGCGCTCCTCGCGGTCGACCTTGACGCAGACGAAGTGCTCGTTCATGTAGGCGGCGGTCGCCTCGTCCTCAAAGGACTCGCGCTCCATCACGTGGCACCAGTGGCAGGCCGAGTAGCCGACCGAGAGCAGGATCGGACGGTCGAGCTGGAGCGCCCGCTCGAGCGCCTCGGAGCCCCACGGATACCAGTCGACCGGGTTGTCGCGGTGCTGGAGCAGGTAGGGGCTGGTCTCCTGCGCCAGGCGGTTCGGCATCCCCCCACACTACCCCCGGACGAGCAAGGCCAACTATTGGTTAGGAGGTATCGACGAAAGTGGGTCGGCCTGGGAGGATTGCCGCTTCCGCGGCGCGATCCGCCGCCCCTTATGTCTACCTTTCGTGAGTGAGCGGCGAACGAGTGCAAGGCGATGGCGAGCCCGAGATCGAGGCCGCGCTGGCGAAGCTCGACGCCGAGGACCGCGAGATCGTGCTCGCGCGGCTGCGCAAGGCCGAGCGCAC
>DATFMX010000154.1:0-2533 GCA_035266685.1 Solirubrobacterales bacterium
CATACCGCGCTGGGCGACGAATTCGTCCGCGCCCCGGTGCTCGGCGTCGTCTCCGCCTACCACCCGGCCTGGGTGGCCGAGGTGATGCGCTGGGTCGTCGCGCTGGTCGCCGTGCCGGTGCTCTTCTGGGCGACGACGACGGCGATGCTGGGGGTCTCGCGCCACATCTACACGCTGGCGATCAACCGCCAGATCCCCAGCTGGCTGGGCAAGCTGAACGGCCGCTACGCGACCCCGCACGTGGCGATCGTGCTCTCCGGCCTGATCGCGATCGGCCTCGTGATCCCCACCGACGTCAAGCTGCTCGCCAGCTTCTACGCCTTCGGAGCGATGCTGGCGATCACGATCGCCCACTTCTCGATCCTGCGCCTGCGCGTCACCCAGCCGGACGCCTGGCGGCCGTTCCGCGTCCCCTGGAACGTCGCCTGGCGCGGCGCCCAGCTCCCGATCCCGACGATCTTCGCCGCCCTGCTCAGCAGCCTCGCCTTCCTCAGCGTGCTCGTCCTGCACGACACCGCGCGGCTCGTCGGCGGCGCCTGGATGGCCTTCGGGCTCGTCTTCTACGTCGTCTACCGCAAGGGCTTCGAGGGCACCACGCTGACCCGCCGCGTCTCGGTCACCGAGCGGGCGCTGACCAAGCAGGTGCCGGAGATCTCCTACCGCAGCCTGCTGGTGCCGGTCTTCGGCTCCGGGCTGGACGACGACATCGTCGCCACCGCGGGGCGGCTCGCCGCGGCCGAGAGCGAGGACGGGGCGGGGGAGGACGAGCAGTCGCGGCTGGCGCTCGTCTACGTGGTCGAAGTGCCGCTGGCCGTGCCGCTCGACGCCGAGCTGCCGGCGCACCTGCAAGAAGAAGCGGCGCGGGCGCTGGAGCGGGCGCGCGAAGTCGCGGAGGAGTACGCGGACGTCGCGGTCAGCACCGAGACGATCCGGGCGCGGAAGGTCGGCGCCGGGATCGTCGAGGCGGCGCGGCGTGGCGCGGCCGAGGCGATCGTGATCGGCGGCGAGCCGCCGAGCCGGATCCGCGGCGGCGCGACCCTGGGTGGGATCGGCGCCGCCAAGCCGGCCGAGATCGGCGCCGCGACCGAGTACGTGCTGAAGAAGGCGTCTTGCCAGGTGCTCCTGACGGCGCCGCCCGAGGCGGTCGTTGAGAAGCCGGAGGGGCCGGCCGTCGCGTCCCCGGCCCCCGAGTCTTAGTATCCGCGGCGTGTTCATCCTGATCGTCGGTTGCGGAAGGGTCGGCTCGTCTGTCGCGCGGACGATGCTCGGCGAGGGCCACGAGGTCTCCTGCCTCGACGAGGACCCCGAGGCGCACACGCGGCTCGAGGTCGGCCTCGACAAGGGCTGGGAGGACCTCGGCGGGCGCTTCACCGTCGGCACCGGCCTCGAGACCGACGCCCTGCTCGCCGCCGGGATCGAGAGCGCCGACGCCTTCATCGCCGCGACCAACGGCGACAACACCAACATCGTCATCGCCCAGATCGCCCAGAAGCGCTACGAGGTGCCGACGGTGATCGCGCGGATCCTCGACCCACTGCGGGCCGAGTGGTACCGCCAGCAGGGGATGCACACGATCTGCCCGACCCGGGTCGCGATCGACATGCTGGAGAGCGCGGTGCGCGAGGGCGCCGCCCGCGAGGCTGCTTAGCCATGTACGTCATCGTCGTCGGCGCGGGGAAGGTGGGCTGGAACCTGGCCCGCGAGCTGCTGGAAAAGAACCACGAGGTGACGGTGATCGAGAGCAACCGCCGCCGCTACCTGACGGTCGAGCAGGAGCTCGAGCACAACGTCACCTACGGCGACGCCTCCGAGCTCTGGGTGCTGGAGCGGGCGGGGATCGAACGCGCCGACCTGGTGATCGCGGTGACCGGCGACGACGAGGACAACATGCTGATCTGCCAGGTGGCGCGCGAGAAGTACGAGGTCGAGCAGATCATCGCCCGGGTCAACAACCCGCGCAACAAGCCCCACTTCGACCTGCTCGGCGTCAAGCCGTCGGTCTCGGCGACCGACCTGATCCTGCGCCTGCTCGAGCACGAGGTGCCCGAGTACGGGCTCGTCCACCTGCTCGACCTGCAGGAGGAGCAGCTCGAGATCATCGAGATGCTGCTCGGCAAGGACTCCGCGGTGACGGGAAGGCGTGTCGGCGACCTCTCGATGCCCGAAGGCAGCCTGCTGATCTCCGTCCTGCGCGAAGGCAAGGGCTTCGTGCCCAGCGCCGACACGGTGCTGGAGGAAGGCGACGAGGTGCTCGCCGTGCTCGACCCGGGTCGCGAGGACGACATCAAGGCGCTCTTCGGCCCGGCGGTCGGCGGCAACGGGACCGGCTGAGCCGCCGTGGCGGCGCGCCAGGTCGACTTTCTGCTGATCGGCGGCGGCATGGCCTCCGCCCACTGCGCGGCGGAGCTGCGCAAGCGCGGCGCCGAGGGCTCGATCCTGCTCGCCGGGCGCGAGCCCGAGCCGCCCTACGAACGGCCGCCGCTCTCCAAGGAGCACCTGCGCGGCGAAGCCGAGCGCGCCGACGCCTACGTCT
>DATFMX010000155.1:0-15817 GCA_035266685.1 Solirubrobacterales bacterium
GCCAGCCGCTTCCCTTTGCGGCCCCCGTGGCTCGGATTTCCCTGTTGCCTGCTTTCCGGCGCCCTCTCCCTGAGGGCGACGCTGGCAGCAGTATAAAAGAAACGGTTTACAAATGCAAGGAGAAGTTTTTGAGATGAAGGCTTTTGGCTCTAGACCGCCAGCCGCTTCGCCTCCTGGCGATCCATGTAGGGGGCGAGAGCGAGCTCGGTGAGGTCCGGGAGAAGCTCCGGAAGGCGGGCGGCGCCGGCGTTGTTGAGGCGGCGGACGATCAGGGTTGCGATGCCGCCGATCAGCGCCTGGTCGCGGACCTCCATGTTGAGTTGCGAAGGGGGCGGCTCGGGACGCAGGGCGGCCGCGATCAGGCTCATCGCCTCGCGATAGCGGGCGGCGACCTCGCCGCCCGCCGCCAGCGGCTCGACCAGGAAGCAGCGGGTCACGGCTTCGTCGCGGGCAAGCACCTCGAGCAGCGCGACGAGCCTCGCGCGCACGCGCTCGGGCCACTCCTCCCCCGCCCCCGGCGCGGCCAGCATCGATTCGAGCACGTGGGCCTCGATCATCGCGTAGGCGGCGAGGAAGCAGTCCTGCTTGCCCTCGAAGTGCTCGTAGAAGGTGCGGCGGGAGATCTTCGCCGCCTTGACGATCCCGGTGATCGTGGTCGCGTTGTAGCCGCGCTGGGCGACCGCCTCGACGACGCCGTTGAGCAGCCGTTCGCGCTGGTTCTCGGCGACCGCTTCGCGCGGCAGGCCGTGGCGGCCGGGGGGCAGCCGCTCGCCGCCGGCCAGCGCTCCGCTGGTCCTGGCGCCGCCCCTAGCCATCGCCGAGATAGGGGGCGAGGGCGATGTCGATCAGTTCCGGATAGAGCTTCTCCAGCCCCTCCCCACCCCCCGTCTCGAGCTTCTCCCGCAGCAGCCAGGCGAGCGAGCCGGCGGTCGCCTCCTCGTGCGTCGCCGGCAGGTCGGCGGGCGCCGTCGGCAGCGCCCGGCCCTCGCGCAGCTTCGCCGCCACGCGGTCGAGCGAGGCCTCGAAGCGGCGAGACAACTCGGGCCCGCCGGTCTGCGCCTCGACCAGGACGAGACGGGCGCGCTCGGGGCGGGCGGCGATCAGCCCGGTCAGCGTGCGCAGGCCCGTGGCGAGTTCTTCGGACCAGGAGAACCCGCCCGCCGCCGGGTCACCGTCGGCCGCCCGCGCCAGCTCCTCCGTCCCCTCATCGACCGCCCGCTCGAAGGCGGCGACGAAACACTCTTCCTTGCCCTCGAAGAACTCGTAGAAGGTGACCGAGGAGACGCCCGCCTGCTTGACGATCGCTTCGATCGACGCGCCGGCGAAGCCCTGTGCGGCGACGAGACGCTCGACCGCATCGAGGATCCGCTCCCGCTGCGGCGGTGGAGCCATGTCCCCGCCGTCGCTCTGCTCCCGCCTCGGAGACGGCCTCGTAGCCAGCCTTTGCGAGAGGTACTGCATGGCTCCCAGGGTAGCCGAGATAAAAAAGATTTCATATCTGGCGAAAAAGGAGTAGTTTTTATAGGGCCTATGGCACCGGAAGCTTCAGCAGCGATGAATCGAGTCGATTCGCTGGGGGCGAACCGGGCCCCCGAGGGCGATGCGCGGGAGGGCGCGATGGAAGGGGTTCTGCTCGCCGCCGGGGAGCTCGGCTACCGCGAGACCTCGGTCCGCTCGATCCTCGAGCGCAGCGGCGGCCACCGCGCCCAGTTCTACAAGGACTTCGCCGGCAAGGAGGACTGCTTCGCCCAGGCCTACGCGACCTGGATCGAGCGTCTCTGCGTCGGCGTGCTCGAGGCGGCGGCGACCACGCCCGGCTGGGAGGGCGGCGTGCGCGCCGCGATCACCCGCCTGTTCGAGTTCGTCGTCGCGCGGCCGGCAATCGCGCGAGCGCTGCTGGTCGAGGTGCAGATCGCCGGCGAGCCGGCACTGGCCCGGCACGAGGCGGCGGTCGAGCGGCTCGCCGCGGCGATCGACAGCGCCCGCGCCGACATCGACCCGGCCGAGGCGCCACCCGAGGCGACCGGCGTCTTCGTCGTCGGCGGGATCGAGTCCTGCGCCGCCGAGGCGCTGACCGCGGGCGACGCCGCCCGCGTCTGGGACGCGCTGCCCGAGCTGATGCACCTCGCAGCCGGCTCCTACTTCGGCAAGGAAGCGGCGGAAGGCTCCTTCGAGCGGGCCAGCATCTTCCTCGAACGCGAGCGCGAGCACTGGGCGGCGGAGGCCGCCGCGAGGGAGACGGGGGCAGGCGAGTGACCGAGCTGCGGCTGATCTCCGGCGCCGCGCTTGCCGAGCCCGAGCCGGCCGAGGCCGCGCCGCCGCCGCGCCTGCTCCCCGGCCGCCACGGCATGCCCGCCGACCTGGTCCGCGCCCACCAGCGCCAGCGCCTGCTCGAGGCCGCCGCCGCGGCACTCGCCGAGCAGGGCTACGGCCGCCTCACGGCCGCCCGCGTGACCGAGCTGGCGCACGTGTCCAGCCGCACCTTCTACCAGCACTTCGAGGACCTCTGGGCCTGCGTGCTGGCGGCCTACGAAGAACAGGCGGCGCGCCTCTGCGACGCGATCGAAACGGCCTACACCACCGAGCGCGGTCGAGGTTTGAACCGCATAGCGGACCAAAGCTCTACCGCGGGCGCGGGGATCGCTGCTGCGATCGAGTTCCTCGCCGCCGAGCCCGACGTCGCCCGCCTGCTCAGCGCCGAGCCGCCGCCGCAGATCGCCGCTCTCGCCGCCGCCCGCCGCGAGCTGATCGAACGCCTCGGCGCGATGCTGCGCAAGGCCCTCGCCGACCGCGACGGCGCCACCCCCCTCCCCGGCCTCGAGCGCCGCCTGATCGGCGCCGCGCTGGCGATCGTCTCCACCCGCGCCGCAAGCGGCGACCCACAGCGCCTGCGCGACCTCGAGCCCGAGCTGACCGAGCTCCTCCTCGCCTCGCTCTAGCGAGACCGCTTGCGCCAGGAGAGCGTCGGCGGCACGAGCTCGCGGATCTCCGCCAGCAGGCGGGCTGAGAGCTCGCCTGGGTCCTCGCCGGGGCGAGCCTGACCGCCTGCCGGCTCGAAGAAGCGAATGCGCAATCGGGGGCGACGGGGGAAGCCGGTCAGCTCCGAGGTGCCCTCGACCGCCACGCAGACGAGCTTCGCCTCGGGGACCTCGAGCGCCAGGCGGCCGACGCCGCTGCGGGCACGCAGGACCTCGCCGCGCGAGCGGGTGCCTTCGGGGAAGACGCCGATGCAGGCGCCGCCGCGCAGCTCCTCGATCGCCCGCGCGAGCGCCTGCTTGTCGCCGGCGCCGCGCACGATCGGGATCTGGCCCATCCCATTCAGCACCGGGGCGAGGCCGCGCACGTCCCAGAGGGTCGATTTCGCCAGCGCCCTGATCTGCCGCCGGCGGATCGCCGCGACGCCGACCGCCACCGGGTCCCAGTGGCTGTCGTGGTTGCCGATCACCAGCAACGGGCCGCTCTCCGGCAGCGCCTCCAGACCCTCGACCTCGAGCCGGCCCCACACCGCGACCGCGGGGCGGGAGAGGGCCATCGCCAGGCTGTACATTCGGGTGCGCTTTTCCAAGGCCGGGGAGTTGTACTCGACCAGGCGCCTCGGTGCCCTGGGCCCGCGCGCCGATGCACCCGCCGTACGCGATCGGCTAGGGCGGGCAGGGCGTGGCGGTGCCGTTCTGACAGACCACGATCGTCACCTGCGCCCGGTCGCTCGCGGCGCCTTCGTTGTCGAGCACTCGGTATTCGAAGCTCAGCCTCGCCCCCGGCGGCGCGGTCGGCTTGAGGCCGAAGCGCCCGTCCCCGTACCAGGTGAAGTTCTGGCTGCCGGAGCCGAAGTCCTGATAGAGGAGCTGCCAGGCTGCAATGCCCTTGTCGTCGCTCGCGTGCAGGGCCTTCACGTAGGTGACGCCGTTGGGCCCGCCGTTGCGTGCCATCGTGAAGGAGGCGCCCGCCGCCGTCGGCGGCGGATTGACCGGCGGCGGAGCCGGATGCGGTTCGCCGACCGGCGGCTGGACGCCCACAGGCGCTTCCAGTGGCAGCGTCCGCGTGCCCCCGCCGTCCCACTCTTCCGGGTAGCGCGGCTTGTGCGGGCCCGGCCCGAGCGGGCCGGAGTACTCGGCGCCGAGGCGAGAGGTGCTCCCCCAGGCGCCGCCGAACCCCCACCAGCCCTGCTCGTCCCCCGGCGCGAAGTCGCCGGGGAATGCCCAGCTGTTCCAGGTCGTGCCTCCCTCCCCCGCCTGGTCGTGGAAGGGCCCGGCGACCGGGTGGCTGCCCGGCGTCGCATAGGTGGCGTGCGAGCCGCGGGCGACGTACGCGCGAGGGTGCGTGCCGTTAGCGAGCGGGACGTCCCCACGCTGCACCGTGGCGAAGTGACCATGGGCGGCATAGGCCGCAGCGAAGAGCCGCATGTCCGGCGTCAGCAGGACCGCCAGCTGCTCCCAGTCGCCCTCGTGCGCCTGCCAAGTCACTCCACGCTTGAACTGGTCGTAGGCGTAGAAGAACCAGTAGTTGACGAAGTAGTTGCCCGCCCCGGTGACCCCAGATTCGTAGAACAGCGGGGCATTCGAAGGTGCGCCCGCATAGCCGGGGTGTATGGCGTCAGCGGCGTCGAGCACGAAGCCGTCGCGGCCGGAGAGCAGCCGGCCCCGCCCGCCGCCGTAGGGGCGCGTGTAGTCGCCGCTGCGGAATCGCGCCGCACCATTCGCGCGCTTCTCCGAGCAGCTCTCGATGCGCAGGGGTCCGAGCAGCTTTCGGACCCGGAGCCAGGGCGAAAAGTACGGGTGCGCGCTGCGCACTCCCAGCTTGGACGGGACAATCGTGCCGCGACGCTTCCGCGGGTTGGAGGTCCGACAACCGGACCAGTCGAGCTCCGAGCGCGCGATGAAGGCGGCGGGGCTGTAGGGAAAGAAGCGCTCGCCGGGGTCGAAGTAGACCTTCGGCGCGTACTCGAGCACGACCGAGCGGGGCACGGTCTCGGCAGCGGCCGGAGCCGCAGCAAGCGCAACGCAGAGCGCGGCGAGCAGCGGCAGGAACCGACGGCGCCATCTTTGCTTATCGCTCGAAATCGGATGGTCCATATTGAGCGGCAGAGTACCCCGTCGCGCTGTAAATTGGCAAAGTGACGAAAGTCACAGCCCCTTCACACACTCACAACGGAAGCTAGGCGATCACGTGCCAACTTCGACCCAGAAGCCGCTCGAGCTGATCCTCGCTCGCAATCTCATGTCGGCCCTCTCGACTCCTGCCTTCCTCGTCGACGAGGGCGGCCTGCTGGTCTTCTACAACGAGGCCGCCGGGATGCTGCTGGGCAAGCCCTGGGAGGAGCTGGGAACGGTCGGCGCGCAGGAGTGGGGCGCCCTGTTCGGGCCCTTCGACGACGGCGGCGAGCCGATCCCCTACGACGACCTGCCGCTGGTCAAGGCGGTCCGCGACGACCGCCCCGCGCACGCCGAATTCGAGATCCGCTCGACTGACGGCGCCGGCCACCGGGTCGAGGTCTCCGCCTTCCCGATCCAGACGCCGCACGGCTCGCGCGGCGCGATCGCCGTCTTCTGGCCCGCCGCGGACGGCGCCGACGGGGCGAGCGCCTGAGATGAAGGTCAAGCTCTGGGGCACGCGCGGCTCGGTCCCCTCCCCAGGGCCGGAGACGATCCGCTACGGCGGCAACACCTCCTGCGTCGGCGTCACCCTCTCCGACGGCTCGCTGCTGGCGCTCGACGCCGGCACCGGTATCCGCAACCTCGGCCTCTCGCTGCCCGACGAGCCCTCGCGCCTGCACCTGCTGCTCACCCATCTGCACCTCGACCACATCCAGGGCCTCGTCTTCTTCGCCCCCTGCTTCCGCCCGCAGACCGAGATCGTCATCTGGGGCCCCGCCTCGCCCGAGGCCTCGCTGCGCGACCGCATCGCCCGCTACATCTCGGCGCCGCTCAGCCCGGTCGAGGTGCGCGAGCTGCCCTGCGACGTCTCCTTCCGCAGCACGCCGGAGAGCGAGTGGGAGATCGGCCCGGCGCGGATCCGCGCCGCCTCGGTCTCCCATCGCGGCCCGACGCTCGGCTACCGGATCGACGACGGCGACCGGTCGCTCGCCTACATCCCCGACCACGAGCCGGCGCTCGGCGCCGACCTCGAGAAGCTCGAGGACGAGTGGATCTCGGGCTTCGGCCTCGCCGAGGGCGCCTCGCTGCTGATCCACGACGGCCAGTACGCCGACGCCGAGTACCCCAACCACCTCGGCTGGGGCCACTCCTCGCTCTCACACGCGCTCAGCTTCGCCCGCCGCACCGGCGTCGACCGCACGGTGCTCTTCCACCACGACCCGCTGCACTCCGACGCCCAGCTCGACCAGCTGGGCGAGGAAGCGCGCGAGCGCTGGGCGGCGGCCGGCGGCGACCCGGGGGCGATCGAGCTCGGCGTCGAGGGGGCGGAGTTGGACCTGCGCGCGGCCACGCCCGAGCCCAGCCCGGTCCCTGCAGTCTAAGCAAGACATCTGTCCTTTTTCGGTACGAATGAAGTGCTTTCTTCGTTTGGTCCGTTACGCTTTGTGACGGATGTATCCCGCTTCCAGTCGGTTAGACGCCAAGGCTCAGCGGTCGGCGCTCGTCCGCGGCGCGCTCTCGGTCGCCCGGCGCGCGCACGCCGGACAGACGCGGCAGACCGGCTGCGACGAGATCCCCTTCGTCGAGCACTCGCTCGCCGTGGCCGAGCTGCTCGCTCAGCACAACTACCCGGACGAGGTGCTCGCCGCCGGCCTGCTGCACGATGTGCTCGAGAGCAGCGAGCTCGCCGCCGGGGGGCTGCACGGCCGCTTCGGCGACGCCGTGGCGACGCTGGTCGAGGCGCTGACCGAAGACGCCTCGATCGAGGACTACGAGGAACGCAAGCAGGAGCACCGCGAGCGGGTCGGGGCCGCCGGAGCGCATGCCCAGGCGATCTTCGCCGCCGACAAAGTCGCCAACGTCGCCGTCCTGCGCGAGGCCTACGCCGTGCTCGGCGAGGACGTCGACGAGAGCCTGCCGGTCAGCCTCGACATCAAGATCCTCGTCTGGGAGTTCGATCTGGAAATGCTCTTCTCGAACGCCCCCGACGTGCCGCTCGTAGACCGCTTCGCCGACGAGATGGTCGGCCTCTGGGGCCAGCGCGCCGAAGGCGAGCACGCGCCGCTCCGCTGAGCGATAGCCGGGACGGTCCGTCGTACCCGCCCGATCTACCCCCGCGGCAGAGGTTTTCACCGCTATGCGACTCAAACCTCGACCGCGCCCGTAGGATCAGGCGGCGTGGGACGCCTTGCGGTCATCCTCGGCAGCGGCGCCGCCGGCCCGGGCGGGGTGGAGATCGTCGCCGCGGCCGAGGCACACGCGGTCGTCCTGCAGCGCCATGCGGGCGCCGGCGGCGCCTACGTCCTGCCGCACCGGATCGACCACGCGGCCAACCTGCGGGCGCTCGCCGAGGCGGGCTGCGACCGGGTGCTGGCGATCTCCTCGGCCGGCTCGCTCGACGCCGGCGTGGGAGTCGGCAGCCTCGTCTGCCCGCACGACTTCATCGCCCTGACGGCCACCGTGACGACCTTCGAGGACCCGCGCGGCCACATGCTGGCGGGATTCGACGCCGGGTGGCGGGGGCGCGTGCTCGGCGCCTGGCAGGCGAGCGGCGCCGGGCCGCTGCGCGACGGCGGCGTCTACTGGCAGACGAGCGGGCCGCGCTTCGAGACCCCGGCCGAGATCCGCCTGCTTGCCGCGCACGCCGACCTGGTCGGGATGACGATCGCCTCCGAGTGCGTCGTCGCCTGCGAGCTCGGCCTCGCCTACGCGGCGGTCTGCGTCGTCGACAACCTCGCCAACGGCGTCGCCGCCGACCCCCTCTCCCCCGCCGAGCTCGAACGCGACCGCGAGCGCAACGCCGAGCGCCTGCGCGACGACCTCGCCGCCGCGCTGCCGGAGCTGGCGCGGTGACGCTGACGGTCAGCGGCGCGGTGCTGGACGGCGAGACGGTCGCGCTGCGCTGCGTGGACGGGGTCATCGAGGCGATCGGGCCCGAGGTCGCGCCGCAGGCCGGCGACGAGACGATCGACGCGGCCGGAATGCCGCTCGTGCCGGCGCTGGTCAACGGCCACACGCACGCGGCGATGACGCTGTTCCGCGGCTACGGCGGCGACCTGCCGCTGATGCGCTGGCTGCGGGAGCGGATCTGGCCGGTCGAGGCGAAACTCGAGGACGAGGACGTCTACTGGGGCACGCGCCTCGCCTGCGCGGAGATGATCCGCACCGGCACCGCCCGCTTCTGGGACATGTACTGGCGCCCGCAGGCGACCGCGCGGGCAGTCGAGGACGCCGGCCTGCGGGCGCACATCGGCGGGCCGCTGTTCGACGCCGACGGGAGGACCGAGGAGACGAAGGCGCGGGTGCTCGACGAGCTCGACGCGCTGGCCGAGCGCGGGCCGGCGATCGAGCCGACGCTCTCCCCGCACTCGATCTACATGGCGAGCGAGGGGCTGCTGCGCTGGGCGGGCGAGACGGCCGCCGAGCGCGGGCTCGCCTTTCACATCCACCTCTCGGAGACCGAGCAGGAGGTGAGCGACTGCCTCGCCGCGCGCGGCGAGCGGCCCGCCGCCTACCTCGACCGGCTCGGCGCGCTCGGCGAGCGCACGGTGCTCGCGCACGGCGTCTGGCTCGACCAGGCGGAGCTGGAGGCGATCGCCGCGCGCGGCGCTACCGTCGTCGCCAACCCGGTCGCCAACATGAAGCTCGCCGTCGGCGGCGTCATGCCCTACCCGGCGGCGCGCCGCGCCGGGGTCGCGGTCGGGCTCGGCACCGACGGCGCCGGCTCCAACGACTCGCTCGACCTGCTCGCCGACCTCAAGCTGTTCGCGCTCTCGCAGCGCCACGCCGCCGGCGACCCGACCGTCGTCCCCTCCGCCGAGGCCTTCGAGATCGCGACCGGCGCCGGCGCGCCGCTGCTCGCCGGCGGCGCCGGCCGGCTCGAGCCCGGCGCCCCCGCCGACTTCCTGCTGCTGCGCGGCGACGGTCCCGAGCTCGGCCTCGGCGAGCTCGCCTCCGACCTCGTCTACGCGGCGAGCGGCTCGGTCGTCGACACGACCGTCGTCGCCGGCCGCGTGCTGATGCGCGGCGGCGCCGTCGAGGGCGTCGAGGAGATCGTCGCCCGCGCCGCCGAGCGCGCCGATCGGCTAGGAATTAGCTGATGGCGGATGTCCTGAGCACGATCGGCGAAGGCTTCAAGCAGTCGTTCCTGATGGCCTACGAGGTCTGGTGGGCGCTGGTCCTCGGCTTCTTCATCTCGGCGATCGTCCAGGCCTGGGTGCCGAGCGAGCGGATCCAGGCCAGCCTCTCCGGGAGCGGGCCGAAGCCGGTGGCGCTGGCGACGGGGCTCGGCGCCGCCTCCTCGTCCTGCTCCTACGCGGCGATCTCGATCGCCCGCTCGCTGCTCGCCAAAGGCGCCTCGGCGACGACCGCGCTGGCCTTCCAGTTCGCCTCGACCAACCTGGTCTGGGAGCTCGGCCTGATCCTCTGGGTGCTGATCGGCTGGCAGTTCGCGCTCGCCGAGTACGTCGGCGGCGTCATCCTGATCGTGCTGATGGCGGCGCTGCTGCGCTTCTTCGTCTCGCCGCGGCTCGAAGAGCAGGCCCGCAAGCACGCCCAGGAGACGCAGGAGGAGCACACGCACGCCTGCCACGAGCATGGCGACATGGAGGAAGAGGGAAAATGGACGGCGGTCGCGCAGGGCTTCCGCGCCGACTGGACGATGCTCTGGAAGGAGATCACGATCGGCTTCCTGCTCGCCGGTTTCATCGGCCTGCTCGGCAACGACTTCTTCAACTTCCTCTTCATCACCGACGCGCCCGCCCCGATCCGCACGATCGAGAACGTGCTGGTCGGGCCGCTGATCGCGATCCTCAGCTTCGTCTGCTCGGTCGGCAACGTGCCGCTGGCGGCGGTGCTCTGGTCAGGCGGGATCAGCTTCGCCGGCGTGATCGCCTTCATCTTCGCCGACCTGATCGTGCTGACGATCGTCGCCGCCTACCGCAAGTTCTACGGCACGCCGTTCACCGTGCGGATCGTCGCCCTGATGTTCGTGACGATCGTGATCGCGGCGCTGCTGGTCGATCTGGTCTTCGGCCTGGCGGGGCTGATCCCGACCGGCCCGCGCCCCAGCCGCAACGACATCTTCGGCTCGGTGCAGCTCGACTACAAGCTCTTCCTCAACATCTTCGGCCTGGGAATCTTCGCGGTCCTGATGTGGCTCAGCCGGGCGCGGCGGGTATAGGCTCGCCCTGAGTGCCTTCGCCTGAGGTCGCCGCCCCAGACTCCTCCGACGCCTCCGCGGTCCGCTACGAGAGCGCGACCAAGCGCTACGACGACTCCGGCGAGCCGGCCGTCGACAGCCTCGACCTCGAGGTCCCGGCGGGCGAGGTCTGCGTGCTGGTCGGCCCCTCGGGCTGCGGCAAGACGACCGCGATGCGGCTGGTCAACCGCACGGTCGAGCTGAGCTCGGGCGATGTGAAGATCGGCGGCTCCTCGGTGCGCGAGCGCGACCCGGCGCGGCTGCGGCGCGAGATCGGCTACGTGATCCAGCAGATCGGCCTCTTCCCGCACCGCACGATCGCCGAGAACGTCGGCACGGTGCCGCGCCTGCTCGGCTGGAAGAAGGACCGCATCGCGGCGCGGAGCGAGGAGCTGCTGGAGCTGGTCGGCCTCGAAACCGAGCTGGCGGGGCGCTACCCGGCGCAGCTCTCCGGCGGCCAGCAGCAGCGCGTCGGCGTCGCCCGGGCGCTCGCCGCGGACCCGCTGGTGATGCTGATGGACGAGCCGTTCGGCGCGATCGACCCGATCAACCGCGAGCGCCTGCAGAACGAGTTCCTGCGCCTGCAGGCGGAGATCCGCAAGACCGTCCTCTTCGTCACCCACGACATCGACGAGGCGATCAAGATGGGCGACCGGATCGCGGTGATGCGCAAGGGTGGCCGCGTCGCCCAGTACGCGACCCCGGCCGAGCTGCTGATGGCGCCGGCCGACGAGTTCGTCGAGGACTTCGTCGGCGCCGACCGGGCGCTGAAGCGGCTGGCGCTGATGCGGGTCGCCGACATCGACCTCTGGGAGGCGCCGCTGGCCTACGTCGGCCAGGCGACCGCCGAGGTGCGGGCGAAGCTCGAGGGCGCCGAGGTCCCCTACCCGCTGCTGGTCGACTCCGAGCGCCGCCCGCTCGGCTGGCTCTCGGAGCGCGACCTCGCCGCCGAGACCGTGCCGGCGCGGCCGGACTCGCCGCTCGGCCCGCTGCTCGACCGCGACGATGTGATGCGCGACGCGCTCGCCGACCTGCTGCAGGGCGAGGCGCAGTACGCGGCGGTCGCCGACCACGCCGGGCGGATCGCCGGCGTGCTCTCGATCGAGATCATCTCCGAGTTCCTCGGCTCCCCCGCGGCGAAGACGGAGGAGCAGGGCGCGGCGGAGCGGCCACAGTGATCGCGGCATCCCTCGCCGCGCTGCCGCTCGCCGCGGCCGGCGAAGTCGGCGAAGGTTTCTTCCGCGAACGCAGCTCGGAAACGCTGCCCTGCCAGGCGACGAACAAGCTCTTCTGCTTCGACTGGGCGAAGGAAAACATCGGCAGCTTCGGCACGCCGACCGTGCAGCACCTCGAACTGGTCGCGATCTCGGTCGTCGCCGGCTTCGCGATCGCCTTCGCCCTGGCGCTGCTCGCGCACCGCCGCCGCTGGCTGCAGCCGCCGCTGCTGGCGGCGACCGGCGTCCTCTACACGGTCCCCAGCATCGCCTTCTTCTTCCTCCTGCTGCCGATCACCGGGCTCGGCCGCGACTCGGTGATCATCGCGCTCAGCGCCTACACGCTGCAGATCATCTACCGCAACACGCTCGCCGGCCTCGCCAACGTGCCGGACGCGGTGCGCGACGCGGCGCGCGGCATGGGCCTGACCGACCGTCAGATCCTCTGGCGGGTCGAGCTGCCGCTGGCGACGCCGGAGATCGTCGCCGGGCTGCGCATCGCCACCGTCAGCACGGTCGCGATCGCGACCCTCGCCGTGCTGGCGAGCGGCGGCGGCCTCGGGGTGAAGATCTACGCCGGCGGCAACCTCACCTTCAAGACGAGCATCGTCATCGCTGGGGCGATCGCGATCGCGATGGCGATCTCCTTCGACCTGCTGCTGCTGGGGATCCAGCGCTTCGCGACGCCGTGGCGGAGGGCGGCCGAAGCGTGACCGGCGCCCTCCCCTCCCCGCCGCCGCTCGCCTCGTTCGGCGGCGCGATCGAATTCATCTTCGAGCCGCAGAGCTCGAGCGTCACCGGCGGCAAGAAGGTCGGCGGCTTCGAACAGGTGGTCGAACTGGCGGTCAACCAGCTCGAGCTGACCCTGCTGGCCCTGGCCGTGTCGATGGTCGTCGCGCTTCCGCTCGGCCTCTACCTCGGCCATCGCGGCACCGGCGAACTGCTGGCGATCGGCCTCGGCAACGCCGGCCGGGCGATCCCCGAGCTGGCGCTGATCGCCTTCATGGCGGCGGCGATCGGCGTCGGCTGGCGCAACGTGACGATCGCCCTGGCGATCCTCGGCATCCCGCCGATCCTCACCAACGCCTTCGTCGGCATCCGCCAGGTCGACCGCGCGCCGGTCGACGCGGCGCGCGGCATCGGGATGAGCGAGCTCGGGATCCTCTGGCGGGTCGAGCTGCCGCTGGCGATCCCGACCGTGATGGCGGGGATCCGCGGCGCGACGATCGCGATCGTCGCCACCGCGACGATCGCCCCGCTGGCCGGCGTGCTGACGCTCGGCGACTTCATCATCAACCGCAACGTCTACGGCGCCGACGGGCTGCTGGCCGGAGCGATCCTGGTCGCCCTGCTGGCGATGGCGCTGGAGTTCTCGCTTGCGGCACTGCAACGGGCGCTGACCTCGAAGGGCCTGAAGGTGAGCGCCGCCTGACGACGTATGTCCCCATGTCCGACCATCACGAGAGAGGAACGACCAGTGAGAAGAACGACCAACGGTGCGCGGGCCGCGGTAGCGGTGCTGCTCGCGCTCTTCCTCAGCCTCGGCGTCGCCGCCTGCGGCTCGAGCAACGACGAAAGCACCGGCAGCGAAGAAGAAGGCGCCGGCGCGATCGTCTCCAACCCCGAAAACGGCAGCGTCTCGCTGACGATCGGCTCGAAGAACTTCCCCGAACAGGAAATCCTCGGGGAAATCTACGCCCAGGCCCTGAAAGCCGCCGGGTACAAGGTGACGAGCGCGCTCAACCTCGGCTCCGAAACCGTGGCGCACCAGGCGGTCAAGGGCGGGCAGATCTCCGGCTACCCGGAGTACGCGAGCACGGCGCTGACCTCGTTCTTCGGCATCGAACCCGAAGAAGTGCCGGCGGAAGCGCAGGCCGCTTACGAAAAGGCGCAGGGAGAATTCGAAAAGGAAGGCCTGACGGCGTTCCCGCCGACCCCGTTCGCCTCCGCCAACGCGGTCGGCACGCTGAAGAAGACGGCCGAAGAACGGAGCCTGAAGACGATCTCCGACCTCGACGGGCAGTCGGAAGAACTGACGCTCGACGGTTCGCCCGAGTGCCGCCAGCGGATCGACTGCCTGGCCGGGCTCGAAAAGTACTACGGCCTCAAATTCAAGTCGTTCACGCCGGTCGACATCAGCCTGCGCTACACGGTGCTCGAAAAGGGCCAGGCTGATCTCTCGATCCTCTTCACCACCGACCCGCAGCTGGCGGCGGAGAAGGACAAGTTCGTGATCCTCGAAGACGACAAGCATGTCTTCCCGGCGGGCAACGTCATCTTCGTGACCACGAAACCGGTCGTCGAAGAAGCCGGGCCGGATTACGAAAAGACGATCGTCGCGGTGCAGAAGGGCCTCACCCTGCCGGTGATGCAGGAGCTCGACGCCCGGGTCGAACTCGAAAAGCAGTCGCCCGCCAAGGCCGCGTCCGCCTATCTCAAGGAAGCCGGCTACACCGGCTGACCCTCCCGAACCTCCCGCCGACGGGCCGATTTCCCACGATATAGGTGGGTTTTAGGCCCGTCGGCCCCGGGGAGGGTGGCGCGGGCGGCGTAGGCGGCGGCGAAGCCCGATATGGCGGCCAGGAGCAGGGCTACGCGGGGGTCGTAGGCTTCCGAGAGCCAGCCGGTCAACGGGCCGCCGATCGGCGTCGAGCCCAGGAAGACGACCGAGTAGAGGGCCATCACCCGGCCGCGCATCGCCGGCTCGACCGCGAGCTGGAGGGTCGAGTTGATGCTGGCGGCGAAGGTGACGGCAGCGGCGCCGAGCAGCGCCAGCACCGGGATCTCCAGCGCCAGCGTGGGCATCGCGGCGGCGAGCAGCGCGGTGACGCCGAAGGCGAGCGCTGCGGCGGCGATCAGGCGCGGGCCGGTGCGCCCGCGCGAGCCGACGAACAGCGCCCCGGCGACCGAGCCGACGCCCATCGCGCCGACCAGCGTCGCGTAGGCGCCGGCGCCGCCTTCGAAGCTGAAGGTCGCGAGCAGCGGCAGGACGACCTGGAAGTTGAAGCCGAAGGTGCCGACCAGCGCCATCAGCGCCAGCGGGACCGCGAGCTGCGGCGTGCGCCGCACGTAGCGCAGCCCGGCGCGGATCGCCCCCGGCTCGCGACCGCTGGTCGGCACGGCGTGCAGGCGCGCCGGGTCCATCGCCCAGAGCGCGAGGATCATCACGCCGAAGCTGGCGATGTTGACGGCGAAGCAGGGGACGACGCCGAGCGTCGCGATCAGGACGCCGGCGAGCGCCGGGCCGAGGATCCGCGCCGTCTGCACGAGCACGCTGTTGAGGCTGACCGCGTTGACCACCCGGTCGGTGCCGACCATCTCGATCACGAAGCTCTGCCGGGTCGGATTGTCGACCGCGTTGACGACGCCGCGCAGGAAGGCGGCGAGGTAGACCATCCACGGCGCCACCACGCCGGCCGCGGCGACCGCGAGCAGGCCGACCGCCGGCAGCGCCATCAGCAGCTGCGTCAGCATCAGTAGCCTGCGCTTGGCGAAGCGGTCGGCGAGCAGCCCGCCCCAGGCGCCGATCGCCAGCATCGGCAGGAACTGGAGCGCCGTCGTCAGGCCGACCGCGAAGCCGCTGTGGGTGAGGCTGAGCACCAGCCAGACCGAGGCGACCATCTGCATCCAGTTGCCCGACAGCGAGACGAGCTGGCCGACGAAGTAGAGGCGGTAGTTGCGGACCGAGAGCGACTCGAAGCTGCGCCTCACCGCGGCGCTCACCGACGCTCCCCGTCGAGCATTCGCTCGAGGATCTCGGCGGCGCGGGCGAGCGCGGCGACGTCGTCGTCGGGCAGGTCGCGCATGCGCCGCGCCAGGTAGGCGTTCTTGCGCCCGCGCAGGCGGCGCAGCCGCTCGCGCCCCTCGGCGGTGATGCTGACCAGGGCGCTGCGCCCGTCCTCGGGGTCGGGCGCCCGCTCGACCAGGCCGGCCTCGCCGAGCACGCCGAGCGTGCGCGTCGCCGTCGGCCGCTTGACCCGCTCGATCTCGGCCAGCTCGCTCGGCGTCAGCGGCCCGTGCCGCTCGACAGTCGCCAGCGCCGCCGCCGCGGTCGGCGTCAGCTGCCCCGCCGCACCCGCGGCCTCCTGCCGCAGCCGCCGCGAGGTCCGCACGATCGCCATCCGCAACCGCGCCGCGGTGCCCGTGAGCGTCGTGTCGCTGGTCTCCAAAGTCATTAGCCTTGGTAATTAGTCTAGCAAACTACCTTCCGGTGCGCCTTTCCCACCTATGGGGTTGGAAAGGCGCACCGGAACGGATCGTGCGCGGGTAGGCGCCGAGCCGCCCGCGTCGAAGTAGGCGCGGATGGCCGC
>DATFMX010000156.1:0-5119 GCA_035266685.1 Solirubrobacterales bacterium
CGCACGGACTCCAGGGTGCTGAGGAGTTTGTTGCGCGCGACGAGCGCCTTTACGCGGCGCTCGTAGTCGTCCCTGTTCTCGCCGGGAATGAGTGAGGCGAGGGCGGCATCGTGAGGATTCCGGGGCTTGGCCATGAGTGAAGGGTAGCGTGCCCGTTGCATGAATGCAACACGAATCAGCGTGGCATCTGATTGTCAGTTGCAGCTAATACGCTCCCAAAAATGCGATGGGGAGTCGAGTGGATCGTGGATCGAAGCGAGGAGCCCGCTTCGATCCCTGCCTACAGGTTCTTGAAGTCCCTGCCGGTCAACGTCCGGGTCCAGCTTCTCGCGATCTTGGAGGCCGTCAAGACGACGGGTCCCGATCAATGGGCCGATCGCCACAGCCACTCTCCGATGAAAGGGGGCCTGGCCGATCTTCACGAGGTGCGCGACAAGCAGGGGGAGACGCTTTACCGCCTGTTCGTGCTTTGGCAACGCAAGGAGCGCCGCGTGGTGATCATCGACGGGCGGGCGAAGGCGAACAGGACGAAGCTGTCGGAGGCCGAGTACGAGGCCGTGCAGTCTCTTGCCGCGAAACTCGCTGACGACCCTCCGCCATTTGCATCGGTCGATGACTTCATCCAGGCCGATCTCAAGGCGTAGGCTCGATCTCGCGGGCATGGCCCTCGCCGAGCCGCTCGATCAGGCCCTTCACGCGGTTCAAATACCGTCCGGTTAGGCCGATATAGACAACAACATCCAATTCATCTGAGATGCTCGGGCGTATGGCCGAGGGGAGCGGTAAGGCAGGGTTCAGGATCGCTGGAGTCGATTGCGGCTCCGGCAATCGAGAAGGGGTCTTGGTCGTCCGCGCGGCAGATCTGGCGCTCGGTCCCATCGGCCTTTAGGCTGGAACGATGAGCCGCAAGAACTTCACCGCCGAAGAAGCACATCGGGTTGGCAAGCAGATTGTGACCGGCAAAATCGCACTGGCCCATCTCAACGAGTTCCCGGACTACTACGTCCGCCTGGAGAAGATGGAGGAAGAGGCCGAGCGGGAGGGTAATTCGGCGTGAAACGGAATGGTTTCGAGGCAGACGGAGGCAAGAGATGCAGAGCTGGGACCTAAGGGCAGTCGAAGCGGAGCCGCACCAGCCGCAGATCCTCGCCTCGGCTGAGGACGCACGGACCATCGTGCTGCACCTTCCGACCGGGGAGGAGATGCAGGAGCACGAGGTGCATGAGCGCGCGCGGGTGGTCGTCATCGATGGCGAGGTCGACGTCACCGCCCCTGGTGAGGAGGCTGTCACGGCAAGTGCCGGCCACCTCTTCGAGTTCGACCCGGCCGAGCGCCACACGATTGCCGCGCGGTCCGATGCCCGCCTTCTGCTGATCCTCACTCCGTGGCCCGGCGACGGCCATCCAGGCGCGATGACGCTCGAGCAGAAGGCCGAAGCGCGCCAGCGCGCCCAACGCCATCAGGCTTGATCGCGCGGCGCCGGCCCGGCCAGGCACGATGCAAGGCGCGGATTCGCGCCGACGCCTTATGGCTCAAATACCGTCCGGTTAGGCCGATGTAGACAACAACGTCCGGCCCATCTGGGATGATTCTCAGATGGTCCACTCGGCACAGAAAGAGGCAGTTGAGTTGATCGCGGCTTTCCCGCTGACTTCATGTTCCAGCTGTCCGCGCGAGAGTTCGGCGACTTGAAATCACAATTTGTGATTTCAAGTGGAGGCCACGGCGTCCGGTCAGGCCGATATTTGTAGCACGCTTTGTGCTACGCTGCCAAGCGTGAGTCGATCGCTTCACGTTCGCTTGGATGACAGTTCGGCCGCCGCTCTCCAGATCGTCCGAGGTGGCGCCATGAGTGACTCCGAGGCTGTTCGCACCGCGCTGCGGGAATCTGCTGCCCGACGCCGGGCACGCTCATCCATCGCCGAGGAGGTCAAACGGTTGGCCGCCGACGAAGCGGACCGCGCCGAGATGCGAATCGTTCGCGAGCAGATGGCCGAACTGGCACCTGAATCGCACGACTGAGATGGTTCGAGGTGAGGTCTTCCGGCTGCCGTCCCCGCGAGGCGCGAAGGGGCGAGAGCAGCAGGGCGCTCGCTATGCCGTCGTGGTTCAAGCCGACGAGTTCATGGCGTTGAGCACGACTCTCGTCTCGCCGACCTCGACCAGAGCTCATCCGGCCACCTTCCGGCCGACGATCACGCTGGACGGCGCTGAGACACGCGTCCTGGTCGAGCAGACCACCGTCGTCGATCCACAGCGCTTCGGACGCTCAGCCGGTCGCCTCGACCCTGACGAGCTGCGAGCTGTCGACGACGCTCTTGCCCTCGTCCTCGGTCTTTGATTCCCGACGCAGTCTGTCGCTCGCCACATATGAAGTGCTTCGCCCGCGGCCCTGCTGGTCGACCAGGCCGGCGTCCAGGAGGCGGCGGAAGTCGGCGCTGGCGGTTGGGGCGGATACGCCGGCCTCTTTTCCGTAGCGGCGGCGGTCGGTGGCGCCGATCAGGCTCTGCTCGAGGGCGATGACCAGGCGGTCGGGCCAGTTGCGCTCCTGGACCAGCGTTTCCAGATGCTCCCAGCGCGCGGCCGCCTGCCCGATTTGGGTAAGGCGCTGGCGTGCCTGCGCGATGTGAGCCTCGAGGCAGAACCTGACCCAGCCGGTGGCATCGCGGTCCGGGTTGTAGCCACCGGCCTGCGTCTCGCGCAGCGCCGCGTAGTAGTCCTGGGTGTGGGCGCCGAGGTACTCCTCGATCGAGAAGAACTCCGGCGAGCCGTGGCCCTCGCGCGCCAGGACCAGCGACTGGACGATGCGCGCCACGCGGCCGTTGCCGTCGCGAAACGGATGGACCGAGGTCACGTGCAGATGGGCCATCGCCGCGCGGACGAAGCCGTCGACGTCGAGGTCTCCCCCGGCCAGCCAATCGACGACCTCCTCGATCAGACCCGGCACCTCCGCCGGATCGGGGCCGCGGAACTCCAGCGAGCCATCGGCGGCAGTGACCCCGATCGGCCCGGTCCGCCACAGGCCCGGTCCCTTGTCGCGCTGGAAATGACAGGCGTCGAAGTGGAGATCGAGGATCACCCGGTCGCTCCAGCGAAAGGCCGGATCTTCGGCCATCGAACCGACATGGTCGATCGCCCTGGCGTAGCAGGCGACCGCCTGCCGGCTTTCGTCGCCGCGGTCCGCCGCCCCCCGATCGCTCGTCAGCTCCAGCGCTTCATCGGGACTGACGCCGAAGCCCTCGATCGAGGTCGAGCTCTCGATCGAGCTGGCCCGCACCTCGCGCCTCAGCGTGCCCATCCAGCGCGCCGACCCGGCGACCCCGCGGCCGAGCTCGTCGCGCAGCTGCGCCAACTCGGCGAGGCGCTGCGCGAGCGTGCCTTCTATCGGCGGCGTGCGGTAGATCATACGATTATCAGTCTAGACGATTAAACGTTTAATCGTCTAATCGGCCTGGGCGCGAGAGCCTACGGCGCCAGGCGCTCGACCAGCCACCCCGCGCCGTCGCGCCGGAAGCGCAGCCGGTCGTGGAGCCGGTTGGGCCGGCCCTGCCAGAACTCGACCGTCTCGGGGACGAGGCGCAGGCCGCCCCAGTGCTCGGGGCGGGGAACCTCGCCGTCGGGCGGGTAGCGCGATTCGAGCTCCGCATGTGCCGCCTCCAGCTCCGCGCGGCCGGCGATCGGCTGCGATTGCGGGCTGACATGGGCGCTGACCCGGGCGCCGTAGGGCCGCGAGGCGAAGTAGGCGTCGGACTCCGCCGGGTCGACCCGCTCGAGCCTGCCGGCGGCGATCGCCTGGCGCTCGACCGGATGCCAGGGGAAGACGGCGCAGCCCCACGGGTTCTCGCCCGCCTCGCGGCCCTTGCGCGAGCGCAGGTTCGTGTTGAAGACGAAGCCGCGCTCGTCGAGCGCCTTGAGCAGCACCGTGCGCGCCGACGGCCGGCCACCGGCGCCGGCCGTGGCGACGACCATCGCGTTCGGCTCGACGATCTCCTCGCTCGCCCGCGCCTCGTCGAACCAGAGCGTGAACTGCTCCAGCCAGCTCGCGGCGAGCCAACCCTCGTCGAACTCGGCGCGGCGGTAGTCGCGCCGCATTTCCCCCAGGTCCCCGACCGCGGCGGCGATCTCCACCTCGCTCGCCTCGCCCGTCTCGAGGTCGAACGTCATCCCCCGCACCTCCGTGCCCTCGGGAAGCAAGGTCGAGCCACGGACCGCGTGTACGTCGCGGGTCAGCGCCGCCAGCGGGTCGCCGATCGTCAGGAAGTCGATCTCCGGCTGCGGCCCCGGCGGCAGCAGCTCGCGGATCTGCGCGTCGGTGTGCGCGGCCATCGCGCAGTCGGTGTGGTGCATGACGATCACCCGCTCGGTCCCCATCGCGCAGGAGGCGGCGAGCCCCCGCATCACATCGTCGGTCACCCGCCCCCCCGCCGTGCGGAGCACATGCACCACCGTCAACGGATCGAAGAACTCGAACGCATCGAGCCGCGCGTCCATGCAGGTGACGACCGCGGTGGGGAGAGCAGGGCTCATCGACGCGCCATCCTAAGAGACAACAGCCTCGGCGAGCAGGCGGACGCCGTGGTCGATCGCCGGCTCGGAGAGGCCGGCGAAGCCGAGGACCAGGCCGGGCGGACCGCCGGAGGCGAAGCGGTGCAGGGCGAGGCCCTCGACGCCGACGCCGCGCTCGGCCGCCGCCGCCACGGTCGCCGCCTCGTCGACCCCCGCCGGCAGCTCGACCAGCTCGTAGAGGCCCGCCGCACCGTCGCCCGACCGTGCCTCGGGCAGCCGCTCCGCCAGCGCCGCGAGCAGCGCCTCGCGGCGGCGCCGGTAGCGCAGCCGCATGCGGCGGATGTGGCGGTCGAGCTCGCCGAGCCGATGTAGGCGACGCGCTCCGGCGCAAGGCCCTGCAGGGCGCCCAGACCGCTGTCGTCGTAGCGGTACTCGGCGTCGAAGTCGTCCTCGACGATCAGCCTGCTCGACACCGGCCTGCCCGGATGGCGCGAGCGCGAGACCTGGCGGCGTCGCCAGCGGATGACCGCCCGCAGCGGCCCGCTCGACTACCCGGGCACGAGCTGGCGCGACCGGCCGGCGATCGACCGCGGCGACGGCATCTACCTGGCCG
>DATFMX010000157.1:0-7828 GCA_035266685.1 Solirubrobacterales bacterium
GTGCCCTTCGTCCCCGGCTACGTCCACACCCCCGGCCACCACTGCGGCTCGACGGCGCTGCGCAACCTGCTCGCCTTCCACGGCGCCGCGATCAGCGAGGAGATGGCCTTCGGGCTGGGCGCGGGCGCCTGCTTCTACTACGTGACGATCGAGGACGCTTCGCCCACGCGTTGGTTCAACGGGCGCACCGCGCGGCTGGAGGAGAACTTCGACGAGCTGACCGGGGCGGCGCTCGAGCTGCGCACCTTCGAGCCCGGCGACGACGGCGCCTGGGAGGCGGCCCGCGCAGAGGTCGACGCCGGCCGGCCGGTGCTGCTGCTCACCGACCTCTACCACCTCGACCACTACGGCAACTCGGCCCACTTCCCCGGCCACGCCGTCGTCCTCGCCGGCTACGACGAGCAGCACGCGCACCTCTCCGACACCGGCTTCGAGCAGTTGCAGCTGACGCGGCTGGAGAACCTCGACCGGGCGCGCCACAGCGACCACCCGGCGTACCCGCTCGCCGGCCACATGTTCACGGCGGGCGGCGCCCAGCTCTCCTCCGAGCGCCTGCGCGAGGCGCTTCCGGCGGCGATCGAGCGGGCGGCGCGAGCGATGGTCGAGCCGCAGTTCCCGGGCTTCTCCGGGCTCGACGCGGTGCGGCGACTCGCCGCGGAGGCGGGGTCCTGGCCCGAGACCGCCGAGGACTGGCAGTGGTGCGCGCGCTTCGGCTACCAGGTGATCGAGCGCCGCGGCACCGGCGGCGGCGCCTTCCGACCGATGTACTCGCGCTTCCTGGCGCAGGCGGGGCGCGCCGAGGCGCCGCTGGCCGAACGGGCCGGGGCGGCGTGGAGCGAGCTGGCCGAGGCCTTCCGCCTCGCCAGCGAGCGCGACGCGCCCGAGCCGGCGCTGTGGCACCCGATCGACACTTTGGCTAACCAAGTAGCCGAGGCGGAGGAGCGCCTCTGGACCGAATTGGCCAATCCGTAGTTATCCCCCTTGGAGCGCGGGCACCTCGTGGTGTACCGTTTTCCACTGCGGGAGGCGGGTAGGCGATTTCTTAAACCCGTCCTGGAGGAGAGTCTCAGATGAGAAGCAAGCGTGGCCCATTGGGGCTTTTCGTTTTGGTTTCAGCATTCCTCGTTCTCGCGTTGGGAGCATCCAGCGCCCAGGCCGAATTCGGCATCGCGCGCTGGGAAGCGATCACGTGTAACACCGACGAAAGCGAAGTCGGCGGTGGCAACTGGGCGGAAAACGGTGACCCGTGCGTCGACACCAACCCGGGAGGACGCTTCTACACCCAGGCGGCCGGCCACCCGCCGTTCGGGATCAACGCCTTCCTGATGAATCAGGAACCTGAACCGCCTTTTCCCCCGGACTATCCGGACGGGTTCCTGAAATACACGCGAACTGAACTTCCCGAGGGGCTGGGGGTCAACCCACAGGCCACCGAACAATGCACGGTCCAGAAACTGTCGGAAGTGATTGCCACGGAACCGATCGTGCTGACCAAATGCGCCCTGACCGAATCTCAGGTGGGCTGGAACTACTTCACCACGATCAGCCCGGGCCCCCCTCCCGCGAGCCTCCCCCCCGAAGGGACCGAATTCACCCTGAAAACCCCGGTCTACAACATCGAAACCCCCAGCGATCCGGAATCTCCCTACTACGGAGCATCCTCGCTGGCCGGCTTCAACGTAACCGGGGAGCCGACCTACCTGGTCGGCGATCTCGATCCCAAAGACCAGCACATCTCCTTCACGACCAAACCGGATCTCCACTACCCGCCGCCTGTGGGTGCAGGCGCACCGGTCATCGGCTCGCGACTCGTTTTCGAAGGCCAAGCCGGCAAGGGCTACGTCACCATCCCCAGCGAATGCAACGGACCGCAGACGACGATCTTCAACGCCCACTCGCTTCCGTATCCGATACCGCCTGGACCGGAACTCGAACGCAGCGATTCCTACAGCACGAAATACGAAGCTACCGGTTGCGACGAAGTGCCGTTCAACCCCGGCCTCGGCGTCGCGGGCGGCGACTGGACCGACTCGCCGAATTCGGCGTCGGTCAATGTGACCATTCCGTTCAACCCGGACCCCGAAGGCCTGACCGACTCGCAGCTGCACGTGGCGAAGGTCACCCTGCCCGAAGGCGCCGGGATCAACCCGTCGGCGGGCAACAGCGTCGAAGGCTGCACCGACGCCCAGTTCGCCCAGGGGACCAATGACCCGATCACCTGCCCGGACAAGTCGAAGATCGGCTTCGTCGAAGTCGAAACGCCCTCCCTGCCGGGGGTTCTCGGCGGCGAGGTCTACGTCGGCGAGCCGCTCAGCACCGACTCGACCACCGGCGAACAGTTCAGGATCCTGCTGCATGTCACCTCCGAGCGCTTCGGCGTCAACGTCAGGCTGACGGGCAAGATCTACCCCAATCCCTACACGGGTCAGATCACCGCGGTCGTGGCTGACAACCCGCAGGCGCCATTCGAATCCTTCCGGGTTCACATCGAAGGCGGCGCGCACGGGGTGCTCACCAGTCCCGACACCTGCGGACCGCACACCGCCGACGCGGCCTATACGCCGTTCTCACGGGCGGGCGCAACCGACCGGAGCGGCGCCTTCACGCTGGATGAAATCGCCGGCGGCGGCAACTGCCCGAACACGCTGGCCGAGCGGCCGTTCGCACCCTTCTACAAGGCCGCCCCGCAGAGCATCACCGCAGGTCAGTTCACCCCGTTCCAGGTCGACCTGATCCGCGACGACGGCAACCAGGAGGTCAAGCAGATCGACGTCAACCTGCCGCCCGGCATGGTCGCCAAGCTGAAGGGCGTCGAATACTGCCCCGAGGCGAGCATCGCCGCCGCCGAATCCGGCAGCGGCAAAGACCAGATGAGCAACCCGAGTTGCCCGGACAGCAGCCGCGTCGGGCCTGTCGAGACCGCGGCCGGCTCCGGCTCGGACCCGTTCCAAGCCACCGGCTCCGCCTACCTCGCCGGCCCCTACAAGGGCGCTCCGCTGAGCATGGTGGTCATCACGCCGGCGGTCGCCGGGCCGTATGACCTCGGCAACGTGGTCGTGCGCGCGGCGCTCAACGTCAATCCCGAAACGGCCGAAGTCACTGCCGTCTCGGACCCGATCCCGAACGTGTTCGGGGGCGTGAAGCTCGATATCCGCAAGATCCACCTGGTGGTCGACCGGGCGCAGTTCGCGCTCAACCCGACGACCTGCCGCGAACCGCTGCCGGTCAACTCGACCATCTCCAGCGGCGGCGGCAACCCGCTCGACGAAGCGCAGTGGCAGCAGACGAACGTCAGCGACAAGTTCCAGTTCCTCGGTTGCAAGAAGCTGCAGTTCAAGCCGAAGTTCTACGCCCGGATCTTCGGTGGCAAGAACCAGACCAAGCGGGCGAAGAACCCGAAGTTCAGGGCGATCGTCGAAGCCCGCAACGGCGACGCCAACCTGCGGCGCACGGCGTTCATCCTGCCGCGGGCGACGATCCTCGATCAGGGTCACATCAAGACCGTCTGCACGAGGGTCCAGCTGGCCGCCAAGGAATGCCCGAAGAACTCGATCTACGGGCACGCGCAGGCGACCTCGCCGTTGCTGGCCGGCAACCTCAAGGGCCCGGTCTACCTGACCTCGTCCAGCCACGAACTGCCGGACCTGCTGGTCGACCTACATGGCCAGATCCCGGTCCGGCTGCGCGGCGTGATCAGCTCCGCGCACGGCCGCCTGAAGACGGTGTTCAACGAAACGCCCGACGTAGCCGTCAGCAAGTTCATCCTGACGATGAAGGGCGGCAGCAAGGGCCTGCTGATCAACTCCCGGAACCTCTGCTCCCGGCAGACCAACGGATTCCTCAACATGCTGGCCCAGAACAGCCGGCGGATGAGGACCAACAACCTGCGGCTCAACATCCCCGCCTGCCGCGGCGGCAAGAAGAACTAGAAGCAAGCGTCAGGCCGGCGAGAGCCGGGCGAAGTAGCCGAGCCAGTTGCCGGAGTGGGCCTCCCAGCGGAGGCCCGCTTCGGCGGCTTGGCGTCTGAGGCTGGCCTGCGTGGTGAAGTGGGGGTCGCCGAAGAGCTCGCCGACGACGAGACGGCCGCCGGGGCGCAGGACGCGGCGGATCTCGCGCAGGGCGGCGAGCGTGTCGGGGATCTCGCCGAGCACAGCGGTGAGTAGGACGGCGTCGACCGAGTCGTCGTCGTAGGGCAGCGCGGTCGCGTCGCCCTGGGTCGGCGTCACGTTCGCCAGGCCGCGCTCGCCGGCGCCGCGCACCACGTGGTCGAGGAACTCGCGCTGCAGGTCGAAGATCTCGACCCGGCCGTCGGGCCCCACCCACTCCGCCACATCGAGCGTGTAGTAGCCGGTGCCCGGACCGATCTCCAGCACCCGCTCCCCCGGCTGCGGCGCCATCACCGTGCGCAGCCGCTCCCGGCTGATGATCGGGTGCGGCGCTTCGACCCAGAACCGCTGCCCATACGGACACGCCGACGGGTTCTTACGCCACCACAGCGCCGCGCCGAGTACCGCGGCCCCGGCGAGCCCGATTGCGGCCTTGGCGCGCATCGGCTCTCTCAGAAGCCGACTTTTTGGGCGCCAGAATCGATGCGCAGGAAGGCGACCTTGCCGACGTAGACCGCGAGCGTGCCGTCCTCGGTGTCGATGTCGTGCCAGCCGCCCTTCTCGACCTGCTTGCGCAGCTCCTTCAGCTCGTCGCCGGTCAGACGGACCTGGACGACCTGCCCGCCTTCGAAGCCGATCTCGACCTTCTGCGTATCCGCCATCAGTGTCCTCCCGCTGGTTCGACGATCTCGGTCAGCACGCCGCCGGTCGACTTCGGCTCGATGAACGCGACGCGGCTCCCCTGAATCCCCGTCCGCGCCCTGGCATCGATCAGCTCGAGCCCCGCCGCAGCCAGCCGCTCCAGCGTCGCGTCGATGTCCTCAACCGCGTAGGCGACATGATGCAACTTGGGACCCTTGCGGGCGAGAAACTTGCCAACCGGCGAGTCCGCCGCGAGCGGGCGCATCAGCTCGACATGTCCCTCGCCGACATCGAGCAGAACCGCCTCGACGCCCTGCGACTCAACCGTCTCCCGATGGGCAACGGTCATCTCGAAGCTCTGCTCGTAGAGCTCGAGTGCGGTGTCGATGTCCTCGACCGCGACACCGATGTGGTCGATGCGTCCGAACATGGACGGCGCAGTCTAGACACTGACCGGCCCAACTCCGGCCGAACCCTACCCAGAACCCGCTCGGCTTCCTCACCCGATTCGAGTCGGGGGGAATCCTCGACGAGATCCAGCGGGCTCCGGCGCTGCTCTCCTACATACAGGGCATGGTCGACGACGACCCGTCGCCCGGTCGCTTTGTCGACACGGTGATCTGGCGCGGCGGCTATCCGCGCATCCACGACTGCGACCTCCCCGCTGCGGAGTGGCTGGCCGACTACACCGCCACCTATCTCGAGCGTGACGTCCGCAACCTCCTCGCCGTCGGCGATCTCGAGACCTTTCACACGTTCCTCCGGCTCTGCGCTGGGCGCGTGGGGCAGCTCCTGAACCTCGCGTCGCTCGCCGCGGACTGCGGCGTTTCCCAGCCCACCGCACGACGCTGGCTCTCGACGCTGGAGGCGAGCTTCATCGTCTTCCGGCTCCCACCGTTCCACGCCAACCTGGGCAAGCGTCTCGTCAAGCGCCCGAAGCTGTACTTCCACGACCTCGGCCTCGCGGTGAGCCTGCTCGGGATCGACGCGCCCGAGCAGCTCGCCACCCACCCCCTGCGCGGCGCGATGTTCGAGGGCTGGCTGGTGTCGGAGGTCGTCAAGTGGCACCGGCACCGCGGGCGGCGGCCCCAGATCTCGTTCTTCCGCGAGCGCGACCGGCTTGAGATCGACCTGGTGATCGAGCGGGGCGCCGAGCTGACGCTGATCGAGGCAAAGGCCGGGCGTACGCCGTCGAGCGAGCACTTCGCGGCGTTCCCGGCCTTCGCGGAGCGGATCGCCGCGCGCGGGGACGAACGCCGGCGGGTGGCACGACGCATGGTCGTCTATGGCGGCGGCGAATCGCAATCGCGGAGCCAGGGAGAGCTCGTCGGCTGGACGGATCTGCCGGCGGTCGCGTTCGGCGAGCGGTGACGGGCGCTACGTGGCCGGCGGCGTCTCGCCGCCATCCCCGCCGGAGCCCTCGACGCGCAGGATCTCGGCCAGGGCGGCGATGCCGACCTGCATCTGCTCGGGGGTCGGCTCCTTGGTTGCCAGGTGGCGCTGGATCTCGCGGCCGGGGGTGTGGAAGGCCTCGGCGAGGGGGGCGCCGTGGTGGCGGTCGCTCCAGGCGAACATCTCGACCGCGAGCGAGGCGCCCGCGAGGCCGACCACGGCGCGGGCAGCGGGGCTGGGGCGCTCGACCAGCCGCTCGAGGATCACCGTGCCGGCGGCCGAGAGCAGCATCATCGGGGCGATCAGGTTGGAGCCGCAGCGATCGTGCTCCTTGGGCACCGTCGCCGGGTCGTCGATCCCCTGCTCGTAGGCGGCGATCGCCTTGTGCTCGACCCCGTGGTAGGCGGCGAGGTCGCGATCGCTGAGCGCGACCAAGGCGGGCGTCGCCCCGAGCGCCTGCACGACTCCCTCGCGCAGCGCGGTGCTGCGGAAGGCGCGCCGCAGAGCGCCCGTCGCCAGCAGCGTCGCCCCGGTCGCGGCGACGACCCGCGCGTCCTCGAAGGGCAGCCGCGCCGCGGACATCCGCCGCCGCACCATCGGCAGCACCGCCATCGCCTCGACCAGTTTCAACGGGCCCCGCAGTCCCGGCACTCGCTGGACGAGCTTCGGCGCCAGCTCCGGTTTCCGCTCCGAGGCGACTTCGACCCCGCCGTCGGGCGTCCGCACCGCGGCTGCCCAGTGGGTCGGCCCGTGGATCAGCAGCCCGTTCCTCAGGGCCATGCCGCCAAGCCTCAGCTTCGCGTCGCTCATACCCATCCGGGCGGGAAGGCGCCGGCCGGCACATCGCCCTTGCCGCGATCGAACCAGGCGGCGGCGATCGCCGCCGCGGGGCTCTCGTCGATCAGCGGCCGGACGTCGCCGACCTCGGCGAGCAGCCGCAGCGAGGAGCCGAGCTGGAAGTCGAGCGCGGTCGGCGTCTCGCCGCCGGCGGCGCCCGCCTCGATCAGCGCGCTCACCGCGTCGAGCTGCGCGGGGAGCTCCTGCAGCGTCGCGTGCACGCGCACGGCGCTGATCTCCAGGTAGCGCCAGGTCGCCCGCATCGACTTGATCGCGAAGTCGACCCCGGCCGGGTCGAGCTGGCCGGCGCCGGCGAAGGTCGCCATCGACTCGGGGCGGAAGTGGAGCGCGCCGAAGACGAGCACGCGGGCGCTCATCTGCAGGTCCTCGGCGATCCCGGCCTCGGCCTCGCGAATCGCCTCGGCCTGCGCGTCCGGATAGAGGCCGGCCTCGGGGTGCAGCTCGGCGAGGCGGGCGAAGATCGCGGCCGTGCCGTGCACCGGCTCCTCGTCGACCAGCAGGCCCGGCACGGTCCGGCGTCCCTCGCCGTATATGCCTTCGACCTCCTCGCCGTGTTTGCCGGTGGCCAGTTCGACCGTCTCGTACTCGCGGCCGATCCGGTCCAGCGCGGCGCTCACCGCGAGGCAGGGATGCGAGAAGGGCACGACGTGGAGGACGAGCTGCTGCGGTTCGGCGGGCATCGACTGGAACCTTACCCGGCCGCGACGCACCGACGACCGCGGTGCGCGCGGTCGTCGGTCCCCCCTGATTCCCCTTTTTGGTGCCGGCCGGAGGCCCCCAGTCCAGGCCTCCGGCCGGTATGTCGGCTCTCCCTGGCTCTAGCTTGGAAA
>DATFMX010000158.1:0-18809 GCA_035266685.1 Solirubrobacterales bacterium
GACGCCGAGGACCGGGAGATCGTGCTCGCACGGCTGCGCAAGGCCGATCGCACCGAGGCCGAGCTGCGCTACCTGGCCGACCACGACTCGCTCACCGGGCTGCTCGACCGGCGGCGCTTCCGCGGCGAGCTCGACCAGTACGTCTCCTTCAGCGCCCGCTACGGCGGCCAGGGCGCGGTGATGATCGTCGACATCGACGGGCTCAAGGCGGTCAACGACACGCTCGGCCACCAGGCGGGCGACAACCTGATCCGCCAGGTCGCCGAGACGCTGCGCGAACGCGTCCGCGCCACCGACATCGTCGCCCGCCTCTCCGGCGACGAGTTCGCCGTGCTGATGCCGCAGACCGACACCGCCGGCGCCCTGGCGCTGGGCGAAGACCTGCGCGCCCAGGTGGCCGAAGGCGAGCGCAGCTCGGCCGATCCGATCAGCACGACGATCAGCGTCGGCATCACGATGTTCGGCGGCGGGCGCGGCGGCGCCGAGGCGGTGCTGGCGGCGGCCGACCAGGCGATGTACCGGGCGAAGGAGGACGGGCGCAACCAGATCGCCCTGTTCCGCGACCCGAGCGAGCCCAAGCAGGCCCAGAAGCGGCGCCAGACGACGGCGGCGCGGATCCGCGACGCGCTCAGCGACGAACGGCTCAGCCTGCACACGCAGCCGATCCGCAGCCTCGCCTCGGGCGGGATCGAACGCTATGAGCTGCTGTTGCGGATGACCGACGAAGACGGCGCGCTGCTGCCGGCGGCCTCGTTCATCGAGGCCGCGGAGCGCTCCGGCATGGTCCAGGAGCTCGACCGCTGGGTCGTCGGCCGGGCGCTCGAGCTGCTGGTCGAGCGCGAGCAGCAGGGTCGGCCGCTGTCGCTGCATGTCAACCTCTCCGGCGCCTCGCTGACCGACATCTCGGTGCTCGAGTTCATCGAGCGGCGGCTCGACGAGGGCGGCGCCGACCCCTCGCGCTGCACCTTCGAGATCACCGAGACGGCCAACGTCTACGACTACGACACCGCCGCCGGCTTCGCCGACCGCCTGACCGAGTTCGGCTGCCAGGTGGCGATCGACGACTATGGCGCCGGCTTCGGCCCCTTCCACTACCTGAAGCGGATCCCCTTCGACCTGATCAAGATCGACGGCTCATTCGTCCGCGACATGCCGCGCTCGGACGCCGACCAGCTGACCGTCAAGGCGATCGTGCAGATCGCCCGCGGCCTCGGCAAGTCGACGATTGCCGAGTACGTGCAGGACGACCGCACGACCGAGATGCTGCGCGAATACGGGGTCGACATGGCCCAGGGATTTCACCTGGGCCGTCCTGTCGACCTCGATGAGATGCTCGCTGCTTAGGCGGTTTTCCTGAGACCGCCGCTGAAGTGGCGGCCCGGTTTGTCGCAGGGGTCCTGCTCCGGGAAGGCGAAGCTCGAGTCGAGCGTCAGCCTGTACCTGAGCTGCGGCATGACTTCGATCACCCACCTGATCTCGCCGTGGCCGCCGAAGGCGGGAACGCTCTTACCGCCGGCCTTGAACAGCTTCGCCGTCGAGCTGGCCGGTTCCTCGGGGAGCGTGAGTGGCAGGGGAAGGCAGGTGTCGGGAACGCCGTTGACGGTCAGTGCGGCCGTCTTCCCGCCCGATTTGACTTCTAGGCCGATCCCGTCCTGTCCTTCGTAGGTGCCCGGGCGCAGCGGCAGCCCGCCGCCCTTGCAGCTCTTGCCCCTCTTCTTCGAGGCAGTCGCCGACCGGTGAGCCCTCTTGCCGTGGCCCTTGCTCTTGCCCTTCGCCTTCGCGCAGCCCTTGCCTTTCTTCTTGCCCTTCTTGTGCGCCCGCTTGGCCGAGGCCGTGGCGCCGTCCTGTCCGGCCGCGGCCAGCGAGCTGAGCCCGAGGGCCAGCGCCAGTGCGGCGACGAGTGCGAGCAGGATGCTCCGTCTCACGCGAATCTCCTTTGCATTGCGGTCTTTGGCCCGATCGGGCGAGTCGATTAGAGCAGCGCGTGGCGGCGGTTGCCCGCCGCGGGCCGGGGCATGGGTCGAACGGCCCATGCCTGCGGATGATGTCCCAGGCCGCGGAGAGGGTCGCTCAGCCGCGCAGCTCGGCCCGCTTGACCTTGCCGCTGTGGGTCTTCGGCAGCTCCTCCGCGAACTCGACGATGCGGGGGAACTTGTAGGGGGCGGTCTCGCGCTTGCAGTGCTCCTGCAGCTCGCGCGCCAGCTCCTCGTTCGGCGCGCGGTCGCGGGGGACGACGATCGCCCGGACGACGGCGCCGCGCTCGGGGTCCGGCGCGGCGACGGCCGCGGCCTCGGCGACGGCCGGGTGGGCGAGCAGCGCCGACTCGACCTCGACCGGGCCGATCCGGTAGCCCGAGGAGACGATCACATCGTCGTTGCGGCCCTCGAACCAGAGGTGCCCGTCGTCCTCCTGGCGCACCAGGTCGCCGGTCGGCCACCACTCGCCCGCGAAGCGCTCGCCGTCGAGGTAGCGGGAGAAGAAGGTGGGGGAGGAGGAGGCTTTGAGCTGCAGCTCGCCGTCGCGCACGCGCAGCTCGACCCCCGGCAGCGGCTTGCCCATCGAGCCCGGCCGCACCGGTTCGCCTTCGAGGTTGCCGCAGACATGGCCGGTCTCGGTCTGCCCGTAGCCGTCGGCCGGCTCGAGGCCCGTCGCCTCGCGGAATGCGGCGACCGTGTCGGCCTCCAGCGCCTCGCCGGCGGAGACCATGCGGCGCAGGACGGGGAGCGGGCGCAGCGCGGTGCGCTTGGCCAGCATCCGGTACTCGGTCGGCGCCTGGCAGAGCACGTTGACGCCGAGCGCCTCCGTCAGGTCGAGCCGCTCGCCGGGGTCGAAGCGCCCGGCGTGGATCGTCGCCGCGGCGCCGGTCAGCCAGGGGGCGAGGAAGACGTTGCGGGCCGACTTCGACCAGCCCGGCGCGGTCGTACACCAGACCAGCTCGCCGGGGCGCGAGGCGAGCCAGTGCTCGGCCTGGGCGCGCTGCCCGTTCAGGTAGCGGTAGGCGTGGACGACGCCCCGCGGCTCGCCGGTCGTGCCGGAGGTGAAGACGATCAGCGCCGGGTCCTCGGCGCCCATGTCCTCGATCGCCGCCGGCGTCTCCTGGGCGCGGTCCTCGTCGAGCACCGCGGCGACATCCTCCAGCGTCATCGTCGGCACGCCGTCCGGCAGCTCGTCGAGCAGTTCCGCTTCGCCGACGCAGAGCGCCGGCGCCGCGGCGCTCGCCCGCAACTCGAGGTCGTGGCGGCGCAGCTGCGGGCTGCAGGGCAGGGCGACCGCGCCCATGCGCCAGCAGGCGAGCAGCGTCAGCGCCCACTCGACCCGGTTGCCGAGCAGCGTCATCACGACGTCGCCGCGCCGCACCCCGCGCGCCGCGAAGGCGCCGGAGAGTCCGGCCGAGCGAGCGATCAGCTCACCGAAGTGCCAGTCCCGCCGCTCGCCCGCGGCGTCGACCGCGACGATCCCCAGCCGCGAGGCCGGCGAGCGCTCCATCAGCTCGACGAAGTTCACGCGCGCCAGTCTGCCGCATGGGCGCGGTAGAGGTTTGGTCCGGATAGCCGTTCAAACCTCGACCGCGCCCGGCGGAAAGGGGGAGTTCAGGCCTCGGAGAAGCCGAGGCGCAGGTAGATGCGGCGTAAGGGCTTCGGCGCCCACCAGTTCCACTCGCCGAGCAGGCGCATCAGCGAGGGGACGAGGAGGGCGCGGACGACGGTGGCGTCGAGCATCACGCCGACCGCCATGCCGATCGCGATCTGCTTGACGAAGAAGACCGTGCTGACGCCGAAGGCGAGGAAGACGACGGCGATCGCCAGGGCGGCGGCGGTGATCACGCGGCCGGTGCGGGCGATGCCGGTCGCCACCGCCTCCTCGTTCGAGTCGCCGGCGTCGTGGCGCTCCTTGATCCGCGCCATCACCAGCACCGCGTAGTCGGTGGCGAGGCCGAAGATCACGGCGAAGAGGAAGACCAGGCTGGTCACCTCGATCGCCGCCGGGCCGGTGTAGGCGAGCGGGCCGTCGAGCCAGCCGGCCTGGAAGGCGAGGACGAGGATGCCGAGCGTCGCCGCCAGGGTCAGCGAATTCATCAGCAGCGTCTTCAGCGGCAAGAGCACCGAGCCGGTCAGCAGGAAGAGCAGCAGCAGCGTGGTCAGGGTGATCAGGCCGACGACCAGCGGCGCGTGGTCGATCAGGCTCTGCTTCTGGTCGATGAAGCCGGCGGTGTTGCCGGAGGCGAGGACAACCGAGGCGCCCGGCGGGCTGAGGTCGCGGATCGCCCGCACCGAGTCCTGGGCGCCGGCGTGGAGCGCCGGTTCGTCGAGCGCGAAGTTGGCGAAGGCGACGCGGCCCGAGGCGCGGGCGAAGGGGCTGCCGGAGGCGACGCCGCCGACCGCTTCGACACGCCGCCGGAAGCGGGCGAGCTGGACGCCGCCCGCCCGCCCGTCGACGGTCACCGTGACTGCCTCGGTGACGTCGCGCGGGTAGTGCGCTTCGAGGTAGGCGTAGGCGTCGTGGGAGGGCTTGCCCGGCGGCACGGCTTCGGCGCTCGGCCCGGTCAGCGTCGTCCAGAGCAGCGGCGCCGCGGCGACGAGCAGCAGGGCGGCGCTGGCGAGCGCGACGCCGACCGGGTGGCGCATGACGCCGCGGGCCAGGCGGTACCAGCCGTCGGAGGCGTCGGAGACCGCCGGCCCGCGGCGGATCGAGAGGGCGTCGATGCGCTCGCCGAGCAGGGCGAGCAGCGAGGGCACGACGAGGATCGCGATCACCGAGGAGAGCACGGCGACCGAGGCGCCGGCGACCGCCATCGAGTAGAGGAAGCGCTGCGGCATGAAGATCAGCGCCGCCATCGCCGCGGCGACGGTGAAGCCGGAGAAGAGCGCCGTGCGGCCCGCCGTCTGGACGGTGCGGCGGTGCGCCTCCCGCGACGCGCCGCCGCGCCCTATCTCCTCGCGATAGCGCGAGACCAGCAGCAGCGCGTAATCGACGGCCAGGCCGAGGCTCAGCCCGGTGGCGATGTTGAGCGCGAAGAGCGAGGTGTCGGTGACGCCGGCCATCACGCGCAGGACGAAGAGCGTGCCGACGGTCGAGACGACCCCGATCAGCAACGGGATCGCCGCGGCGACGACGCCGCGGAAGACGAACAGCAGCAGTAGCGCGAGGATCGGGAAGGCGATCAGCTCGGCCTTGGTCAGGTCGGTGCGGGTCTGGTCGTTCGTTTCGTTGAAGCCCGCCGCGAAGCCGCCCATCTCGACGTCGAGCGGGCTCGCGGCGATCAGCGGTTCGACCCCTTCGGCGGCGATCCCGCCCTTGTCCTCGATGTCGGTGGTCGAGAGGTAGCCGGCCACGGCAAGCGATTCGCCGTCGCGGGCGATCAGCTCGCGGCCGGCCCGCGGGTTGCGCAGCGGGTCGACGACGCGGCCGATGTATTCGACCTTCGCCATCCCGGCGCTGAGCCGGCCGACCGCGCGGCGCACGGCGGGACTGCCGGTGTCGAGCCTGCCGCCGTCGGGATTGCGGACGACCAGCACGATCGCCGGGTTGGGGTCGTAGCCGAGCGAATGCTCGAGCAGGGCGGTGGCCCGCTCGCTCTGCGAGGAGGAGTCGGTGAAGCCGGCGGCCTTGAGGTGGTGCTCGACGTCGTGACCCACGCCGATCGCCAGCACGGCAAAGGCCGCGACCGCGGCGAGGACGAGCTTCGGGTGCTCCCAGGTGAGCTTGGCGATCCGGTTCAACGGCGGCAACCTACCAAAATTCCAAGCGGATACTTTGAAAAACAAATTAATGTCGTTACGATCGGTACCATCCCACCGATGCGACGCCGCGAATACGACCAGTCGTGCAGCCTCGCCTGTGCGCTCGACCGCGTCGGTGAGCGCTGGTCGCTGCTGATCGTGCGCGAGCTGGTGCTCGGCCCGCTGCGCTTCTCCGACATCGTCCGCAACGTCGGCAACGCGCCGACCGATGTGGTCACCAAGCGCCTGCGCGACCTCGAGCGCCATGGCATCGTGCAGCGCCGCGCGCTCGGCCTGCCGGCGACCGGCGTCGCCTACGAGCTGACCGAGGTCGGCCGCGATCTCGAACGGCCGATCCTCGAGCTGGGCCGCTGGGGGATGCACTTCGAGCGAGTCGACGATGTCGCCGACCTACCGCCGACCTCGCTCGCCAACGCCGTCCGGGTGCTCGTCCAGCCGCCCGGCGACGCCCGGATGACGGTCGGCCTGCGCAGCGGCGGCGAGGACTACACGCTGCGGGTCGAGAACGGTTGGATCGCCGCCGCGCGCGGCGCGGCCGAGGACGCCGAGGTGACCCTGATCGGCGACCCCGCGCCGGTGCTGGCGGCGCTGGTCGCCGGCGAGGCGGCGGAGCAGGCGATCGAGATCGCGGGCGACCGCGAGGCGCTGGCGCGCCTGCGGGCCTGGGTCGTCCTGCCCGAGCGCCTCCGCAAGGCGGCGCTCGACATCGCCGATTCGGCGACCGCACAGCCCGCCTGACCTGCATCGAGCCCCTATTTGGGGTCCGATGCAGGTCGGATGACCGCTAGCGCAGTTCCGCCGAGCTCTTGCCGAGCAGCTGGCGCGCCACGATCAGCAGCTGGATCTGCTGCGTGCCCTCGAAGATGTCGAGGATCTTCGCGTCGCGCGCCCACTTCTCCAGCAGCTCGTCCTCGCCGTAGCCGGAGGCGCCGCAGAGCTCGACGCAGCCGAGCGTCACATCGACGCAGGTGCGCCCCGCCTTCGCCTTCGCTATCGAGGCCTGCAGCGAGTTCGGCTTTCCGTTGTCGGCCATCCAGGCGGCCTGCATGGTCAGCAGCCGCGCCGCCTCCCAGTCTGCCTCCATCTCGAGGAAGCGCGAGACGGCGGCCGGCTGGCTGAGCGCCGGCACGGCGTAGTCGATCTCGACGCCCGCCTCGGCGAGCAGGTCGCGCGCCCGCTCCAGCGCCGCGCGGCCGACCCCGACCGCCATCGCCGCGACCAGTGGCCGCGTGTTGTCGAAGGTCTGCATCGCGCCGCCGAAGCCCTGCTTGGTGTCGATCTCAGGCGAGCCGAGCAACGCCTCCTTCGGCACCCGGCAGTCCTGCAGGGTGAAGTTGGCGGTGTCGGAGGCGCGGATGCCGAGCTTGTGCTCGAGCCGGTCGAGCTTCAGTCCCGGGTTGTCGCGCTCGACGATGAACGACTTGATCGCCGCCCGTCCCTTCGAGGGGTCGAGCGAGGCCCAGACGACGATCAGGTCGGCCCGGTCGCCCGAGGTGACGAAGATCTTCTCGCCGTTGAGCACGTACTCCTCGCCGTCGAGCTCGGCCGTCGTGCGGATCGAGGCCGAGTCCGAGCCGGCCTCCGGCTCGGTGATCGCCATCGCCGCCCACTTGCCGCCGTAGCGCTCCAGCTGCTCCTCGCTGGCGACCGAGGCGATCGCCGAGTTGCCGAGCCCCTGGCGCGGCATCGAGAGCAGCAGGCCGACGTCCCCCCAGCAGAGCTCGACGATCCCGAGCACGGTGGAGAGGTTGGAGCCGTTGCGGTTGCCCTCCGGGGCGTCGCCGTTGGACTCGCGGCGCACGCCGGCGGCGCCGGCGCCGCCCATGTCGGAGCCCTCCTCGAGCCCGTCCATCAGCGAGGCGAGCATGTCGAGCTCCTTCGGGTAGGTGTGCTCCCCCTCGTCGTACTTGCGCGAGATCGGCCGGAAGACCTCGGTCGCGACCTGGTTGGCCTGCGTGGCCAGCGGCTTGAACTTCTTCGGTATCTCGAGATTGATCATGGTTGCCTTTCGCTCGGCCGGGTGGGCTAGACGAGCAGGGCGCCCTCCATGACGCCCGCTGCTCGGAGGTCGCGGTACCAGCGCTCGACCGGGTGCTCCTTGACGAAGCCGTGGCCACCGAGCAGCTGTACGCCTTCGGAGCCGATCTCCATCCCCTTGGCGGCGCAGAGCTTGCGCGCCAGCGCCGCCTCGCGAGCGAAGTCCTTGCCCTGGTCGGCGCGGCTGGCCGCGCGGTAGACGGCGAGCCGCATACCGGCCGACTCGATCCCGATGTCGGAGACGCCGAAGGCGACCGCCTGGCGGTTGGAGATCGGTTCGCCGAAGGCGGTGCGCTCGTTGACGTAGGGGATCACGTAGTCGAGCACCGCCTGCGCGGCGCCGACGGCGAGCGAGCCCCAGGCGATCCGCGCCCGCTGCACGCACTCGACGTAGTCCTCGCGCCTGCCCTCGCCGAGCAGCGCCCCGGCGGGCAGGCGCACGCCCTCGAGCAGCAGGCGGCCGGTGGCGGCGGGCCGCAGGCCCATCGCCGGCTCGTCGCGCACCGAGAGGCCCTCGCCGCCGGACTCGACGACGAACAACGCCGGGCCGATGTCCTCGGCCGCGGCGGCGACGAGGAAGAGCTCGCAATCGGTGGCGCGGGCGACCAGCGACTTGGCGCCGTCGAGCACCCAGTCGTCGCCGTCGCGGCGCGCCGTGGTCTCGAGGCTCAGCGGGTCGAAGAGCGGTCGTGGCTCGAGCAGCGCCAGCGCCGCGGCCGGCGCGTCCTCGTCGGCGAAGGCGGGCAGGTAGGTGGCCTGCTGCTCGGCGCTGCCCCAGTGGCCGATCGCGGTGGCCACGGCGCCGGGGGCGAGCGCCGCGTAAGCGATCCCCATGTCGCCGTGGGCGAGCGCCTCGCCGACCAGGGCGCTGGTCGTCGCCGCCTGCTCCTGCATCACCCCGCCGAGCTCCTCGGGGATGCCGAGCATGTTGACGCCGAGCTCGCTCGTCTGCGAGAGCAGCTCCGCCGGCGTCTCGCGCTTGTCGTCGGCAGCCTGCGCAGCGGGTCGCACCTTCGCCGCGGCGAAGTCGCGCACCGCCTCCTGGAACATCTGCTGCTCCTCGTCGGGCGTGAGGTCGAAGAGGCTGCGCGACTTGCCCGCCGATTGGCGCGCGGGTTTGCCCAGCTTCTGGGTCGCCTTGAAGGCGCGCCCCGCGACGGTCGCCGTGCGGAAGCCGCCCTTGGTGCCCTGGAAGACCATTCGCTCGGCCACTTTGCGCAGGCCGACTTTGTCGAGCAGCTCGCTGCCGGCGAGCCAGTTGAGCGAGCGCAGGACCGCGCCCTGGCTGCGCTCGACGACACCCGTTGCGTTGCCGTTTTCGTTCACTTGTTCTTCCTCCCGCTGGTCTCGTCAGGTCTGGGTTTTTCGTCGACCGGTTTGACGCGGCCGTCGAGGTGGGGGGTTTGGCGCTTGGCGTCGCGCACGGCGAAGTCGATCTGCTCGTCAGCGGCGTCGCTGAGGAACTCGACCCGCCCCGGCAGCCGGATCGGCTTGCGGAAGGCGACGTCGACCGCGAAGGCGTCGGGGAGCCGCCCCTCGAGCGCGGCGAGGCAGCGGGCCTTGGTCCACATCCCGTGCGCGATCGCGCTCGGGAAGCCGAGCGGCTTGGCGGTCAGCGAGTGCATGTGGATCGGATTCCGGTCCCCCGACACCGAGCCGTAGCGCCGCCCGAGGTCGCCGCCAAGCTTCCAAGTGGCGCCCACCCCCAACGTCTCCTGCGGCCGATGGGCCGATTTCCCACCATATACGTGGGTTTTCGGCCCGTCGGCGGGGTTTTCGCGGTGGAGGAAGGTGCTGGTTGACTCCCAGGCCTTTTGGCGGCCGGTCCAGGCCTCGGTCTCGATCGCGAAGGTCTGGCCGCGTTTGTGCGGCTGCAGGGGGGTGGGGCGGACGACGAGCTTCAGCTCCTCGCCGATGCCGAGCGGCCGGTGCTGGACGATGCGGTTCTCGACATGGACGAGGCCGACCGCGCCGAAGGGGAAGCCGCCGTCCGCCATCAGCGCCATGTGCAGGGGGAAGGCGAGCGCGTGGGGGTACGTCGGCGGCAGCGTGTCGCGCAGCGAGAAGCCGCAGACCTTGGCGTAGGCGGCGACCTGCTCCGGGTCGGGCCGCACGCCGGCGAGCACCAGCTCGGTGTCCGGGACCTCGGCGGCGCGGCCGGGGACGAAGGGCAGCAGCGAGGCGCCGGGGATCAGCGGCGCAGCCGCGCGGGCGTAGAGCGGCAGGATGCTGGGCGGGCTGTCGAGCGTCCGCGTCGCCATCAGGCTCCCAGGAGGCTCTGGCCGCAGACGCGGACGATGTTGCCGTTGACGCCGGTCGAGGCGGGGCTGGCGAACCAGGCGATCGTCTCGGCGACGTCGACCGGCAGGCCGCCCTGCGACATGCTGTTCATCCGCCGGCCCGCTTCGCGGATCGCGATCGGCATCGCGTCGGTCATCTGCGTCTCGATGAAGCCGGGGGCGACGGCGTTGATCGTCGCGCCGCGCTTCGCCAGCTCCGGCGCCAGCGCTTCGACCATCCCGATCACGCCGGCCTTCGAGGTGGCGTAGTTGGTCTGCCCGGAGTTGCCGGCGATGCCGCTCATCGAGGAGACGCAGACGATGCGGCCGTTCTCGCGCAGCAGGTCCTTGTGCAGCAGCTCGTCGTTTATCCGCTCCTCGCTGGAGAGGTTGATCTCCAGCAGCGAGCTCCAGCGGTCCTCGGGCATCTTGGCGATCGTGCGGTCGCGGGTGACGCCGGCGTTGTGGACGACGAGGTCGACGCCGCCGGAGAGCCGCTCGGCGATCGTCGCCGGCGCGTCGGCGTCGGTGATGTCGAGCTCGATCGTCTCCGCCTCCAGCCGCGCGGCGACCTGCGCCAGGTCGTCGGCCAGGGCGGGCACATCGAGCAGCACGAGCTCGGCGCCGTCGCGGTGCAGGACGCCGGCGATCGCCTCGCCGATCCCGCGCGAGGCGCCGGTGACGAGCGCCCGCATGCCGTCGAGCGGCTGGCGCCATTCGGGCGTCGGCGCCTCGGCGACGCCCGGGCCGATGCGGATCGTCTGGCCGGATACGTAAGCCGAGCGGGGGGAGAGGAGGAAGCGCAGGGTCGAGTCGAGCTGGTCCTCGGCGCCCTCGGCGACGTAGACGAGCTGCACCGCGATGCCGCGGCCCACCTCCTTGCCGAGCGAGCGGGTGAAGCCCTCCAGGGCGCGCTGCGCGGTCGCGGCGCGGGCGGGCAGGCCGGCGGGCGGCGTGCCGAGCACGACGACGCGGCCGGAGCGCTCGACCCGCCTGATGTTGGGGTGGAAGAAGCGCTGCAGCTCGACCAGCTCGGTCGAGTCGGCGATCCCGCTGGCGTCGAAGAGGAGCGCCGCGACCGGGCTGTCGGATTTCGGCGGCGGCGGCGCGCCGACCTCGCCGAGGATCCGCTCCACGGCCTTGCCGAGGCGGCCGTCGGGAGCGGCGCCGCTCAGCACCGCGCCCGGAGCCGGGTCCGCGCCGTCGGCCAGGCGCTTCAGCCCGACCGGGCGGGGCAGGCCGACGCGCGGCGCGATCAGCTTGCCGGGGGGCGAGTTGACGAACTGTGAGTAGATGTCGCTCATTTGCGTTTGCCGTCCTTTCCTGGGGCCTCGAGAATCGCCACGACCCCCTGCCCGGCGGCGGCGCAGATGCTGATCGCGCCGCGGCCCGAGCCGCGCTCGTGCAGTTGCTTGGCCAGCGAGGCGACGATCCGCCCGCCGGTCGCGGCAAAGGGGTGGCCGGCGGCGAGCGAGCCGCCGTTGACGTTGAGCTTGCCGCGGTCGATCGCGCCGAGCGGCTCCTCGCGGCCGAGCCGCTCGCGGCAGAAGCGCTCGTCCTCCCAGGCGCGCAGCGTGCAGAGCACCTGGGCGGCGAACGCCTCGTGGATCTCGTAGAGGTCGAAGTCCTGCAGCTTCAGGCCGTTGCGGTCGAGCATCCGCGGCATCGCGTAGGCGGGCGCCATCAAGAGGCCCTCGCGCTTGTGAACGTGGTCGATCGCCGCGGTCTGGCCGTCGACGAAGTAGGCGAGGATCGGCAGGCCGCGCTCCTTCGCCCACTCCTCGCTCGCCAGCAGCACCGCCGAGGCGCCGTCGGAGAGCGGGGTCGAGTTGGCGGCGGTCATCGTCCCGTCCTCGCCGCCGAACACGGGGCCGAGCTTGGCCAGCTTCTCGGGCGAGGAGTCGGGGCGCATGTTCTGGTCGCGCTCGAGCCCGAGGTAGGGGTTGACCAGGTCGTCCATGAAGCCGCGCTCGTAGGCGGCGGCGAGCTTGTGGTGGCTCTGCACCGCGAGCTCGTCCTGCTCGGAGCGGCCGACCTCCCACTCGGCCGCCATCACTGCGCAGTGCTCGCCCATCGAGAGGCCGGTGCGCGGCTCCTCGTTGCGCGGGATCGCCGGGACCACGTGGCCGGGGCGCAGGCGGGTCAGCTGCTTCAGCCGCCCGCCCGTCGACTTTTCGCGGTTGGCGTCGAGCAGCACCTCGCGCAGGCCCTCGTTGAGGCCGATCGGCGCGTCGGAGGTGGTGTCGGCGCCACAGGCGATGCCCGAGTCGATCTGCCCGAGGGCGATCTTGTTGGCGACGAGGATCGTCGTCTCCAGCCCGGTGCCGCAGGCCTGCTGTACGTCGTAGGCGGGGGTCTCGGGGGCGAGCCGCGTGCCGAGCACGCTCTCGCGGGTCAGGTCGCGGTCGCGCGAGTGCTTGAGCACGGCGCCGCCGGCGACCTCGCCGATCGGCTCGCCGCCGAGCGAGAAGCGCTCGACCAGCCCGTCGAGCGCAGCGGTCAGCATGTCCTGGTTGGAGGCGCGCGAGTAGACCGAGTTGGAGCGGGCGAAGGGAATCCGGTTGCCGCCGACGATGGCGACACGACGGGTACCGTCAGTCAACGTCGATGCCTTTCGTATTCGGAGTGCGATTTCCGCGTGCAGGGGCAGAGGCCTCCCGCCGCTACATGGAACGGTGCAACGATAAGTGAGACACCGATCGATGTCAACGTCACTGTGATCGGTCGCACACGGGCATGACCGGCAATCCGGTCACATCACTGGGGTGCAGTCGGCGCCGCTGAGGGCTACTGCTCGTAGAGCTTGATGACGCGGACGCTGCCCTGTGGGGCGGCGTCCACGCAGAGGTCGCAGAGGACGCACTCGTCGAGGTTCTCGGCGACGATCTCGACGCCGGAGTCGCCGGCGGCGAAGATGTCGACGGGGCAGACTTCTGCGAGCTTGCGGGCGAGCTCGGCGTCGCCGGCGACGGAGGGGTCGACCTCGACGTCGATGAAGACCTTGTTCAGCGCCTCGGCCATCAGACCGCCGCCCCCAGCTTCTGCTTGACCGCGTCGGGGATCTCGTCGATCCGCTCGACGACGCGGATGCCGGCCGCTTCGAGGCGGGCGATCTTCTCCGTCGCCGTGTCCTCCACGCCCTCGACGATGGTTCCTGCGTGGCCGAAGCTCATCCCCTTCATCTCCTCGTCGTCCATGAACTTGCCGGCCATGAAGGCGACGATCGGCAGGCGCGAGTCGTGCTCGGCGACCCACTCGGCGAGCTGCGCCTCCATACGGCCGCCGGGCTCGGTGTAGATGACGATCGCCTGGGTCTGCTCGTCGGCCTCGAAGTAGGGCATCAGCTCGGCGTAGGTCGAGCCGATGATCGCGTCGCCGCCGATCGAGACGGCGGTCGAGACGCCGAGCCCGGCCTGGGTCAGCGAGGAGGAGATCTCGGTGGTCATCCCGCCGGAGCGGCTCATCACGCCGACCGGACCGGGCGCGTAGGCCTTGGCGGCGTCTTTCGCCGGGCCGCCGATGCCGCCCATCTTGCAGACGCCGGGGACGATCAGGCCGAGGCAGTTGGGGCCGATGATCCGCGCGCCGCGCATCTCGGCCAGCTCGACCATCTCGGCGACGTCGCCGCGCGGGATCCGCTCGGTGACGATCACGATCAGCTTGATCCCGTTCTCGATCGCCTCCAGCGCCGCGTCCTTGGTGAAGGCGGGGGGGACGGTGATCACGGAGCCGTCGATCGGGCCGCCGTGGTGGGCGACCGCCTGCTCGACCGTGTCGAAGACCGGCACGCCGTGGACCTCGCGGCCCTTGCGGCCGGGGGTGACGCCGCCGACGATCTTCGAGCCGTAGTCGAGGCACTCCTTGGTCAGGTTGACCGCCTCGCGCCCGGTGATCCCCTGGACGATGAAGGTGGTGTCCTTGCTCAGCAGGATTGACATCAGACGGTCGCTCCCTGGATCTTCTCGACCGCGCGCCCCGCGGCCTCCCACATCGAGACCGAGCGGTCGCAGTACTCGACGCCGTAGCGGTCGAGGATCTTGAAGCCCTCGTCCTCCCAGGCGCCCGGGATGCGGAAGATCGCGATCGTCTCGCCGGGGTCCTTGCCGAGCTCGAGGCAGGCCTTGATCACGCCGCGGGCGACGATGTCGACCCGCGTGTTGGAGACGATCGACATCATCACGGCGATCTTCTCGACCCCGTCCTTTTCCAGCACCTGCTTGGCCAGGCCGCAGGCCTTGGCGACCGAGGGGTTGCCGCCGATCTCCGAGTAGTTGGCCGGCTTGCCGCCCTGGCTGCGGACCGCGTCGGTCAGCGTCAGCGAGCCGCCGCCGGCGCCGATCACGAGGCCGAGGTTGCCCTCGAAGCCGTGGTCCTTGCCCTGGATCACGCCGCGGTGGTCGGCGGCGTCGATCGCGCCGACGTTGCGCTCGAAGTCGGAGGGCTCGTAGGGCTCGCGCGTGTCGTCCTCGGCGATCTCCAGCGCCTTGCGCAGGAGGCCCTTCTGGCGGCCGACCGCCTCGTTCTCCATCTCCATGTGGGCGTCGAGGGCGACGAAGCTGCCGTCGGCGAGCTCGGCCAGCGGGTTGATCTCGGCCAGGGTCATGTCGTTGTCGCGGAAGAGGCGGGCGAGGCGGGCGAGGATCGGGGTCGCGCGCTGCAGCTGCTTGCCGGTGACGCCGGTCGCGGCGACGGCCTGCTTGGCCTCGAAGTCGGCGACGGGGAGCAGGTTGGAGACATGGCCACGGCCGACGTGGTCGGGGTGCTGCTCGGCGACCTGCTCGATGTCGATGCCGCCCATGTCGCTGAACAGCATCAGCGGGCGCTTCGCCGTGCCGTCCCAGACGACGCCGGCGTAGTACTCCTGCTTGACCTCGGCTTTCGGGTCGACGAGCACGCCGCGCGGCATCTGGCCGTTGATCTCGAGCTTCAGGATCGCCTCGGCGTGCTCGGCGGCCTGCTCGGGCGTGTCGGCGAACTTGACGCCGCCGGCCTTCATCCGGCCGCCGCTCAGCACCTGCGACTTGATCACCGTCGGACCGCCGATCTCCTCGGCGACCCGGCGCGCCTCGTCGGCGCTCGTGCAGAAGCCGTACTTGGTGACGGGAATCCCCGCCAGCTCGACGATCTTTCTTGCCTCGTACTCGAAGAAGCGCATCGCGGCGCGGAACCCTATCCAAACGAGGCGGCCGTCTTCAGGCCGGCCCAGGCGCGGCGCAGCTCGGCGGCGAGGCGCTCGGCGATCGGGCCGCCGCCGGGAAGGGGAGAGCCGTCGAGCGATCCGGCGGGCTCGATCCCGCGCACCGAGCCGGTCAGGAAGACCTCATCGGCGGTGAGGAGGTCGTCGCGGCGAAGCGCCGACTCGTGCGTGGCGAGTCCCAGGGCGGCGGCGATCGCCAGCACCCGCATGCGTGTGACGCCGGGGAGGATGCGGCCGTCGAGCGTGGGCGTCAGCAGGCAGCCGCCGCGGACCGTAAAGACGTTGGCGCGGGACACCTCGAGCACCGCGCCGTCCTCGTCGACGATCAGCGGCAGAGCGTCATCTGGAAGCCCGGCTTGCGCCTGCTCGACGAATGAGCGATCCGCCCACTTGTGTGCCCCAAGCCCGCCGGCGAGCCCCAGGCTGAGCAGTGCTGCGGCGTCGCTGGTCACTTTGCCCCCGTTTTCGGTGGCAAGGTGACCACTCGATGGCCGGCACTCGGTGGTCACCGCCAGTTCTCCGCCGACGCCCGGCGCGACCACGATTCGCAGCGCCTCTACGGATGCGCCGGTGGTTGACCCACCGCATAGGCGGTCGACCGCTGGCACGTCAAGGGTCGGGCGGGTGCGGCCGGGGTAAAGAACGGCGAGGCTGGACTCGAGGCGGGCAAGGTGGGCGTCGGGCTCGACCGGGCGGCCGTCGAGGGCGAGCAGGGTCTCGAAGACGCCCTTCGACGGGTCGGGTCGCCAGTTTGCGGCCACGACGGGCATTCTGGCAGTCTCACGCTGATCGGCCCGCCGAGGCACTCGTTGAAGACGCTGCTGATCGACAACTACGACTCCTTCACCTACAACCTCTTCCAGCTGCTGGCGGAGGTGAACGGCGAGGAGCCGCTGGTGGTTCGCAACGACGCGGGAAGCTGGGACGAGCTGGCCCGGCTCGGCTGCGACAACGTCGTGATCTCACCGGGGCCCGGGCGTCCCGAGCGGGTGAAGGACTTCGGCGTCGGCGCCGAGGCGATCCGCCGCTCCGAGCTGCCCCTGCTCGGCGTCTGCATCGGCCATCAGGGGTTCGGCGCGCTCCACGGGGCGGCGGTCGTGCCCGCGCCCGAGCCGATGCACGGCCGGATCAGCGCCGTCCTCCACGACGAGGCGCCGCTCTTCGCCGGCATCCCGCGCGAGTTCGCTGCGGTCCGCTACCACTCGCTCTGCGTCGAGCAGCCGCTGCCGCCGGAGCTGCGCGGCACGGCCTGGACGAGCGACGGCGTGCTGATGGCGCTCGAGCACCGCGAGCGGCCGCTCTGGGGGGTCCAGTTCCATCCGGAGTCGGTCTGCACGGAGCACGGGCGGCTGCTGCTCGAGAACTTTCGCGATTTGAGCGCTCTGTGGGGGGGCCGGCAGGGACACCCTCGCCCCGACAAAACGCGGTCTAATGAGACCGCGTTTTTGAGTATCCGCCGGTTCGAGGGTGTCCCTGCCGGTCCTTCACGGGAGCTGGTGGTGAGACGGCTCGACGAGCTGGTCGATCCCGAGCAGGCGTTTGTGAGCTTGTATGGGGCGAGCGAGAACGCGTTTTGGCTGGACAGCAGCGCGGGTGGGGAGGGAGCTCGGTTTTCCTTTATGGGGGACGACAGCGGTCCGCTTGGGAAGACGGTTTGCCATCGGGTCGGCGAGGGGGAGTCGATCTTCGAGCGCCTCGCTCGCGAGCTGGAGAGCCTGAAGTCAGCTGCGGCGCCAGAGCTTCCATTCGACTTCCAGTGCGGCTTTGCGGGCTGGTTCGGCTATGAGCTGAAGGCTGAGTGCGGGGGCGACGCCGTGCATGAATCGTCCTTGCCCGACGCCGCCTTTGTCTTCGCCGATCGAATGCTTGCGTTCGATCACACGGAGCGCCGCACCTACTTGCTTGCGCTCACCGAGCGCGGCGACGAGGGGGATGCGGAGCGCTGGCTCGTGGCGACCGCGCAGCTCCTCGAATCGCTGCCGCCCGCGCATCGCGAGGTTCCTTTCGTGCCCTATGCGACTGAAAGGAACCTCGCGATAGGGGATGCCCGGCTGCAGCGCTCGCGCGAGCGCTATCTGGAGGAGATCGCCCAGTGCAGGCGACTGCTCGCCGACGGGGAGACCTATGAGGTCTGCCTGACAAATGCGCTCGAGATAGACCTCGCGCCCGATCCCCTGGAGCTGTACCGGTCGTTGCGCTGCGCCAACCCAGCGCCGTACGCGTCCTTCGTCCGCTGCGGTGACGTCGCGGTGCTCAGCTCCTCGCCGGAGCGCTTTCTGCGCATCGACCGGGGTGGCAGGGTCGAGGCCAAGCCGATCAAGGGGACGAGCCGTCGCGGCGCGACCCCGGCTGAGGACGCGCGGCTCGCCGAGCGGCTGCGCACCGACGAGAAGAGCCGGGCCGAGAACCTGATGATCGCCGACCTGCTGCGCAACGACCTCGGCTCGGTCTGCGAGGTCGGCACCGTGCAGGCGCCCTCGCTAATGGAGGTGGAGAGCTACGAGACCGTGCACCAGCTCGTCACCACAGTGCGCGGCCTGTTGCGCGAGGGGCTCGGCCCGCTCGACTGCGTGCGCGCCTGCTTCCCGCCCGGATCGATGACGGGCGCGCCGAAGCGCCGCACTATGGAGATCCTCGACCGCCTCGAGGGCGAGGCGCGCGGCCCCTACTCTGGGGCGATCGGCTGGCTCGGCCTCGACGGCGCCTGCGACCTCAGCGTCGCGATCCGCACGATCGTCCTCGACGGCGCCTGCGCCCGGATCGGCGCCGGCGGGGCGATAGTCGCCCTCTCCGACCCTGAGGAGGAGTACGAGGAGATGCTGCTCAAGGCAAGCGCTGCGGCCGCGGCGCTCGGCTACGGCCGCACCGGCTTGGGCGAGTCGATCTCCCGCGCTTTTATGACCTCTACAGAAGTCGTTTAACTACTAGAGCAGTTATATGACTGCTACAGTAGGCGATAATGGATGTCTCCCGCCCCTATGGCGTCATCTCGCACCCGTTGGATGGCGCAGTTCTGCACGTGCTCACCGGGACGACCCGAGGTATGAGCGGTCGCAGAGTCGCAGAGCTGACCGGCAACGCGCAGGAGGGGGTCAGGAAGGCGCTCCGGCGCCTCGTGGACACCGGACTCGTGGAGCAGCAGGAGGCAGGGAACGCGATTCTTTACAGTTTCAATCGCCGCCATCTGGCGGCGCCCGCGGTGGAGGAGCTGACCGATCTGCGGCGGGCGCTCCTGACCCGGCTTTCCGACGCGTTCAAGGCGTGGAAGCCGGCTCCCCTGCACGCCTCCGTGTTCGGCTCGGCCGCACGCGGGGACGGAGACTTGAGCAGCGACATAGACCTGTTCGTCGTCCGGCCCGGCTCCGTGGAGGCCGACGATCGGAGATGGCGAGAGCAGGTCGAGCGCCTGCCCGGCGATCTCCATGTCTGGACCGGCAACCACGCGAACATCGTCGAGGTCCCCGAGTCGGCCCTGGTCGACCTGCGTCGCCGCCGGCCAGCGGTCGTCGACAGCCTGGAGGCCGATGGGCTGACCCTGGCGGGGCCCGACGTCGC
>DATFMX010000159.1:0-10337 GCA_035266685.1 Solirubrobacterales bacterium
CAGGCGCCGTGCCGACTCCGCACAGATCGCCGGGCCGTCCTCGATCCCGCAGCCCGCCTCTGCGCCATTGCCGGCGAGCGATCGCTCGGCCACCTCCATCAGCGCGTCGGCTCTGTTGACCCTGGGCCCCGGTTCTGCGGAACCGCCTTGAGCGCACACTTCGTGGGCGACTTCGCGCTCATAGATCGCCTCCTTGCCCGCCTCGATCGCTTTCAGGAACAGGGCCCCGTCTTCGGGTGAGAGCCGCCCGCGGATCATCAGGCTGCCGTCTTCATCCCATTCGCAGGAGAGGAAGCGATCGCGGTGGGCGGCCTCGGCGCTCTCCAGGGAGACCGCCCGCCGGTAGCCGCGCACCAGGCGCTCCAGCTGGGAGGCGGTCGCCCATTGAGCCCCGCACCTTGGAATAGCTCAGCTCGCCGCGCCCGAAGCACTCCCTCACCGCCTGTAGGCCCTCAAGGGCTCTGGCGACCCGCCTGTCTTCGGACAGACGAGAGGACCTCGAAAGCCGCAAATTGCGGGTGGCTCAAGGCGGTTCCGCGGGGCCGGACGGCAAAATCCGCTTGTCGAGGCAAAGGCGTTCCGCCGCGACGGCGCTCCTCGGCGAGAAGGCGATCGGATTCCGTGCGCATTTAGCGCGCAATGCGCGTGTTCTGGGGCAGTTGCCATCTGCCCCGCTTGCCATGATCGGCCGCACCTCGTGAGCGCATCAGCGGCAGTCCACCTTCACGCCCACAGCGAGTACTCGCTGCTCGACGGCGCCTGCAAGATCGACGCCATGGCGGCGCGGGCGGCGGAGCTCGGGCAGCCGGCGCTCGGGCTGACCGACCACGGCGTGATGAACGGCGCCGTCGACCTCTACAAGGCCTGCAAGAAGCATGGGATCAAGCCGATCGCCGGGCTCGAGGCCTACCTGGTCGACGACGTCGCGACGATCAAGGAGAAGCCGAAGTACGAGCGCAACCACATCACCCTGCTGGCCGAGAGCGACGCCGGCTTCGCCAACCTGGTCAAGCTCACCTCGGCCGGCTTCCTGCAGGGTTTCTCGCGCGGCAAGGCCAACGTCGACATGAAGATGCTCGCCGCCCACGCCGAGGGCGTGATCGTGCTCACCGGGTGCCTGCAGTCGCGCTTCTGCCGCCGCCTGGTCGAAGAGCGCGAGGGCGACGCGCGCGCCCACCTCGACGACCTGATCCAGGCCTTCGGCCCCGAGCAGGTCTATTTCGAGGTGCAGAAGAACGGCATCGAGGAGCAGGAGAAGGCCAACCGGGGGATCGTCCGCTTCGCCCGTGAGCTGAACCGGCCGCTGGTCGGCACCGCCGACGTCCACTACCTGCGGCGCGAGGACTTCGACAACCACGCGGCGCTGCTCTGCGTGCAGACCAAATCGACGCTCGAAGCGCCGAAGATGAGCTTCGACACCAACGAGTTCTATTTGAAGAGCAACGAAGAGATGGCGTCCTCCTTCGCCGAGTGGCCGGAGGCGATCCCGACGACGCTGGAGATCGAGGAACGCTGCAAGCTGAACATCGAGCTGGGCAAGCTGCTGCTGCCGCGCTACCCGACCGAGGACGGCTCCGAGCCGGAGGCGATGCTGCGGCGGCTCGCGGCCGAGGGGCTGCGGGCGCGCTACGGCGACCCGCCGCCGGCCGAGGCGGTCGAGCGGATGGAGTTCGAGCTCGGCGTGATCGAGGAGATGGGCTTCTCCTCCTACTTCCTGATCGTCTGGGACTTCGTCCGCTACGCGAAGGAGAACGGCGTCGCGGTCGGGCCGGGGCGCGGCTCGGCGGCCGGCTCGATTGTCTCCTACGTGCTGCGGATCACCGACCTCGACCCGCTCGCCGAGGGGCTGATCTTCGAGCGCTTCCTCAACCCGGGGCGCAAATCGATGCCCGACATCGACATCGACTTCTCGGTGCGGGGCCGCGAGCGGATGATCCGCTACGTCGGCGACAAGTACGGCCGCGAGTCGGTCGCCCAGATCATCACCTTCGGCAAGATGGCGCCGCGCGCGGCGACCCGCGACGCGGCCCGCGTGCTCGGCTTCGACTACGGCGCCGGCGACCGGCTCGCCAAGCAGATCCCGGAGCCGATCATGGGCCGCAGCCCCTCCTTCGAGGAATGCCTGCGGCCGGGGCAGGAGCTGAAGAAGACCTACGACGCCGAGCCCGACGCGAAACGGATCGTCGACGTCGCCCAGGGCCTCGAGGGGATCATCCGCAACAACTCGATCCACGCCGCCGCCGTGGTGATCGCCGACCGGCCGCTGCACGAGGTGGTGCCGCTGCAGTTGGCCGAGGACCGCAACACCGCCGAGAAAGGCGAGAAGCAGTACAAGATCGTCACCCAGTACTCGATGGGCCCGATCGAGGAGATCGGCCTGCTGAAGATGGACTTCCTCGGCCTGCGCAACCTCGATGTGATCGAGGACGCGATCGAGATCATCGAGCGCTCGCGCGGCGAGCGGCTCGACATGGAGCAGATCCCGCTCGACGACGCGAAGACCTACGAGATGCTCGCGGGCGGCGACTCGACCGGCGTCTTCCAGTTCGAGTCCGAGGGGATGCGCGACGCGCTGCGCAAGGTCGGGCCGACCGAGTTCGCCGACATCGTCGCCCTCGGCGCCCTCTACCGGCCCGGCGCGATGGCCTACATCCCCGCCTACGCGAAGGGCAAGAAGGACCCCTCGACCGTGCGCTACCCCGACCCGCGCCTGCGCAGGATCACCGAGGAGACGCACGGCTGCGTCATCTACCAGGAGCAGCTGATGGAGATCTCCCGCTCGATGGCCGGCTTCTCGGGCGCCGAGGCGGACGATCTGCGCAAGGCGATCGGCAAGAAGAAGCGCGACCTGATGGCGACGATGAAGGACAAGTTCATGCAGGGCCTGGAGGAATCGGGCACCGCGCCCAACGTCGCCAAGGACCTCTGGAAGCTGAACGAAGCCGCCGCCGACTACTCCTTCAACAAGTCCCACGCCGCCTGCTACGGGCTGATCTCCTACCGCACCGCCTACCTCAAGGCCAACTACCCGGCCGAGTACATGGCGGCGGTGATCTCCTCGGTGATGAACACCAAAGACAAGGTCCCGTTCTTCGTCAACCGCTGCGCCGAGATGGGGATCGACGTCCTGCCGCCCGACGTCAACTCCTCAGACCACAGCTTCGTCGTCTACGAGAAGGCGATCCGCTTCGGCCTCGACGCGGTCAAGAACGTCGGCCACAGCGCGGTCGAGGCGATCCTGCGGGCGCGCGAGGAAAAGCCGATCGCCTCGATCTGGGACTTCTGCGAGCGGGTCGACTCGCGCGCGGTCAACAAACGGGCGATCGAATGCCTGGTCAAGTGCGGCGCGCTCGACTCGACCGGCGCGACCCGCAAGGGGATGCTCGAGGCGCTGCCGGCTGCGCAGTCGGCGGGGCAGAAAGCGCAGGAAGACGCGCAGCTCGGCCAGGGCTCGATCTTCGACACCGGCGACGGCGCGGCGAGCGGGGGAGGGGAAGGCGCCGCGAGCTCCCACCACCGGCCGCCGATCTCGGCCGCCGAGTTCGAGCGCCGCGAGCTGCTGGCGATCGAGAAGGAGACGCTGGGCACCTACCTCTCCTCGCACCCGCTGACCGAGGTGCGCGACGCGCTGCGCGCCCGCGTCGACTGCGGCCTCGCCGAGCTGGCGAGCAAGCCCGACGGCGCCTGGGTCACGGTCGGCGGGATCGTCGCCGAGAGCAAGAAGATCCGCACCAAGAGCGGCAGCCAGATGATGTTCGCGACGCTCGACGACGTCGAGGGCCAGGTCGAGATGCTGGTCTTCAAGGCCGACGAGGCGGAGAGCGCCGGGGCGATCGAGAGCGACGCGGTGGTCGTCGTCCGCGGCCGCATCGACCACAAGGAGCGCGGCGAGACGAAGCTCGTGGTGCAGCAGGCCGAGCGTTTCGAACCGGACGTCGAGGAGATCGCCCGGGCGAGCGCCGCGGCGGCCAAGCCAAGCGAGCCGCTGCGCCTGACGGTGGACGCGACGAAGTTCAGCGACCCGGAGAGCCTGATCGACGAGCTCAGGTCGCTGTTCCAGCACCACAGGGGCGACGCCGCCGTCTCGCTCGTCGTCAACTGCAACGGCAAGCCGAGCGAGCTGCAGCTCGGCGACGAGATCCGCGTGCGAGCCTCGAGCCTGCGGGCGGAGCTGGGCCACGTTCCCGGCGTCGAGGTCCTTGGCGCGGACGCGCTTGCTGCCTAGACTCTGTGCATGCCCGCCACGCGTGAGAAGACCGGCGAGTGCCGCCAGTGTCGCTCCTTCTGCGACAAGATGGTCGAGCCGCGCGGCTGCGTCGAGATGGGCTGCCGCTACCTCTACAGCGTCGTCGACGGGCTCACGGGCGTGCAGTACGTCGGCTGCATGCAGGGCGTCTTCGGCGCCAAGGTGGAACTCGACGCGGTCCTGCGGCCGGGCGGCTTCGGCGGCGTCAAGATGACCGGCGCGGCGCTGCCCCACTGCCCCTTCTCGGTCGAGCGCGCGTACGCCGGCGAGGGTCCGGAGTACGACTGCGTCAACCGGCGCTTCTTCGACTGCACCGACGGCGGCCCGGAGGGCCTGCGGGCCTTTGACCTGCGCGACATCGCCTCCGAGTCGTCCGGCCTCTGATCCCGACACGGTTCGGTGTAGGATTTGCGCATGAGCGATTCTTCAGCGGTGGCAGAGGCGGAGCAGGTCGTGGCGGACGCAACCGAGGGTGGCGCCGGGTCGGAGGGCCCGAAGTTCACGCTCGAGCTGAACCAGGACCAGCAGGACATTCGCGACTGGGTTCACGGCTTCGCCGAGGGCGTCGCCCGCCCGGCGGCGGCCGAGTGGGACGAGCGCGAGGAGACGCCGTGGCCGGTGATCCAGGAGGCGGCCAAGATCGGCCTCTACAGCGTCGAAGCGCTGGGTCAGTTCTTCGCCGACGAGACCGGCCTGACGATGCCGATCGCCAACGAGGAGCTGTTCTGGGGCGACGCCGGCATCGGCATGGCGATCATGGGCACCTCGCTCGCGGTCGCCGCGATCTTCGGGCAGGGAACCCCGGAGCAGATGGGCGAGTGGATGCCGCAGTGCTTCGGCACGCCGGAGGACCCCAAGGTCGCCGCCTTCTGCTCCTCTGAGCCGGATGCCGGCTCCGACGTCTCGGCGATCCGCACCAGCGCGAAGTACGACGAGGCGAAGGACGAATGGGTGCTGAACGGGCAGAAGGCCTGGGCGACCAACGGCGGCATCGCCGACGTCCACGTGGTGATCGCCACGGTCGATCGCGAGCTGCGCTCGCGTGGCCACGCCGCCTTCGTCATCCCGCCCGGCACGCCGGGCTGCGAGCAGGGCGCCAAGGTGAAGAAGCACGGCCTGCGCGCCTCGCACACCGCCGACGTCCACCTCGATGACTGCCGCGTCCCGGGCTCCTGCCTGCTCGGCGGCAAAGAGAAGCTCGACGAGCGGCTGGCCCGCGTGCGCGAGGGCAAGAGCGCCAAATCGCAGGCGGCGATGCAGACCTTCGAGGCGAGCCGGCCGACCGTCGGCGCGCAGGCGATCGGGATCGCCCGCGCCGCCTACGAGTACGCGCTGGAGTACGCCAAAGAGCGCCGGCAGTTCGGCAAGGCGATCATCGAGAACCAGGCGATCGCCTTCGCCCTCGCCGACATGAAGATGGAGATCGACGCCGCCCGGCTGCTCGTCTGGCGCGCCGCCTGGATGGGCCGCAACGGCCACAAGTTCGAGAACGCCGAGGGCTCGATGTCGAAGCTGAAGGCCGGCGAGGTCGCCGTCTGGGCGACCGAGCGCGCGATCCAGATCCTCGGCGGCAACGGCTACACCCGCGAGTTCCCGGTCGAGCGGATGCACCGCGACGCCAAGATCTACACGATCTTCGAGGGCACCTCCGAGATCCAGCGCCTGGTGATCAGCCGCGCAATCTCAGGCGTCCAGATCAAATAGCGCCGCGCCGCTTGAGCCCTTCGCGCCGCAGGCGCTTTGCCGCCGTGACTTCTTTCTTGTCCGAGCCTTTCTTTTCCGGCCCGGGCGTCTCCAGGGTTGCCGGGAGGCCGTTGAAGCGGGGCTCGGAGAGGAAGGCGCGGAGGCCGGCTTTGCCCATCTCGCCCTTGCCGATGTTGGCGTGGCGGTCGCGGCAGGAGCCCAGGGCGGCGGCGGCGTCGTTGACATGCAGGCAGCGCAGGCGGTCGAGGCCGACCTTCTCGTCGGCTTCGTCGACGATCTCGGCCAGCTTCGCTTCGTCGGTGACGTCGTAGCCCTGGACGAAGAGGTGGCAGGAGTCGAGGCAGAGGCCGAGGCGCTTGCCGGCGCCGGCGAGCTCGATCAGCTCGGCGGTCTCGTCGAAGTCGCGGCCGAGCAGCCCTTTGTGGCCGGCGGTCTGCTCGAGCAGCAGCGGGCAGCGCTCGCTGTCCTTCAGCGCCGCCGCGATGATTTTGCCGGCCCGTTTCATCGACGGGGCGTGCGGCTCGCCTTTCTGCGCGCCGGGGTGCAGGACGACGCCGGCGGCGCCGATCGCGTCGCCGATCCGCAGGGCGTGGGTCAGCGAGGCGAGCGACTTCTTGCGCAGCTCCTTCTCTTTGGAGGCGCAGTTGATCAGGTAGACGGCGTGGATCACCACCGCTTCGATCGGCGAGTCCTCCATCGCCTCTCTGAACTCGGCGAAGTCGTCCTCGGTGTAGTTGGTCGGCCGCCACATGCGCGGGCTCTGGTTGAAGATCTGGATCGACTCGCAACCGCGTTCGCTGCCGCGCTCGATAGCTTTTGCCAGGCCGCCCGCCGTCGACACGTGCGCCCCGATCAACATCTTGTCTGAAGAGTCAGCCATCCGCTTGAGGTTCGCACCGTCGCCGACCGGCGCGTTGCACATCGGCGGCGCGAGGACGGCACTCTACAACTGGCTGGCGGCGCGGCACGGGGGCGGTTCGCTGGTGCTGCGGATCGAGGACACCGACCGCGAGCGCTCGACCGCGGAGAACGTCGAGCAGATCCTCGACGCGCTGCGCTGGCTGGAGCTCGACTGGGACGAGGGGCCGCTCTCCCAGGCGGCGCGGGCGGAGCGCCACGGGCAGGCGCTGCAGCAGCTACTGGAGAGCGGCGCTGCCTACCGCGACCACGCGACGGCGAAGGACGTCGAGGCATGGAAGGCCGAGCACGGCGCCGGCCGCGGCTACCGCGGCGAGCCCTGCGAGGACGAGGGCGCCGCCGTGCGGCTGCGCGTGCCCGACGAGGGCGAGACCGTGGTCGAGGACATGATTCGCGGCCCCGTCCGCTTCCCCAACCGCAGCTACGACGACTTCGTGATCGCCCGCGGCGACGGCTCGGTCCTCTACAACTTCGCCGTCGCCGTCGACGACGCGGAGATGGGGATCACCGATGTGGTGCGCGGCGACGACCACCTCTCCAACACGCCGAAGCAGCTGCTCGTGCTCGCGGCGCTCGGCTTCGAGGCGCCGCGCTACGCCCACCTGCCGCTGCTGCACGGACCGGACGGCCGCAAGCTCTCCAAGCGCCACGGCGCCGCCTCGGTGCAGGAGCTGCGCGAGGCGGGCTACCTGCCGGCGGCGGTGCGCAACTACCTGGCGCTGCTCGGCTGGGGAGCCGATGACGACGCGACGCTGATCCCGACCGATGAGCTGATCGAGCGCTTCCGCGTCGCCGACGTCGGCCGGGCGGCGGCGATCTTCGACGAGAAGAAGCTGCGCTGGGTCAACGGCCGCTACATGCGCGAGCTGCCGCTCGACGAGTACGTGAGCGTCGTCGCGGGGCACCTGGGGCGTGAGGAGGACGAGCGGCTGCGCGCGGCCTGCGAGATCGTGCAGGAGAAAGCGCAGACGCTGGCCGAGGTGTGGCCGCTGATCCGCTTCCTCTTCGAAGAGCCGGAGAGCGACGAGAAGGCCTGGCGCAAGACGATGAGGGACGAGGCGCCGGGAGCGCTCTCAGCCGCCCGCGAGGCGCTCGCCGCCGCCGACGGATTCGACCCCGCGGCGGTCGAGGCCGCGCTGTCGCCGCTGCCGGACCGGCTCGGTCTCAAGCCCGGGAAGGTCTACCAGCCGATCCGCGTGGCGATCAGCGGCGGCACCGTCTCTCCGGGGATCTTCGAATCGCTGTCTGTGCTCGGCCGCGAGGCGTCGTTGAGGCGCATCGATGACGCGCTCGTGCGCCTTGGCGCATAAGCGTACTCAGTTATTGGGAGGCCAGGGCTAAACCGTGCGTCCTTCGCTGCCGATGAGGGGGGCGGAGCGAGCCACTCATGGCAGCGAGCGCACAGACCAACGGGAAAGCCGGCAAGGCCGACGTCGCGCGAGGCGGAAATCCCGCCGCGCCGGGCGCCCGGCTCGCCGGCGCCTTCGAGGCGGTGGAGAAATTCCCCGCGCTGATCGAGTCCCGCGCACGGGTGATGCAGGCGGCCACCGCCGAGACGGCGCGGGTCGGCGAGCTGGTCGAGGCGGTGGAGGCGGACGTCGCGCTGACGATCGCCGTGCTGCGCTTCGCCAACCGCTCCGGCGTCTCCGGCGGGATCGGCGGCGTGCCCGCGGCGGTCGATGTGCTCAAGCCCTCGGGCGTGCTGGCGATCGCCGGCACCGCGCCCGTCTTCGACTTCTTCGAGTCCAACGGCGGCTGGGAGCTGCGCCCGGAGCAGTTCCGCGTGCATGCGCTGGCGACGCAGCAGGCTGCGGCCCGGATCGGCCGTGAGATCGGCTGGGCCGAGCGCGACGAGCTGATCGTCGCGGCGCTGCTGCACGACATCGGCCGCCTCGTCATCTCCAAGCTGCACCCGGGCCGGCGCACCTACTTCGACGCAACCGGGCGCACCCCGGAGCAGCGCATCCGCGAAGAACGCGATCAGCTCGGAATCGACCATGCCCTGGTCGGCGGCGTGCTGGCGCGGCGCTGGAACGTGCCGCAGCGGATCGCGGTTGCGATCGAGCGTCACCATGCCGAGGACGCCGAAGGGCTGGCGGCGATCGTCGCCACGGCGGACATGGTCGCCCACTACTCGCAGGGCGAGGCGGTCAGCGCGGAGCGCCTGCGCGCGACGGCGAAGCGCTGCGGCCTCGGAGTCGACGGCCTGCGCGAGCTGCTCTATGAACTTCCCTATCCACGCGAGCGCGACTCCCGGGTCAGCGAGCCCTGCCCGCTCTCCGGCCGCGAGCTCGACGTCCTCCGCCACCTCTCCGAGGGCATGGTCTACAAGCAGATCGCCGGCGAGATGCAGCTATCCGTCTCGACGATCCGCACCCACCTGCACAACGTCTACGGCAAGATCGGCGCGGTCGACCGCGCGCAGGCCGTGCTGACGGCGCGCGACTGCGGCTGGATCTAGTCGATCAGGCACTCCCTGAGGGCGATGGCGACGGCGTGGGTGCGGTTTTTCGCCCCCAGCCGCGCCAGCATGTTCTTCATGTGGGTCTTCACCGTTTCCTCGCTGAGGCCGAGGTCGCGCGCCGCGGCGGTGGTCGAGCCGCCGTCGGCGAGCAGCTGCAGGATCTCTCGCTGGCGGCGGGTCAGTTTGCCGCGGCTGCCGCTCGGCGGCACGGCCGGGTCGACGAAGCGCCCCTGGTCGAGCGCCGCCCAGGCGGCCTTCGCCATCTCCGCGGCGTTTGCCGTGCGGGCGACGTAGGCGCTCGCCCCAGCCTGCAGCGCGGCGCTCGCGAGGTGGCGCTCCGGCCGCTCGCCGTGGGCGACGATTCCCATCGCCGGAGCGGTCCTTCGCAGGGCGCGGATCGCCTGCTCGCCGTAGAGCGATTCCGCGTCGCCTTCGATCACGCCGCGGCGCAGATCGACGATCGCCACATCGATGCTGCCGACGTCGCGAACCAGGCCGAGGGCCTCGTCGCGGCTCTCGCTCTCGTGGATCTCGAAGTCCCCGGCCAGCGCCTCGCGCACGCCCAACCGGACCAGCGGGTGGGCGTCGATCACAAGGCAGTGTGGGCGCTCGCTCGGGGGAACGACACGATCCTATACCCGCCAAAGTCCGGATTGTGCGGTAGAAAGGACCCGTGATCTCGATCACCTCGAAGTCGCGCTACGCGGTCGTCGCGATGGCGGAGCTGGCCCGCTCGGGCGAGCGGCCGGTGCCGATCAAGGAGCTGGCGGAGCGGCGCGGAATCCCCGAGCAGTTCCTCGAGCAGCTCTTCTCGACCCTGCGCCGGGCCGGCCTGCTGACCAGCCATCGCGGCATGCGGGGCGGCTACACGCTCTCCCGCCCGGCCGACGAGATCACGGTGCTCGACGTCGTCCAGACCCTCGACGGCAAGGTCGGCCAGGAGGCCGACGAGGCCGGCGGCATCTGGGCCGAGGGCGTCACCGCCCTGCGCAAGGTCTTCGGCCA
>DATFMX010000160.1:0-27369 GCA_035266685.1 Solirubrobacterales bacterium
GCCGAAACCACCAGCTCGCGCTTCGGCGTCCGGCGGGACTTCGCGTCCGGAGCCTCATCTTGGAAGCCGTAAACGAGATGCGTGTCGAGCGCCTTGGCGAGCTTGCGCATGGTGGCGAAGCTGAAGCGATGCTGGCCGCTCTCAAGGCGGGAGACGACGGAATGGCTCGTCCCCATCCTCTTGGCCAGCTCCTGCTGCGTGAGGCCGAGCTGCGTGCGCTTGCGGATCACCAGCCGGGCGAACTGCTCGTAGGGCTGTTGCTCCTCGAGGGCGGCTTTGTACGCGGCGCTCCTGCGAGCCCTCTTCTCCATGCTCTCCGAGTGGGCCGTTCCGACTGGGGAGTCATTCCTACGGGCCATTTCCGAGCGATCCTCCGTAGGGATCTCAAGCCCCGACTGGCGTCAGGCGCTCTAGGGCATGTCGGCCAATATCCGCCCTAACCGGCGGGATGTCGGGAGCGACTGGTGCGTCCTTGCGACGAAACGAGACCTGGACGGTGGTCCGGCGAAGGAGCTCGTTGCGCAGACGAGCCAGCCTGCCGAGAGGAAGCGGCTCGATCAGCATGTCGAAGTCGGCCGTGCCGACGATGACCGCGGGCCGGCCTTCGTGCAGGTAGCGCCACAGGATGCGGTCCGTCTGGGGAGTCTCCTGCCACGGGATGAAGGCGGCGCCGCTCGGGTAGCCGGGATCGCCGTCGCTCGTGGCGGCGTCCTTGAAGGCCGACAAGGCTGCATCCTCAGCAGGGGTGCGCATGGTCTTCATCAGATTAGCTCCGTCCAGTTCTCGGCAAACCAGTCGATGATCTTCCCCATCGCGTCGTCTGTGCCGGAAACCCCGTACTCGACCGGCCGCGTGCTGGTGCGCCGATAGACGATCTGGACGTCCTCGGCTCCGGCGATCGGGTGGACGCTTTCGCGATCCTTCTCCATGCGGCGAAAGCTATCGGCTGCACTGGCGGCAGCTGAAAACCGGGCTCAGGTGCGCAGCGCGCGGCGAACGACGCCCGGGTGACGGCCGACCTGGGGGCTGAGCAGGAGCGCGAAGAGGGTGGTCGCAAGCCACGGGCGTAGATGGGGCCGGATCCGGCGGATGCGGCCATCCTCGGCCAGGTCGAAGGCCATCGCGTCGCTCATCCGCAGCGGGCCAACCCTGCAATCCGCGATGGCGAGACGAGAGTTTCCGCCCCCGATCGCGTCCTTCATGCCGGTGCCGCGCTCGGCGCGATCAGGCCTCGAACAGCTTGCCGGCGCTGATGCGCTCGGCCATCTCCGCGGACTCTTCGCGGTAGATGCGGCCGTCCTCGAACTCGATCGTCGGGTATTTGCGCTGGCCGGATAGCTGCTCGAGCTCGTCGCGCTTGCCCGGGCGGACCGGGCCGGCGACCACCTCGTACTCGACACCCTGGTCGTCGAGCGCCTTCTGCACGCGCCAGCAGGGGTGCATGCCGAGCTTGAACCAGGTGAGCGAGCAGCGGTGGAGCTTGACGGCCATCGCCGCAGACTAGTCCGGGGCCGCCCGGAGCGCAAGCTGCGCTTGGCGAAGCCGCGCTGCCGTTTACGGGCACAGGTCCGCCTACCCAACGGACCCTGCATATCCAGAGATACGCGCCTCCTCTCCCTATAGTAACCCCAGAAACAACCCGCGAAATGGGGGCGAATCCGGTGCCAACCAAGGAGGCCGCCGGGCAGGCTAACCGATTGAGCGCTTTGATGCAAGCCCGGGTTGAAATTCCGTTAACGACGCGCCGGGCTCAATGCAGCGCCGGCTCCCCCGAGCGCAGCGCCGCCAGCACCCGCTCGGCCACGGACTCGCCGGTCAGGCCGACCTCCTCGCGCAGCAGCGCCGGCTTGCCGTGGGTGACGTAGCGGTCGGGCAGGCCGATCCGCATCACCCTGGCGCGCTCGCCGGGCCGGTCGCCGAAGGCGTCCTCCAGGTGCTCGAGCACCGCCGAGCCGAACCCCCCAGCGAGCACGTTCTCCTCGATCGTCACCACGAGGTCGTGACCCAGCGCCAGGCGCTCCAGCAGCTCGGCGTCGAGCGGCTTGACGAAGCGCGCGTCGGCGACCGTCGGTCGCAGGTCGTGCGCCGCGAGCAGCTCGGCCGCCTGCTGGGCGACGGCGACGCCGTAGCCGTAGCCGAGCAGCGCCACGCGCTCGCCGCTCGCCAGCAGCTCGCCGCTGCCGATCGGGATCTCGACCGGCTCGGGGGGCAGCTCGACTCCCTCCGCCGCGCCGCGCGGGTAGCGCAGCGCCGCCGGGCCGTCGTGGGCGATCGCCGTGCGCAGCATGTGGACGAGCATCGCCTCGTCGCGCGGCGCCATCGCGACCACGTTGGGCAGGGCGCGGAAGTAGGAGACGTCGAAGGCGCCGTGGTGGGTCGGCCCGTCGTCGCCGACCAGCCCCGCCCGGTCCAGCGCGAAGGTGACGTCGAGCTCCTGCAGGCAGACGTCGTGGACGAGCTGGTCGTAGGCGCGCTGGAGGAAGGTCGAGTAGATCGCGCAGACGGGCTTGGCGCCCTGCAGGGCGAGGCCCGAGGCGAGCAGCACGGCGTTCTGCTCGGCGATCCCGACGTCGTAGTACTGCTCGGGCAGCTCGTCGGCGAGCTTCTGCAGCCCCGTCCCCCCCGCCATCGCCGCGGTGATCCCGACCACGCGCTCGTCGCGCTCCGCCTCGGCGACGATCGCGTCGCCGAAGACCTGCGTGTACTGGGGCGGCGCGCTCGGCGGCGGCGGCTTCTCCAACCGCTCGGGGGCGACCGCCTCGGGCGAGTCGGACTCCTTCACCGGCACCGGCTTCGGCGCCGGCGCGCCGTTGACGATCGACTTCGGCTTCGCCGCGTGCCACTGCTCCATCCCCGCGAGGCCGCCGTCCTCGGCCGGGCCGAAGCCCTTGCCCTTGACCGTGTGGATGTGGACGACGACCGGCCGGTCGGCGTCGAAGGCCTCGCGCAGGGCGTCGCGCAGCGCATGCACATCGTGGCCGTCGATCACACCCATGTAGGCGAGGTCGAGCTCCTCGAAGAAGAGGCCCGGCGCCCAGTAGGCCTTGACCGCCGACTTGATCTCCGGCCCGAGCCGTTCGATCCGCTTGCCGAGGCCCAGCGGCAGCCTGGTCAGCTGCTGCTCGACGCCCTCGCGCGCGTGGTAGAGGCGCGGGTTGAGCCGCACCCGGTTGAAGTAGCGCGAGAGCGCGCCGACGTTGGGCGAGATCGACATCCCGTTGTCGTTGAGCACGATCACGATCGGCGTCTGCAGGCCGCCGGCCGCGTGCAGGGCCTCGTAAGCGACGCCGCCGGTCAGCGCCCCGTCGCCGATCACCGCCGCGACCTTGCCGTCCTCGCCGATCCCCTTGCGCATCGCCTCCTTCAGCCCGACCGCGTAGCCGATCGAGGTCGAGGCGTGGCCGGCGCCCATGATGTCGTGCTCGGACTCGAAGGTCGCGCAGAACGGCGCCAGCCCCTCGTACTGGCGGATCGTCGGCAGCGCCTCGCGGCGGCCGGTGAGGATCTTGTGCGGGTAGGCCTGGTGGCCGACGTCCCAGAGGACCTTGTCGCGCGGCGAGTCGAGCAGGCTGTGCAGGGCCACCGCCAACTCGCAGGTGCCGAGGTTGGCGCCGAAATGGCCGCCGATCTCACCGATCGTGTCGATGATGTATGTGCGCATCTCCTGCGCGACCTGCTGCAGCTGCTCGTCGTCGAGCCCGTGCAGGTCGGCGGGGGTGTCGATCGCGGCTAGGAGGTTCTCTTGCTCGGCGCTCATTCGTTCCTCGTGAAGATGTAGTCGGCGATCCCTCTCAGGTCGCCCGTCTCGCCCGCGGCTTCGGCCAGCGCGCCTGTCGCCTTGGCATGGGACTCGGCGGCCAGCTCGCGCGCTCGCTCGAGGCCGAAGAGACTGACGTAGGTGAGTTTGCCATGTCGCTCGTCGCTTCCTCGCGGCTTGCCGAGCTGCTCGTCGCTTCCCGTCACGTCGAGGATGTCGTCGACGATCTGGAAGAGCATGCCGAGCTCCTCGGCGAAGCGTTCGTAGGGGATTGTCTCAGGTTCGCCTGTTCCCTCCAGGGTCAATACGACACCCACGCCCGCCGCGATCAATCGGCCGGTCTTCAGCCCGTGCAGGGCGCGCAGCGCCGCGGCGTCGCCCGCCTCGCCGGCGACGTCCACATACTGGCCGCCGACCATGCCGTCGACGCCGATCGCGCCCGCCAGCTCGGCCAGCGCGGCGAGCACCCGGCCCGGCTCGCCCGGCTGCCCGCAGAACAGCCGGATCGCCTCGGCGAACAGCCCGTCGCCGGCGAGGATCGCGACGTCCTCGCCGAAGCGCACGTGCGAGGTCGGCCGGCCGCGACGCAGCTCGTCGTCGTCCATCGCCGGCAGGTCGTCGTGGATCAGCGAGTAGGTGTGGATCAGCTCGATCGCCGCGGCGACGCGCAGGTAGCGCTCCGGCGCGGCGCCGAGCGCCCGCGCCGTCGCCAGCGCGAGCACCGGCCGCACGCGCTTGCCGCCGGCGAGCAGCGAGTAGCGCATCGCCTCCTCCAGCCCGGCGGTGGCCGGCGCGGCGGCGAAGCGCAGCCGCTCCAGCTCGGCGTCGATCAGCTCGCGCAGGTCCTCCGGGTACTCGGGCACTACGCGCCGCCGGACTCGCGGATGCGGCGGTTCGCCTCCTCGACCGCCTCGGTCGAGAGCTCGGCCGCCTCGCGCGCCAGCTCGGCCGCCTGCTCGTCGCTCGCCTCGTCGCCCTCCAGCTCGCCCGCGATCGCCTTCAGGCGGCTGGAGATCTCGCGCAGCCGCGCCTCGTCTGCCACCTCAGCTCACCCCCTGCCGCTCGCGCACGATCGCGCCGAGGATGCCGTTGACGAAACCGGGGGCGTCGGCGCCGCAGTACTCCTTGGCGATCTCGACCGCCTCGTCGATCGCCACCTCGTCGGGGACGTCGTCGCTGTGCTCGATCTCCTGCAGCGCGACCCGCATCACGTTCAGCTCCAGCGGCGCGATCCGCCCCAGCTCCCAGCCGCGCGCGTGGGCGGCGATCACCGCGTCGAGCTGCTCGCGGTTGGCGTCGACCGCCTCGGCGAGCCCGCGGGTGAACGGCCGCGCCTCGGCCAACAGCTCGCCCAGCGGGCGCCCGGTGACGTCGCGCTGGTAGCAGGCGAAGACGGCGTCGCGGCGCTGGTCTGATCTGCGCATCGGCCTATTCTCGCGCTTCCGGCGGGCGGGCTCGGGTCGGCAGCGTTAAGCGCGCGAGATGTACTCGCCGCTGCGGGTGTCGACGCGGATCGTCTCGCCCTCGTCGATGAACAGCGGCACCTGGACGACGACGCCCGACTCCAGCGTCGCCGGCTTGTTGCCGCCGCCGGAGGCGGTGTCGCCTTTGACGCCGGGCGCCGTCTCGGTGACCTTCATCTCGATCGCGCTCGCCACCTGCACATCGCTCGGCCGCTCGTCGACGAACAGCACATCGACCTCGTCGTTCGGCAGCACCCAGCGCATCGCGTCGCCGATCGCGTCGCCGGCGATCTCGATCTGCTCGTAGTTCTGGCTGTCCATGAAGACCGCCGCGTCGCCCGAGTCGTAGAGGTACTGCATCTTGCGCGACTCGGTGTGCACCGGGCGGAACTTCTCCCCCGCCCTGAAGGTTTTGTCCTGCACCGACCCGTCTTCGATCTTGCGCAGCTTCGTCCGCACGAACGCCCCGCCCTTGCCGGGCTTGACATGCTGGAACTCGAGGATCTTGAAGATCGACCCGTCGATTTCGATATGGCTGCCGTTCTTGAATTCGTTCGTGCTTATCACGGTCGAGCAGCCTAGCGAGTCCTGTCGAGAGCGAACCGGCGGGCGCTACGGGGGCTCGCTCCAGAGTCTGAAGTCCAGAGGCTCAACCTTGGAGTCGGGGTGGAGCCGGTCCGGAAAGACGGCAAGGATGTTCCCGCTGCCGGTTGCCGAGGGGGCGCGGACTGCCTCACGACCCAGGTGCTCGGCGGCTTCGCCGACCGCCTGCGACGCGATCAGGTCGCGCGCCTGAAAGTCGAGCTCGGCGAGAGCGTCGGGAAGCCCGGAAGGGGCCGCGGTCAGGTCGACGACCGCGTGGAGCTCCAGCGCGATGCGATACAGGCGCCGCGGCATGAAGTCCTCGGCCACCAGACCGCTGCGCTGCGCCATGCGGTGGTACTCGGCGACGGCTGTCGCCTCGTCTACGGCGAGATAGAGCGTCGCGAAACTATTCGGCGGGTTCCAGCGCCCACCCTGCAACCGGGCGCCGGCGCCGGAGAGCGGGTGCCAGCGCTCGGCAACATGGCGAAAGGCCTCACCTACATACGTTGTCGGCGGGATGCGGTCGACCGCATCGACCAGGCGCACATCGGGCATCGGCCTTAGACGAAAGCTCCCTCGCCCAAAGCGTCGATAGCCCCAAGCACCTTCCGGTAGTCGCCGCCGCGCAGGAGGTCGACCGGCTTGTGGTGATCGAGCATTGGGTTCGGAGAGAGAAGCCAGTCGTGCGCGGCCTGCGGCTGCAGGACACCGGAAAGCTGATCGAACACCGCCAGCAGCTCGAGCACCCGCTCGCGGGACTCGCGCCGGGGCGTGGACTGCCTGTGCATCCAGCGCGCGACCGTGCGGGGGTTGGCGTCGAGGACCCGAGCCAGGTCGGCCTGGTCGAGCTTGACGCTCTGACTCGCATATGCAAGCCGGTCAGTGAGATCTGTCGCCAATTTCGTGCCCTTTTGTCGGGTGGTTTGTCACTGGATTGTCAGGAGCATAGCTCAGGATGCGGCGAACCTCTACCCTTGTTCTGTCAGGGAGATGAAGCGAACGCTGGGGATACTCGTTGTGCTTGCGCTGCTTGCGTTCGGCGCGTTGCCGCTTGCGCAGGGCGAGGAACAGACGCGGGAAAGCTACAAAGCGGCGGTCGAGCCGATCTGCCAGGCGAATCGCAAGGCCAACGAACGGATCATGGCCGGGGTGCGACAGCGGCTCAACCGCAACAAGCTGAACCCCGCGGGCAAGCAGTTCATCCGCGTCTCCGGATCGTTTGGCAGGCTGATCGGGAAGCTGGCGAAGGTGCCGCCGCCGACCGCCGACGCCCACCGGATCGAGCGCTGGCTCGAAATCATGAAGCTGCTGAAGACGCGGCTGCGGCTGGTCGGCAAGTACTACCTCGAAGGGCTGAAGATCAAGGGCAACCACGAGGGGATCCTCGCCGAACGCGCCGGCGTCTCGGCCAACAACACCTCGATCGTCCTCCACTTCCGCGACTGCCGCTTCGGTCGCTTCGACCGCAACGGCTGAGCCTCCGACGGGTTTGAAGCCCGTGGAGGTGGATAACCAATAGACATGGGAATAAGGCAGGGAGCCTTCGCCGCGACCGTCGTTGCGCTGCTGTTCGCAGCCGCCCCGGTCGCCAGCGGAGAAGAACAGACGACCGAGCAAACCAGAGCTACCTACAAGGCTGCGGTGGAGCCGATCTGCAAGCGCGACACGCTGCGCAGCAGACGCATCCTCAAGGGGGCCGAACAGCGGGTCAAACACCAGAAGCTGGTGCCGGCGGGGCACCAGTTCCTGCACGTTTCGCGCACCTTCGGCCAGGCGATCGGGGAGATCGTCAAGGTGCCGCCGCCGCCCGCTGACGCGGCGCGCCTGCACAAGTGGTTCAAGTACCTGCGGGTCGTCAAGGTGCGGTTTCACAGGCTCGGCAAGTTCCTGGTCCACAAGCAGCGCAAGAAGGCGACGCACGAGTCGATCCGGGCCGAACACACCGGCAACGCCGCCAACAACGTCAGCTTCCCCTTCGGCTTCCACTACTGCCGGCTGACCCGCGAACACTTCCACTGAGCGACGGGGGCTCCGCCGCCCGGCCGCTCAGTCGTCCGGCTGGGCGGCTTCGGCCGCGGTGCTCGTGGTGAGGCTCGAAGCGGCGCCGCCGGAGAGCACGCGGCGGACCAGCCGCGGCGCGAGGATGCGGGCGAGCGCCGCGAGCGCGTAGGGGCGCGGCACGTAGCGCTCGGCCTTGCCGCGCAGGCCGCACTCGACGATCGCCTCGGCGACCTTCTCCGGTTTGGACACCGTCCAGCGGGTGAGCGGGCTCGCGCGCAGCTCGGTCGCCGGGAAGCCCTCGGTGGCGACGAAGCCCGGCAGCACGAGGCCGGCGTGGACGCCGTTCGGCCGCTCCTCCGCGTAGAGCGCGTCGGTCCAGCCGATCAGCGCGAACTTGCTCGCCGAGTAGGCGCCGGTGCGCGCCCGCGCGACCCGGCCGGCGGTGCTGGCGACGTTGACGATCGCGCTCGGGGCCGAGTCGCGCAGCTGCGGCAGCAGCGCCTCGGTGAGCCGCAGGACGGCGTCGAAGTTGAGCTCCATGTGGCGCTGGACGTTGGCGTAGCCCGCCTCGCCGAAGGAGCCGCGCCAGGCGGCGCCGGCGTTGTTGACGAGCAGCGTCAGCCGGCCGCCGTGCTGCTCGGCGAGGTGGTCGCGGACCCGCTGCGGCGCGTCCTCCCCGGTCAGGTCGGCGGCGAGCCAGGTCACCCGGCAGGGCAGCGACTCGGCCAGCGCCCGCAGGCGCTCCTCGCGGCGGGCGACGAGGACCAGCTCGGCGCCCGGCTCGCGCGCCAGCCGCTTCGCGGTCGCCTCGCCGATGCCGCTGGAGGCGCCGCTGACCAGCGCGGTGAGGGTCGCATCGCTCATGGCGGAAGAATCTATTCGAATCCCGCGATTGCGCACATCAGTTCGACTCGACATACTGCGGCGCGATGCTTGAGACCCCTTCGCTGCTCGAAAAGCTGCTCGGCCCCGGCGCCCCCTCCGGCCACGAGGGACCGGCCGCCGCGGTCTGGCGCGAGGAGGCCTCCTTCGCCGAGCTCTCGACCGACGGCCTCGGCTCCTCGATCGCCCGCGTGGGCGATGCCTCGCCGCTGCTCGCGGTGGTCGGCCACATCGACGAGATCGGCCTCGTCGTCACCCACATCGACGAGAAGGGCTTCCTCTGGTTCGCCCCGATCGGCGGCTGGGACCCGCAGATCCTCGTCGGCCAGCGGGTCGAGGTGCGTGGCCGCGAGGGCACCCTGCCCGGCGTCGTCGGGCGCAAGCCGATCCACCTGCTCGACGGCGAGCAGCGCAAGAAGGTGGTCGAGCTGAAGGGACTGCACATCGACATCGGCGCCGCCGACCGCGAGCAGGCGGAGGCGCTGGTCCGGGTAGGCGACCCGGCGGTGATCGCCGCCGACCCGCTGCGGCTGGCCGGCGACCGGCTCGCCTCGCGGGCGATGGACAACCGGCTCGGCGCCTATGTCGCGCTCGAGGCGCTGCGCCGCTGCCACGAGCGCGGCTCGCTCGGCGGCAGCTTCGCCGCGGTCGCCGCCGTGCAGGAGGAGATCGGCCTGTTCGGCGCCCGCACCGCCGCCTTCGAGGTGCGACCGGACCTCGCGGTCGCGGTCGATGTGACCCACGCCACCGACGCCCCCGGCGTCGACGAGAAGGAGAACGGCAGCCACCCGCTCGGCTCGGGCACGGTGATTTTCCGCGGCTCGACCCTCTCCCCCAAGGTTTCCGAGCTGCTGATCGAGACCGCCGAGGCGGAGGGCATCGAGTACACCCTCAGCGCCACCGGCCGCTCCTCGCACACCGACGCCGACGCGATCCAGATCTCGCGCTCGGGCATCCCCACCGGGCTCGTCTCGATCCCGCTGCGCTACATGCACTCGCCGGTCGAGCTGGTTGACCTGCGCGACCTCGAGGCGACGGTCGCGCTGATCGCCGCCTTCGCCGCGCGGCTAGACGACGGCCTCGACCTCAGCCGCTGAACCGACCGTCACGCGGTCGCGCCCGCCGGCCTTGGCCTCATACAGGGCCGCGTCGGCCATCTCGACCAGCTCGTCGGTGTCGAGCAGCCCCGGCGCGGCGACGGCGACGCCGATGCTGACCGTCACATCGACGCCGATCGGGCGGCGCCCGGCGACCGCGACGCGCAGGCGCTCGGCGATCTCAACCGCCCCGGCCTCGGCGGCGCCCGGCAGGACGACGAGGATCTCCACGCCGCCGACCCGGTAGATCGAGTCGCCGGCGCGCAGCACGGCGCGCATCGTGTAGGCGACGTCCTGCAGCACCGCGTCGCCGGCGGCGTGGCCGAGCCGGTCGTTGACATGCTTGAAGTGGTCGAGGTCGCAGAGCAGCAGGGCGTGCGAGAGGCCCTCCTCCTCGCTCGTCGGCTGGCCGTCGAGCTCGCTCAGCCGCTGGTCGAGCGCGTTGCGGTTGAACAGGCCGGTCAGCGGGTCAAGGGTCGAGCGGCGGCGGTGCGCCCGGTCGGACTCGACCAGGGCGCCGGAGAGGATCACCGTGCTCATCACCAGGGCGACGGCGGCGATCAGCTGCTGCTGGTGCGCCTTCGCGGTCGCCGGGTCGAGCCCGACGGTGCCGAGCAGCATCAGGGCGACGATGTAGGCGGTGCCGATCGCGATCCCGCGCGGCTCGAAGCGCACCCCGAGCGTCACCGCCGGCAAGGCGAACCACATCAGCACGGGACTTTCGGCGCCGCCCGTGACGACCACCGCGTCGAGCAGCAGCAGCGGCAGGATGCCCCATGCCGTCGCCACCCAGACCGCCGGGTGGGCGCTGTTGCGCATGAAGCTGTCGGCGACGGCGAACCCGGCCAGGCCGGCAAGCAGGGGCGCGATCCACCACCAGCCGATTTCGCCGCCGACGGCGGTCAGCGCCAGCGCCAGGATCGCGAAGCAGCCGAAGCGGTAGGGACGGATCCGCAGCTCCATGTCGATCAGCCGTTCGCGCCGCGCGCCGTCGCGGAGCGCGGCCAGCGAGTCGGCGGCCGGCGCGTGCCTGTTCGTCCTCAAGATCACCGGACTCGCATCGGCGCGCCCGGCCGCAGACTTGAGGTTGCAGCTACTCGACCAGCTGAAGATCCTTGTCCAGCGAGCTGAGGTTGCGACAGCCGTCATCGGTGACGACAACGAGATCCTCGATCCGCACGCCCAGCTCGCCCGGCAGATAGATGCCCGGCTCGATCGTCACGACTTCGCCCGCCGCGAGCGTGTCCTCCGAGCGCGGCGAGAGGCGCGGCGCCTCGTGGACCTCGAGCCCGACGCCGTGGCCGAGCCCGTGGCCGAAGCGCTCGCCGTGCCCGGCCGCCTTGATGACCTCGCGGGCGACGCCGTCGAGCGCCTCGCCCTCGACCCCGGCTTCGACCGCCTCCAGCGCCGCCAGCTGCGCCGCCAGCGCCGTCGCGTAGACCTCCCGCCCCCGCTCGCCGGGCTCGCCGACGGCGTAGGTGCGGGTCCCGTCGGAGCAGTAGCCGTCGAGCTTCGCCCCCATGTCGAAGACGACCAGCTCACCGCTGCCGATCCGGCGCTCGCCGGGCTCGGCGTGCGGCAGCGCCCCGCTCGGCCCGGCGGCGACGATCGCCGGGAAGGAGGGGTCGCCGCCGAGCTCGCGGATCCGCGCTTCGGCGGCGCGGGCGACCTCGCGCTCGCCGCGCCCGCCGAGGCCGCGCTCGACGCTCCAGCGCCAGACCTCGTCGGCGAGCTCGGAGGCGGCGGCGATCGCCGCCAGCTCGTCGGCATCCTTGACCCGGCGCAGCTTCTCGACCGCCCCGCCGGCGGCGACGGCCTCGACTCCGTCGGCGAGTTTCCCCCGCAGGCGCTCCAGCAGCCGCACCGAGACATGATCGTCCTCGAAGCCGAAGCGACCCGAGAGGTGGGCGGCGATGCCGCCGAGCCAGTCGTCGCTCACGGTCTCCGTCTCCCAGCCCTCGACCTCCGCCGCGGCGCGCTCGGTGTAGCGGAAGTCGGTGAGGAAGAGCCGCGTCTCGGGACCGCAGACGCAGGCCCCGTTCGTGCCGGTGAAGCCGGTCAGGTAGCGGACGTTGGTCAGCTCGGTGACCAGGAAGAAGTCGAGCTCGCGCTCCGCCAGGCCCGCCGCGAGGCGGTCGCCGCGGCCCTTCATGCGGCGCTGACGCCGAGCTCGCGCGCGAGGCGGGCGAGCGCGTCGCGGTAGCCGTCGGGGCCCTTGCCGGAGACCTTCTCGAGCACCAGCCCGTCGAAGACCGAGACGCGGCGCCAGTCCTGACGCGACTCGACGTCGGAGAGGTGGACCTCGACCGTCGGCAGCCGGGCCAGCTCGAGCGCGTCGGCGATCGCGCGGCTGTAGTGGGTCCAGGCGCCGGCGTTGATCACGATCGCGTCGGCGAGCTCGGGCGCCCGGTGCAGGTATTCGGCGAACTCGCCCTCGGCGTTGGTCTGGAAGAAGATCGTTTCCAGGCCGAGCTCGCGCGCCGCCTGCTGGATCCGCATCTCCAGCTCGCTGAGCGAGATCCCGCCGTAGACCGCCGCGTCGCGGCGCTCCAGCAGATCGAAGTTGACCCCGTGCAGGACGGCGACGCGGTTGTGGGCTGAGGTCATTCGTAGAGCTCCTGCACGGCCGCCTCGACCTTAGCCGGATCGACCAGCTGGCCGACGCGGGGCTCCCCGGGCGCGGAGAGCAGGACGAAGCCGACGCCGGCCGCGGTGCGCTTCTTGTCGCGCTGCAGAGCGTCGATCACCGCCGCCGCGTCGATCGCAGGGTCGAGCTTGGCCGGCAGGCCGTGGCGGGCCAGCTGCGCGGCCACTTCGCCGTGCAGCTCGGGCGCATCGGAGAGCCGCAGCGCCGCCAGCAGACCGAGCCCGACGGCCTCGCCGTGGCGGTAGCGCTCGTAGCCGCTCGCCGCCTCGATCGCGTGGCCGACCGTGTGGCCGAGGTTGAGCTGATGGCGCAGGCCGCCGTCGCGCTCGTCGGCGGCGACGACCTCGCACTTGTAGCGGGCGCAGGCGAAGACGACGTCGTCGAGCTCGGCCGGGTCGAGCGACTCGATCGCCCGCACCCGCTGCCAGAGCGGGCCGCCCGCCAGCAGTCCCGTCTTCAGCGCCTCGACGAAGCCGGCGGCGAGGTCCTCGGCCGGCAGCGTGGCCAGCGTCTCGACGTCGGCGATCACGGCGGCCGGCAGGTGGTAGGCGCCGGCGTAGTTCTTGCCCTCCGGCAGGTCCACCCCGGTCTTCCCCCCGTAGGCCGAGTCGACCTGGGCGACCAGCGTCGTCGGCGCCTGGACCACCGGCACGCCGCGCTGGTAGGTGTGGGCGCAGAAGCCGGCGAGATCGCCGACGACGCCGCCGCCGAGCGCGACCAGGTGGTCCTCGCCCGTCATCCCGGCCTTGGCGAGCTCGCTCAGCACCCGCTCGGCTTCCGCCATCGTCTTCGCCCCCTCGCCGGGCTCGACCTCGACCAGCGCCTCGAGCCCCGCCAGGCGGTCGGCGTAGAGCGGCCCGACGGCCCTGTCGGTGACCCCGAAGCGCCGCCCTTCGAGCGGCCACCAGGCGGCGCCGAGCAGGCCGCGCCCGACGAAGACGGGGTACTCGCCGGAGGCGCTCGCCGCCCAGAGCAGCTTCGTTCCGGCGGGCAGGTCGGCGAGGGCGCTCAGCGCCGGCAGCGCCCGCCCGACCGCCTGCCGCCCGGCGGGCATCAGGACCGCGTCGGCGAGCGCCTCATACAGCGCCCGTCGCTCGTTCAACAGCGCCTCGAAGGCGGCGCCGTCGCTGGCCAGTGGCCGCCCCTTGCCCTCGACTCGCCGCCAGGCCTCCTCCGGGTCGACCTGCAGCCAGACGACCGTGTGGCGGTCGAGCGCCTCGCGCACCTTCGGCGAGAGCACGCTGCCGCCGCCGAGCGCGATCGCGCCGCCCTCGGCTTTCGCCAGCAGCTCGGTCGCCAGCGCTTCCTCGCGGCGGCGGAACTCCTGCTCGCCGTGCGCGGCGAAGAAGTCCTCGATCGAAGAGCCGAAATCGCGTTCGAGCAGGGCGTCGGTGTCGAGCGGCTCGATCCCTGCGTTGCGCGCCGCCGCCGCGGCGGCGGTCGACTTGCCGGCGCCCATGAAGCCGATGAAGACGATCGCCGGTCTGCTCACCGGTTCAGCCTCGCCAGTCGATGCGCTTCTTGTAGGCGTCGACCGCGGCGAGCACATCGTCGATGTGGTCGCCGCCGAACTTCTCGCGGTAGCAGCGCGCCAGGGCCAGGCAGACCATCGCCTCGGCGACCACGGCGGCGGCGGGGACGACGGTCGAGTCGGTGCGCTCGCGCAGCGCCTGCGCCGGCTGCTTGGTCTCCGTGTCGACCGAGCGCAGCGGCTTGGTCAGGGTCGAGATCGGCTTGATCGCCGCGCGCACCGATAGCGGCAGGCCGTTGGTCATCCCGCCCTCGAGGCCGCCGGCATGGTTGGACTCGCGGTGGTAGCCGCGCTCCTCCGACCAGAAGATCTCGTCGTGGGCCTCCGAGCCGGGGCGCCCGGCGACATCCCAGGCCTCGCCGATCGCGACGCCCTTGACCGACTGGATCGAGGCGACCGCGCCGGCGAGCTGCCCGTCGAGGCGCTCTTCCCAGGAGATGTGCGAGCCGAGCCCGGGGACGAGGCCGAAGACGCGCACCTCGAAGCTGCCGCCAAGGCTCTCGTTGGCCTTGCGCAGGCGGTTGATCTCCTCGACCATCGCCCCGCTCGCCTCCGGGTCGAGGCAGCGCACCGGGTCCTCGTCGACCGCGGCGAAATCGGGCGGCTGCAGGTCGGGGCGCTCGGGGGCCTTGACCGAGGCGATCTGGACGACATGGCTGTGGACGCTGACGCCGAGCGCGCTGAGCAGGCCGCGGGCGAGCGAGCCCGCCGCGACGCGCGCCGCCGTCTCGCGGGCGCTGGCCCGCTCGAGCACGTTGCGGATGTCGGCGTGGCCGTACTTCTGCGCGCCGACCAGGTCGGCGTGGCCGGGCCGCGGCAGGTGGACCTCTTCGGGCTCGAACCCCTCGACCGGCCAGGGGTTCATCCGCTCCTCCCAGTTGGCGTAGTCGCGGTTGGCGACCAGCACCGCGATCGGGCTGCCCAGGGTGCGGCCGTGGCGCACGCCGGAGCGGACCTCGACCGTGTCGGTCTCGATCTTCATCCGGCCGCCGCGGCCGTGGCCGAGCTGGCGCCGCGCCATGTCGCGGTCGAGCGCCTCGCGGTCGAGCTCGAGCCCGGCCGGCATACCCTCGACGATCGCGACGAGACCCGGCCCGTGCGACTCGCCCGCGGTGGTGAATCTGAAGCGCGTGCTCACGGGCGCAAGGCTATATGTGGCGGCGTGCGTGGGGCCTATCCCGGCAGGGCTTCTCGGGCCGCATTGCGCATCACGTCGATTGGCGGGTCGCGTTCGGTCCAGATTTTCAGCGAGCGAGCTCCTTGACGGACAAGGATCTCGAGGCCATCGACAGCGTGAGCCCCAACTGCCTTTGCAGCTTCGATCAGCCCGGTGGGACGATCGCCGTAGACCAGATCGACAACCACCTGTTCGCTGTCGAGCTGACCGTCCGCCAGCGGCCGGAGCTCGTCAAAGGGATTCTCGCCGTGAAGCCCGACCGACGTCGCGTTGACGATCAATCCGTAGTTGCCCAACTTGGGGGTTCCGACGGGCGCTCCACCTAGATGCGACGCGATTTCCTGCGCCCGACTTTCGGTCCGATTCCAGACGTCGACTGCATCGACCACTGTGCTTTCCTTCGCCAGCACCCAGATTGCCGCGCGCGCGGCACCGCCCGCACCAAGCACCAGCGCGCGTCTGCCTCGCACCCCGCCGGGTAACGCATCGATGAGCCCCCCCGCGTCCGTGTTGTCGGCCTGGATCCCGCCGGCCTCGAAGCTGAGCGTGTTTGCTGCGCCAATTGCCTGCGCCACTGGAGATGCGGTATCCGCCAGGCGCAGCGCGGCCTCCTTGTGCGGAATCGTCACGTTGGCGCCGACGAATCCCTCACCCTCCATCGCCCGCAGCCGCGACTCGAGCTCGTCCGGCGCCAGGTCGATCGCCTCGTAGCTCCACTCGCCCGCCAGGCCGAGCTCGGCGAGCGCCGCGTTGTGCATCGCCGGCGAGCGCGAGTGGGCTACCGGGTGGCCGAGGACGGCGAGCCTTTTCATTCTTCGCAGGTGTCGGGCGAGTTGCCGCCGGCCGCGGCGCGCGCTTCGTTGTAGCGGGCGACGTCGGCTTCGAATTCGGCTGCCGTCTTGGAGAAGGAGAGCTTGCCGCAGGTGCCGGGCTCGGTCACGTAATAGAGATACCCGACCTTGGCGGGATGGGCGGCGGCTTCGATCGAAGCCAGGCCGGGGCTGTCGATCGGCCCCGGCGGCAGGCCGGCGTTGACCCGCGTGTTGTAGGGGGAGTCGACCGCCAGCTCGGATTCGGTCAGCGGCCGTGCGTAGTTGCCGGTGGCGAAGCGGACGGTCGCGTCGATGCCGAGCGGGATGCCTTCGTGCAGGCGGTTGTAGATCACCGCGGCGACCAGCTTGCGCTGGCTCGCCAGGCCTGCCTCGCGCTCGATCATCGAGGCGATCGTGACAACGTCGCGGGTCGTCAGGTTCTTCGAGCGCGCGTAGGCCATCTTCACGCCGGAGATCCGGCGCTTGAAGTCTTCGATCTGTAGCCCGACGAGGTCGGACGCGGGGGCGCCCCTCTCCAGTTCGAAGGTGTCGGGGAAGAGGAAGCCCTCGTGGCCCCTGCTCGCCTTCAGGTAGCTGCCCTTGAGGCCGGCTTCGCGCGCAAGCTCGGCGGTCTGCCCGCGGTTGTAGCCCTCGGGGATCGTCAGCGTGATCGTCCGCAGTTCCGGTTCCGGCGGCGGCGCCGGAGCCGGGTTGTGGAAGTGGCGATAGGCGAGCGCCGCGACGACCACCACCGCAAGCAGCGCCACCGCCAGCCCGCCGAACAGCAGCCGGCGGCGCCGGCGCAGCACGCGTTGAGAGGCCCCGCGTCGCTCCCGCCGCAGGGCCGCGTCGTCCTCACTCATCCTCGTCCGTGCCCCCGATCGCCGCCTGGCCGGCGAGGTAGGCCTGCAGCAGATGCGCGGCGGCCAGCGAGTCGGACGGCGCCGCCGCGCCGGCGCGCTTGCTCGCGTCGGCCATCCGCGTGGTCAGCCGCTCGTCGTAGGTCTCGACCGGGATCTCCAGCAGGGCGGTCAGTTCGGCGCAGAAGCTGCGCGCCAGCGCCGCCTGCGAGCCTTCCTCGCCGCTCAGGTGAAGCGGCAGGCCGACGACGACGCGCTCGACCTCGCGCTCGGCGACCAGGTCGGCGACGGCGCTCGCCTCCGGCGGTTCGATCGTGGGGAGCGGCGTCGCCAGGGTGCCGCTGGGGTCGGAGATCGCGCAGCCGATCCGCGCCGTGCCGTGGTCGAGGGCGAGCACGCGCACTAGCTCGCACCGGCTTCGATCGCCCGCCGCGCCGTCGCCAGCGCCTCGTCGAGCTTCGAAGCGTCCTTCCCCCCGGCCTGTGCCATCTCGTCTCGTCCGCCGCCGCCTCCGCCGACGACGCTCGCCGCCTCCCGCACCACGCTCGCCGCCGAGACGCCGCTGCCTACGGCGCCCTTGGAGACGAGCACGACCAGCCCGACCTTGTCGCCGCTGGCGCCGCCGAGCGCGATCGCCGACTCGCCGCCGAGCTTCGACTGCACCCGGTTGGCCAGCTCTAGAAGCTGCTTCTGGTCGCCGGTCGGCGCCTGCGCCGTGACCACCGCGATGCCGCCGGCCTGCTCGGCCGCGGCGACCAGGCGCTCGGCCTCCTCGCCCAGCATCTGCTTCGCCGCCTGCTTCTCGCCCTCGCCCGCCTCGCGCAGGCGCTCGGCGGCGCGGCGGGCGCCCGTCAGCGGGTCCTGCGGCGAGCCGAGCAGCTCGCCGACCTCGCGCAGGCGCCGCTCCTCGTCGCGGAACCAGTCGATCGCCGCCGGGCCGGTCAGCGCCTCGATCCGCCGCACGTTGGCGGCCGAGGAGCCCTCGGAGGAGAGCTTGAAGATGCCGACCTCGGCGGTGTTGGCGACATGCGTGCCGCCGCAGAGCTCGCGCGAGACCCCGTCGACCTCGACCACCCGCACCCACTCGCCGTATTTCTCGCCGAACAGCGCCATCGCGCCGAGCGCTTCCGCGTCGCCGCGCTCCATCTCCAGCCAGCGCACCGGGCGGCTCGCCTTGATCCACTCGTTGACCCGGTCCTCGATCGCGCTCAGATCCTCGGCGGCGAGCGCCTGGCCGTGGGTGAAGTCGAAGCGCAGCTTGTCGGGGCGCACCGCGGAGCCCGCCTGGCGCACGTGGTCGCCGAGCCGCTCGCGCAGCGCCGCATGCAGGAGGTGGGTCGCCGTGTGGTTGCGCATCGTCGCGTGGCGGGTCTCGTGGTCGACCAGGGCCTCCACCGCGACACCGGCCTCCACGCCACCGGCTGCCTCGACCTCGAGCGCCTGATCGTCCCCCACACGGTAGACGTCGAGCACCCGCGTCTCAACACCGACCCAGCGCAGCACACCCGAGTCGGCGACCTGGCCGCCGCCCTCGGCGTAGAAGGGGCTGTCCTCGAGCTTGACCAGCGCCCGCCCGTCGTCGGCGGCGACCGCCGCCAGGCCGGTCGTCGCGCGCAGCGTCTCGTAGCCGACGAAGCGGGTCGGCGGCGCTGCGGCGGCGAAGGCGAGCACCTTCTCGTGGCGGTCCTCGGAGCCGTGCGCGGTGGCGGCGCCGACGCGGGCGCGCTGGCGCTGCTCCTCCATCAGCTCCTCGAAGCCGCCGTCGTCGACCGAGAGCCCCCGCTCGGCGAGCAGCTCCTTGGTCAGGTCGTAGGGGAAGCCGTAGGTGTCGTGCAGCTTGAACGCGTCGGCGGCGTCGATCCACGAGGTGCCCGACTGCTTCGCCTCGCCGACCAGGCGCTCGAGCAGCTCCGTGCCGCGCTCCAGCGTGCGGCCGAAACTCTCCTCCTCGTCGCCAACCCAGCGGGCGATCGTCGCCCGCTCGGAGGCCAGTTCGGGATAGGCCTCGGCCATGACCTCGATCGTGCGCTCGGCGAAGCGGCCGAGCCAGGGCGCCTCGAGCCCCAGCGTGCGGCCCTGCTGGATCGCCCGCCGCATGATCCGCCGCAGGATGTAGCCGCGGTCCTCGTTCGAGGGGACGACGCCGTCGGCGATCAGGAAGGCGGCGCCGCGCGAGTGGTCGGCGACGATCCGCATCGCCCGCGTCACCGCGCCGCCCTCGCCGTAGGAGTGGCCGCTGAGCTGCTCGGCCAGGTCGATCAGCGGCCGGACCAGGTCGGTCTCGAAGACCGACGGCGCGTCCTGCAGGATCGCCGCCATCCGGTCGAGTCCCATGCCGGTGTCGATGTTGCGCATCGGCAGCTCAGTGAGTACGCCGTCGGGCGAGAGGTCGTAGGTCATGAAGACGTGGTTCCAGAACTCGAGGAAGCGGTCGGTGTCGTCGCCCGGCCGCTGCCCGGCGCCGCCGAAGCCCTCGCCGCGGTCGAGGTAGAGCTCGGAGCAGGGGCCGCAGGGGCCGGACGGGCCGGCCTGCCAGAAGTTGTCCTCGCGACCGAGCAGGACGATCCGCTCCTCGGGCATGCCGACGCCCTTCCAGATCTCGATCGCCTCCTCGTCGGGGCCGAGGCCGAGCTCCTCGTCGCCGCCGAAGACCGTCGCCCAGATCTTCTCCGGGTCCATGCCGAAGCCCTCGGTCGCAAGCTGCCAGCCCCAGGGGATCGACTCGGCCTTGAAGTAGTCGCCGAAGCTCCAGTTGCCGAGCATCTCGAAGAAGGTCAGGTGGCGGGCGGTGTTGCCGACCTCCTCGATGTCGGTCGTGCGGAAGCACTTCTGGACGTCGGCGAGCCGCGGCGCCGGCGGTCGCTCGCGGCCGAGGAAGTAGGGCTTGAACGGCTGCATGCCGGCCGTCGTCAGCAGCACCGAGGGGTCGTGGACGGAGGGCACGAGCGAGGCCGAGGGGACGATCTTGTGCCCGCGCTCGGCGAAGAAATCGAGGTAGGTGTCGCGTATCTCGGCGGCCTTCATCGGCCACGAAGCCTAAGTGACGGGCGACAGCTCAGAGCGAGTCGGCGATCGTGCCGTGGCCGACGATCGCCTCGCCGCTCAGCAGGACGGCGGCCTGGCCCGGGGAGGCGGCGTCGAAGGGCTCGTCCAGCTCGAGCTCCAGCGCCGGATGGGCGCCGGGCGCCGCATCCGCGACCGACGCCGGGACCGGCGTCGCCCGGTAGCGCAGCTTGACCCCGTCGACGCGGCCGCCGGCGCGGTGCAGGACGGCGTCGCGGATCCGCACGCGGTGCGTCGCCAGGTCGGCCCGGGTGCCGACGGTGACGGTATTGGCGGCGGCGTCGGTGGCGAGGACGTATAGCGGCTCGGGCGCGGAGACGCCGATGCCGCGGCGCTGGCCGACGGTGAAGTTGTGGTGGCCGCGGTGGCGGCCGAGCTTGCGCCCGGCGCGGTCGAGCACCGCCCCGTCGCGCTCGCCGAGGCCGGCGTGGCGGCGCAGGAAGCGCTCCTTGCCCTGGCCGGCGAGGAAGCAGAGGTCCTGGCTCTCGGGCTTCTTGGCGACGGAGAGGCCGTGCCGGGCGGCGATCTCGCGCACCTCCGGCTTGGTCAGCTCGGTCAGCGGGAAGCCGAGCCGGTCGAGCATCGCCGGCGGCAGCGCGGCGAGCATGTAGCTCTGGTCCTTGTCCTGGTCCGCGGCGGCGGCGAGCAGCGGGCCGTCCGCGTCCTCGACGATCCGCGCGTAGTGGCCGGTGACGAGCCGTGCGGCGCCGAGCCGTTCGGCGAGATCAACCATCGCCGCGATCCGCACCTCGCCGTTGCAGACGATGCAGGGGTTGGGCGTCGCGCCGGCGCCGTAGCCGTCGAGGAAGGTGCCGACGACGCGGCGGCGGAACTCCTCCTCGAGGTCGAGGGTGAGGTGCGGGATGTCGAGCGAGTGGGCGACCGCGCGGGCGCCGAGCACCGCCTCGGGCGAGCAGCAGGCCTTGGCCCCGTCGGTCTCAGGGTCGGCCCAGAGCTTCAGCGTCACCGCGACCACATCGGCGCCGCGCTCGCGTTCGAGCAGCGCAGCGACGGCGCTGTCGACGCCGCCGGACATCGCGATCAGCACGCGGCCCTCGCGCGGCGCGGCCAGCGTCTGCGTGGACGCCGCGGCACTCGCCAGCGCGCGGTGCAGCGCGTCGGCGGCGAGCTGCGCGGCGTGCCGCTTGGCCGGGGTCAGCCCCCCCACCGCCTCGTCGACCTCGTCGATTCCGATCCGCGACGCGTCGATCACGGTCTCGCCGTCGACCATCTCGGCGACGGCCGCCGTGGCGGCACGAGTCGCCCCGCACCCCTCGGCGTCGAAGGTCACTTCCGCGACGCGTCCCTCGCCGAGCACGAGCGAGAGGCGCGACAGATCCCCGCAGGCCGCCCCGCCGGCCGCCCCGGTGAAGGCGCCACCGGGCGGAGGCCCAAGCCGCGCCTCGTCCCGCAGGTAATGCTCGAACAGCTCCCGAGTCATGCCACAAAGCGTAGAGCCGCCCGCGAGCCAGCGGGTGCCAAACACCACCCGACCTGCATCGGACCCCTATTTGGGGCTCGATGCAGGTCGGGTGGTGGAGAGAAGGTGACGGATGTCAGATACAAGCGAGTCCGGTTCTCGTTCGAGCTGACGCCAGGTCACGCGCATCGTTCGATAGCCAGCCGTGAGCAGCACCCGGTCGCGTTCGCGATCGGACTCGAAGGCGTTCCGGGTGCGGTGTACCCCGCCCCCGTCGAGCTCGACAATGAGCTTGTCGCGCTGCCAGAGGCAGTCCGGCCTGAAGTGGCGTCCGGCAAGGCTCAGGTGGGGATTGAATCGTGGCCGGGGAAGTCCGTGCTCATCCAGCAGATCCGCGAACCGGTCCTCGAACCGGTTTAGCGGCGCCCCCCGCGAATCCGGGCTATCGGCGAGAAGATCGCGAACCAGCCGCGCGCCTTGACGCCGGGGGTAGCGAGCAAGAAGGTCTGGAAGCGAAAGACGATCCGTCAGCTGGCGGACCTCCGCCTCGTGCATCGCGCGTTGCGTCGGCCGGCGCCTTCCAAGGCTTGCGAGATCGAAGATCGTGCGCGGGACAGTCGTCACGGGGATCCCCTCGACGACGCTCCGCTCGTCAGCTGGGATCGCGGCAAAGCGCGCCACGATGCCCGGTCGCTTTCGGAACTTCCCCGGCCTCACCACTTCCGGCTGGCCCGAAGCGTCGAGCAACCCCCAGAGCCCTGCCGCGGAGCGGTGGCTGAGCACCGCGCCAGGACCGCAGGCCAATACGGCGGCCATCCAGTGAGCACGCCTCGTGAGCACCGTGTGGCCAACCGCATAGACGCCGTGATGAATCAAGTGGAAGCGACCTTGCGCCAGCCGTGAACCGATCGCCCGCGGGCCAATTCCACGGTCGAGCAACTGGCGTCGGGCAACCACGCCGTGCTGGCGTGCGGCCAGGTCGGCAACCAATCGGTCCGCAGCCACGACTCCTTCACCCGACCTGCATCGGACCCCTATTTGGGGCTCGATGCAGGTCGGGTGGAAACTCTGCGTCGTCGACATGGGCGCGATTCTCGTCAGCCCCGGCGCGTGTGTGGCGCGCGAGATGTGAAATCTCTGTGGCGGGTGCGTGCCAAAGGGCGACAGCGGTGGTACGGTTGAACCCAGGCTCGAGCCCGTTCGCGAGCCGTCCCAACGTTTGACCCAACACAAACGGCTAGGGAGCTGATCTCTCGTGGTCCTGTGGGATCGTGAGGAGGCGCCCACCCTTCTTTATTAGGGATCAAAGCCAGGGGCGGCAACGGCGGGTTGGAGCCTTTTTCGTTCTCGCGGCCCTGGCTCACTCCATGTTCGAGAGCAGGAACTCGGCCTCGCCCCAGTCCTCGCCGCGGACGCGCAGGGCGATGTCGCCGCGGCCGAAGCGGTCGACCGGCCAATCGGCGGTGAGGACCGCTTCGATGCCCGCCTCTTCGAGCGCCTGGTGCCAGGCCCGGGCGGTGCGCAGGTCGCCGAAGTCGCGCACGACCTCCCACGAGTCATAGCTCGGGTCGTCGACGAAGACGGGCGTCTTGCCGGGACCCGGGCGGAGGGCCAGCTTGAGGCGTTCGATCAGGCTCACGAGCTCATTGTGCCGCCGCCGGACGGCCAGCGGTGGCTCAGTGGCCGGCGAGGCCGTGACGATGCACGGCGATACCCAGGTCCTTCAGCTGCATCTCCCCCACGGGGGCGGGCGCTCCGGTGAGCGCATCGGCTCCCGAGGCGGTCTTCGGAAAGGCGATCACATCGCGGATCGAGTCGGCGCCGGAGAGGCGCTGGACGATCCGGTCGAGCCCGTAGGCGATACCGCCGTGCGGCGGCGCACCGTAGCGCAGCGCCTCGAGCAGGAAGCCGAAGCGCGCCTCGGCCTCCGCGGCGTCGATGCCGAGCGCGGCGAAGAGCTGCTGCTGGACATCGGCGCGGTGGATGCGGATCGAGCCGCCGCCCATCTCCTGGCCGTTCCAGACCAGGTCGTAGGCGAGGGCGCGGGCGCCGCCCGGGTCCTCCGGGTCGAACTCGCCCGCCGGCGCCGTGAACGGGTGGTGCAGCGGGTCCCAGCGCTCCCCGTCGGAGTTCCACTCGAGCAGCGGCCAGTCGACTATCCAGAGCAGGCTGTGCTCGTCCTCGGGGATCAGCTCGAAGCGGGTCGCCAGATCGACCCGCAGCTGGCCGAGCACCGCGTTGGCGACCCGCTCGCGGTCGGCGACTAGCAGCAGCAGGTCGCCCTGCTCGGCGCCGAGCAGGCGGTTGAGCTCGGCCAGCTCCTCGGCGGAGAGGAACTTGGCGGTCGGCGAGCGCCAGCCGTCGCCCTCGCGGAAAGCCCAGACAAGGCCTTTGGCGCCGAGCTCCTGGGCGCGCGAGATCAGCCCGTCGAGCTCCGAGCGCGGCAGCTCGCGCTTGCCCGCGTTGAGCCCGCGCACCGCCCCGCCCGACTCGATCGCGCCGCGGAAGACCTTGAACTCGGTGCCGGCGAGCGCCCCGCTCAGGTCGACCAGCTCGAGCCCGAAGCGCGTGTCCGGACGGTCGGTGCCGAAGCGGCTCATCGCCTCGTCGTAGCCGAGCCGCTCGATCGGCCGCTCGATCGCCGGGCCGCCGACCCGCTCGAAGACATGCGCCAGCAGCCGTTCGTTGGCCTCGATCACATCGTCGACGCCGACGAAGGACATCTCGATGTCGAGCTGGGTGAAATCGGGCTGGCGGTCGGCGCGCAGATCCTCGTCGCGGAAGCAGCGGGCGATCTGGTAGTAGCGCTCGAAGCCGGCGACCATCAGCAGCTGCTTGAACAGCTGCGGCGACTGCGGCAGCGCGTAGAAGGAGCCCTGCTGGAGGCGGCTGGGGACGAGGAAGTCGCGGGCGCCCTCGGGGGTCGAGCGGGTCAGCACCGGCGTCTCGACGTCGAGGAAGCCCTCGCGGTCGAGGAACCCGCGCATCGCCGCGGTCACCCGGTGGCGCAGGACAAGCGCCTCGCGCATCGGCTCGCGACGCAGGTCGAGGTAGCGGTGGCGCAGCCGCGCGTCCTCGCCGACCTCGCCGGAGAAGCCCTCGACCTGAAAGGGCGGCGTCTCGGCGTCGGCGAGCAGCTCGGCCTCGGCGACGGCGAGCTCGACCTCGCCGGTCAGCAGGTCGGGGTTGACCGTCTCCGGCGAGCGCTTGACGACCGTCCCCGCCGCGCTCAACACATCCTCGGCGCGCAGCTTGTGCGCCAGCTCGAAGGACTCGCCGGAGGAGTCGGGATGGAAGACGAGCTGGACGATGCCGGTCCGGTCGCGCAGGTCGATGAAGATCAGGCCGCCGTGATCGCGGCGGCGGTGGACCCAACCGGCGACGCGCGCCGTCGAGTCGACGCGATCACCGAGCACCTGGCCGCACCAGGTGTCGCGGAACCCGTTTGCGCGCAGCGCCGGGGCGTCGCTCACGATCGCTCGCCGCCGATCGCCTCGATCAGCCCCGCCGTGTCGACCGGCGACTGCTCGCCGCTGCGCATGTCGCGCAGCTGCGCCGAGCCGTCGGCCTCGAGGATCAGCACGCGGCGGGCGCCGATCCGGTCGGCGTGCTTGAGCTGGCCCTTGAGGCCGCGCCCGGCCAGGTCGACCTCGGCCGTCAGGCCGGCGTGGCGCAGCTCGCTCGCCAGGGCGAGCGCGCGTCGCCGCTGGCCCGGGTCGGCGACCGCGAGGAAGGCGTCGCGCCCCGCCGCCTCGGGCTCCTCGCCCAGCGCCAGGAGGATGCGCTCGATTCCCGCCGCCCAGCCGATCGCCGGCGTCGGCGGGCCGCCCAGCTGCTCGATCAACCCGTCGTAGCGACCGCCGCCGCCGACCTCCGACTGGGCGCCGAGCTCGGCGCAGACGAAAGAGAAGATCGTGCGCGTGTAGTAGTCGAGGCCGCGGACCAGCGTCGGGTCGATCTCGAAGGCGATCCCGGCCGCCTCGAGCAGCGCCCGCACCTCGGCGAAATGCTCGGCGTCCTCTCCCTCGAGCCGCTCGACGAGCGTCGGCGCGCTCGCCATCACCCCCTGGGTGCCCTCGTCGTCGGCGTCGAAGGCGCGCAGCGGGTTGAGCTCGATCCGCTCGCGTACGTCCTTGGAGAGGTCCGCCTCGTGAGCGCGCAGATGCGCCTTCAGCTCCTCCAGGTAGGCGCTGCGCGCGGCCGGCGAGCCGAGGCTGCCGAGCCGCAGCTCGACGCCCGGCACGCCGAGCTCGGCGAGCAGGTCGGCGAGCAGCATGATCGCCTCGGCGTCGGCGAGCGGCGAGTCGGTGCCGATCGCCTCGATCCCGAGCTGATGGAACTGGCGGTAGCGGCCGGCCTGTGGGCGCTCGTGGCGGAAGAACGGCCCGCCGTAGGAGAGCTTCACCGGCTGGGCCAGCTTGTGCATGCCGTGCTCGACGTAGGCGCGGCAGATCGGCGCCGTCCCCTCGGGCCGCAGGGTGATGCTGCGCCCGCCCTTGTCCTCGAAGGTGAACATCTCCTTGCGCACGATGTCGGTCGAGCGGCCGACGCCGCGCTCGAACAGCTCGGTGTCCTCGAAGGCCGGCGTCGCGATCGGCTCATAGCCGGCGCGGGCGCAGATCTCCGCCGCCGTCGCCTCGATCCGCCGCCGCGCCCGCGCGTCGGCCGGCAGCACATCGAAGGTCCCGCGCGGTGCCTGGTACTTGCTCGCCATCGTGGCGCGACCTTACCTGCGCGCGGCCCCGCTCGGCTCAGCGGGCGAGCTCGGCGAGGAAGGGATTGGTCGCCCGCTCGGCGCCCAGTGTCGTGACCTCCATGTGCCCCGGGTAGACGCCGGTCTCAGGCGGGTGGGAGTCGAGCAGCTCGCGGATCGAACGCAGCAGCGTCGGGCCGTCGCCGCCCGGCAGGTCGACGCGGCCGACCGAGCCCTTGAACAGCACATCGCCGGAGAACATCGCCTCCTCGTCGCGGATCGAGTAGGTGACATGACCGGGACTGTGGCCCGGGGTGAACATGACGTCGATCGTCACCCCGGCGAGCTCCAGCGTCTCGCCGCCTTTCAGCGTCTCGTCGGCCTCGTAGCTGTCGTAGGGGCCGATCCCCGGGACCGGCACCCAGGCCATGATGTCGGCGAGCAGCGGTCGCTCGATCTCGGGGCAGTAGACGGGCGCGCCGGTGACCGTCGCAACCGGCGCGACGGCGCCGATGTGGTCGAAGTGGCAGTGGGTGATCAGGATCGCCTCGACCTTCACCCCCATCTGCTCGACGGCTTTGAGGATCCGGTCGGGCTCGTCGCCCGGGTCGACGATCAGCCCGCGGCCGGACCCTTCGCGGCGCAGCACGAAGCAGTTCTCGGCGATCGGGCCGACGGTGAGCATCTGCACATCGAGGCTCATCCCTTCTCCCGGGCGCGGATCCTCGCCCGCTCGCGCCGCCGCCAGAGCATCGTGTCGATGTAGTAGCCGGCGGGGATGTAGAAGACGAGCATGAAGGCGCCGAGGCCGAAGGCGGTTCCCGGCGGGCGTTTGAACAGCAGCATCAGCAGCGAGGTGAAGATCACGGCGGCGACGAAGCCGCGGGTGATCGCGCTCTGCCAGGTGGGCGGAGCGTCGACCTTGCCGCCGCTCGAGCGGCTGGCGCGGGCGCGTGCCTTGGCCTCCTCGCGGCTGCGGGGACGGCCACTGCGACCGCCGCTGTCCACCCGGCCGCCCTGGGTGCCGCGGTGCTTGCGCTGGCGCTTCTTCCTCGTCTGGGCCATGCGAGGAATCTAGCGGTCCGGGCGCCTCACGTGAGCGTTGCGAGGCGCGCCTCGATCGTGTGCCGCCGAGGGTCGAAGCCGCGGATCGGCACATCGCCCGGGTAGCCGGCAAGCGCGGCGGCGGGAATCAGGCCGATCAGCTCGGCCTCGACAGGGTGGGCGCCGAGCGGCGCCGCGAGCTCGCGCACCCGTTCGACGACTGCGCCGAGCGGCACGGCCAGGGGATCGTGGACGTTGGTCGAGACCTGGGCGCGCCCGCTCGACAGCGGCAGACCGATCGCCCGCACCCCCGGCAGGCCGCCGCCGGACTCGCGCA
>DATFMX010000161.1:0-11004 GCA_035266685.1 Solirubrobacterales bacterium
CCTTCCCCGGCCCCGGTACCTACTTCTGCATCGAGTGCGGCGTCCATCTCGCCCTGCACGAGGACGACGAGCTGCCGGCCTGCCCGCGCTGCGAGTCGACGGACTTCCGGCTCGACTCGATCTTCGAGTCGATGCAGGAACACGGCGGCACCACGGCCGAGTTCGAGCTGGCCACCGAGGCGCCCCCGTCGAGCTGGCTCGACGAGCTGCGGGCCAAGGCGCAGGCGGGCAGCCGTCACCTGGTCTGCCGCGAGGAGGACGGCGAGCTGCTCGACTTCGAGATCGTTGAGGGCTGGACGCGGATCGGCCGCAGCGTCGCCGCCGACATCCGCCTCGACGACCCGAGCGTCTCGCGGCGCCACGCCCTGGTCGTCTCCGAACCGGGCGAGCCGCTGCGCGTGCTCGACGACCGCAGCCTCAACGGCGTCTTCGTCAACGGCGAGTTGCGCGAGTGGGGGCAGCTCGCCGACGGCGACGAGTTGGCGATCGGCCGCTACCGCCTCTTCGCGCTCGAAGCCTAAACGCGCAAATTCCGGCCTACGGCGCCCGTAGAGTGGGCGTCGTGGACTCACCCCAGGATCCATCCGCGGCAGCCGAGCAGGCGCGCCGGCGCCTGCACGAAGAGATCGAGCGCGTGCGCACCGGCGTCGAGGAGATGCTGACTGAGCAGGACAACGGCGACGCCGAGCTGCGGCGCGAGCTCGACGCGATCCGCGACGAGCTTCGGCGAGAGACCCGTGACTACGTCAAGAAACGCGCCCGTAAGCTGGAGAAACGCAGTGACAAGCGCTTCAGTAAGCTGGAACGCCGCATCGATCAGGTTGAGCAGGACCGCAAGTACTCGGAGTGGCGCATCCACACGAACACCGAGCAGATGCTCGACGGCCTCCTCAAAGAGGTTAGAGCCATCGCCGATCTACTCACCCGCACGCGGTAGGGACGGGCGCCCCTCCAGCGGAACTTGTGAGCCAACCCGCCCGACCGTCCCTCATCGCGTAACCGGCGGCGGGTTCCGTCGGAGGGGCGTCCGTCCCTACCTACTCGGTGGAGATCGAGGGGTCTGCCTGCACCTTGTGGGGGACGATCATCAGGAAGTTGGCCGGTGCATCCGTGCCCAAGTCGATGACTCGCTGGGCTTCGTCGTCCTGGCCGGTGGCGCGAAGCTCGACAGCGTAATGGGAGAGCAGATCTTCGATGTCTAGCTGGCCCTCGGAGTCGATCTCCTTGAGCTCGACTTTGGCGCCCTCGCCGAGGCGGGATTCGATCGCTGCGCGGTCGATTCCGAAGGCGTTGTGGCGCACGTAGACGCGGCCGCCGGTCATTCCGGCGCAGGCCCAGGGGCCGATGTCGCCGAGCACGATCGCGCGGCCGGAGGTCATGTACTCGAAGGCGAAGCCCTTGGCGTTGGCCCGGTCGACGACGCAGCCGCGGCTGTCGTCGATCTCCTCCTCCGGCTCGCCGCCGAGCACGACGTCGGCGCCGGAGAGGCGGATGCAGAAGCGCGAGTCGGCCGAGCCCTGGACGAAGAGGCGGCCACGCTGGGCGCCGTAGGCGAACGACTTGCCGACCGAGCCGTTGAGCCGCCTCCCCTTCGCCCCCTTCCCCTTCAGCACCGATATCGTGCCGCCGAGCATCGCCTTGCCGACGCCGTCCTGGGCGCCGCCCTCGACCCGGATCGAGACGCCGTATGAGTTGAAGGCGCCGAGGCCCTGGCCGGCGACCGAGCCGCCGTTGAACTCGAGGTCGGCGAGCACATCGTCGTTCGACTCCGGGCCGCCGTCGAAGATGCGGGCGCGGGCGATCGCCCCGGCCAGCTCGGTGCCCAGCACGCGGTCGTTGGCGTCGGTGGCGCGCGGGAAGCGGCTGGTGACGGTGCCGCCGCCGGAGCAGACTTCGCCCGCCAGCGAGCCGATCTGCGCCGAGGCCTGCTTGGCCTCCATGCGGATCGGCCGGGCGACGACGAGGCCGGCCTCGGCCCGCTCCTCGGCGATGTCCTCGGCGACAGGAAGGTCGAGCGGCTCGAGGTCGAGGAACTCCTCCAGCGGCGTGATCAGCGGCGCCAGGTCGATCTGGTCGTGGTGGGAGACCTGCTCGAGCAGGTCGTAGCGGCCGACCAGGTCCTGGGCGCGGTCGTAGCCGAGCGAGGCGACGACCTGCTTGACCTCCTCCCCCATCGCCTGGAAGAAGCGGGCGCAGCTCTCCGCCGCCAGGTCGACCTCCTGCGGGGTGAACTTCTTCAGCCCGTGCTCCTGGGCCTGCTCGGTGGTCTCGATCTGCGTCGCGATGCCGACATGGCAGGTGTCGAGCTGGCAGCCGCGGCAGATCGTGCAGCCGAGGCTGACCATCGCCAGGGTGCCGAAGCCGACCCGGTTGGCGCCGAGGCAGTGCAGCTTGACGATGTCGTGGCCGGTGCGGTAGCCGCCGTCGGCCCAGATCTCGACCCGGTTGCGCAGCCCGGCCTCCATCAGCGCCCGGTGTACGGCGCGGGTGCCGATGTCCGAGGGCAGGCCGACATGGCGCAGGGCGTGCTGGCGGGCGGCGCCGGTGCCGCCCTCGAAGCCCGAGAGCGTGATGATGTCGGCGCCGGCCTTGGCGATCCCGAGGCCGATCGTGCCGATGTTCGGCACCACCGGCACCTTGACCGAGACGCGCACATCCGGGTTGACCGTCTTCAGCTCGTCGATCAGCTCGGCCAGGTCCTCGATCGAGTAGAGGTCGTGGTTGTTGGAGGGCGAAATCAGGTCGGTGCCGGGCGAGGCGTTACGCGCGGCGGCGACCTTCTCGGAGACCTTCTTGCCCGGCAGGTGGCCGCCCTCGCCGGGCTTCGCGCCCTGGCCGATCTTGATCTCGGCGACGTAGGAGGAGTTGATCATCTCCGCCGAGACGCCGAAGCGGCCCGAGGCGACCTGCTGGCCGCGCCATTTGCGGTACTTCCCGTACATGTCGCGGATCTCGCCGCCCTCGCCGTTGACGCAGAGCACGTTGATCGACTTCGCCGCCTCCGCGTAGGCGCGGAAGGCCGGCTCGGACTGCGAGCCGAAGCTCATCGAGGAGATCACGACCGGGTAGTCGTGGTGGCCGACGCCGGCGTCGACGACCGATGCGTCCGACAGGGGCTCGCGGTCGCCCTTCAGCCGCATGATGTGGCGCATCGAGATCGGGCTCTGGGCCTCCAGGTCGCGCACCTTCTCGCTGTATTCGGCGTAGCGGCCGGAGCCGTTGGCGGTGGCGATCGCCGCCTTGTAGACCTTGGGGTAGAAGCGGAAGGTCTTGGCCGGTTTGGCGTCCTCGTCGCCGCCGAGGATGCGCGCCCGCTCGTTGGCGCTCGCGTCGAGGCCGGCGAAGCCGATGCCGCCCTTCTCGGAGGCGGCGAAGGCCTCGGTCTGGAAGATCTCGGCCAGCTCGGGCCGCACGCCGATCGAGGAGAACTGGCGGGCGTAGCCGCGCACCTCGTGGATGCCGATCGTCGAGATCACTTTCTCGATCCCCTTGGCCAGCGCCGCGCAGAGGTTGCCGATGTCCTTGCGGTAATCCTCGACGCAGATCACCTCGACCATCGTGTACGGGCAGACGCCGTTGGCGCCGAGGCCGAGCGCCAGCATCGTGTCGTGGACGTTGCGGATCGCCGCCGAGCGCAGGACGATGCCGCAGCGGCGGCGCAGGTTCTCCTCGCCGGGCTCGACCCGGAACTGCTTCAGCGCCTGGTCGACGGCGGAGACCGCGAGGTGCGGGTCGAGGAAGCGCCGCTCGGCGTCGTAGACGGTGCGGTCGGTCAGCACCAGCAGCTCGGCGCCGTCGCGGACCTTCTTCACCGCCTCCTGCTTGATCCGCTCGATCGCGCCCTTGCTCGTCTCCGACTCGAGCAGCGAGATGTCAACGGCGCCGGCGCGCCCGCGGAACTCCTCCCAGAGGTCCTCCAGCAGGTAGGTCTGGTTCTCGCGCGCGATCTCCCGGTAGGTCTTGTCGGAGAGCGGCGCCATCCCGTGGTGGCCGCCGAGGATCACCGGGAAAGACGTCTCGACCGTGCCCGTGTCCTCGCCGGCGGCCTCGATCGAAGGGCGGCGACCGAAGACCGAGCGGGTCGAGAAGTGCTCCATCTCACGCTCGCGGTCGATCGCCGGGTTGGTGACGACGGCGACCGTCTCCTTGAAGTAGTCGGCGAGGTTCTGGCGCTCCGGCGAGAGCGCCGCCAGCGGCCCGTCGTAGCCCAGCGAGCCGACCGGCTCGGCCCCGTTGGAGGCCATCTGCTGGACCAGTTTGACGTCGTCGCGCTGCCAGCCGAAGCCGGCGAGGATGCGGTCCGCGACCTTGACCGGCTCTTCCGGGCCGGCGTCGGAGTAGCCCGGGACGTCGCCGCCATCGAGCGGGCCGCCGGTCTCCAGCGCCCGGTCGTAGGGACCCGCCTGCTCGGCGCCGTTGCGCGCCAGCCAGCGGTCGCGGACGATCCGCAGCATCTCGTGGTGCGGGCGCAGGGTCGAGCGGCGCGCCTCGCGGTCGATCGAGACCATCGCCTTCTCGCCCGGGGCGAGCGGCTTCGGCTCGGAGACCATCTCGCCGACGGAGACGACGCCGGGCTCGGAGCTGAAGACGAAGTCCTCGCCGGTCTCCACCTGCCAGAGCGGACGCAGGCCGAGCGCGTCGGCGGAGAAGGCGCACTCGTCGCCGTGGCGGGCGATCAGCGCCACCGGGCCCTGGGCGAACGGCCCCATCGCCTGGCGCAGGTACATGTAGAAGCGGTGCAGGTCGTCGGGCAGCGAGCGGATCTCGTTGACGATCGGCGGCACGACCATCTCCATCGCCTCCGCCAGGCTGAGCCCGTCGCGGTTGACCAGCGTGGCAATCGTCCGGTTGAGGTCCTGCGAGTCCGAGGAGCCGGGCTGGATCGGCACGCCGAGCATCCGCGCCTCCTGGCGCAGCTGGGCGATCGTGTTGATCTCGCCGTTGTGGCCGAGCACCGAGAACGGCTGCACTCGCTTGAACGAGGGCCAGGTGTTGGTCGAGTAGCGGTTGTGGCCGAAGGCGCCGATCGTCTCGAAGCGCTCGTCGCGCAGGTCCGGGTAGTACTCGCCGAGCACGTTCGGCGCGCCCATCACCTTGTAGACGCAGATCGTCGCCGAGAGCGAGGGGATGTGGACGCCGAGCTCGCGCTCGAGCTCGATCAGGAGGTCGAAGAGGACGCGGTCGCGGTTCGAGGCCTCGGCGACGAGGCCGCCGACCTGCCAGAAGTGGGGCTCCTCCTCGCGCGCGGTCGGGCCGAGGGCGGGCGAGTTCACGACGCCGAGCCGCTCGGCGAGGATGCGGAAGCCGCCGGCGCCGAGGATCTCGCGCGCGTCGTGCTGGATCTTCTCCAGGTCCTGCGAGCGTTCGACGAAGACATGGGCGACGGCGAAGGCGTCGTCGAGGGTCAGCGAGGGGTCGTGGCCGCCGCTGCGGACCTCCTCGGCCCAGATCCTGCGCGGGATGTCGACCAGCAGGCCGCAGCCGTCGCCCTCGCCGTCGACGTTGCCCGCCCGGTGCAGCATCTTCTGCAGCGCCGGGATCGCGCGCTCGACCGGTTCGTGGCTCGGCGTCGCGTCCTTGCGCACCGACGCGTAGATCGCACAGGCGTCCTTGTCCTCGACGCTGGGCGGCGAGACGAGCGGCCTGTAGGCGCGCTCTGGCGAGTAGCGGACGGGGCCGCCCTCGCCCTGAAGCTCACGGGACTGGGTATCGGACATCTCTACCTCCCGGTTTCCGCGCCTTCTCCGAGCGGGCGCGCGACGGGTTTGCAGGTTGCCGGATTATAGGGACGAGACCCCGATCTCCCAAGCGCCGTCGAGTTTTGCGCCGGATAGCGGGGAAAACCTCTACGGCGCCCGGACGGCTCAGGCGAACGAAGGGGGCGAGTAGTCGCCCTCGGGGTGGACGCCGATCAGCAGCGCGGTGACCGAGGCGTCGGAGCGGTTGAGGATCGTGCGCTTGGGCGACGGCTCGATCGAGGCGAAGGTGCCGGCGGGCGCCGGGTGCTCCGCGCCGTCGATCTTCAGCACCGCGTCGCCCGCCAGGATCGCGTAGAGCTCGACCTGGCCGCTCCCGGCCTCGTCGTGCTCGGGGATCTGGCCACCGGGCGCGATCTCGACCAGGTTGAAGCCGAAGGCCGAGGTGCCGAGCGCCTTGCGCGCCAGCTTCCAGGTCGCGTCGCCCGAGCCCTCCATCGACTCGAACTCGTCGCGGTGCTTGATCGTGTAGTCGTCGGGCATCTGCGCCTCCCAGCCTACCCGCCCCAGCTCGGTTCGAAGGCGTTCTTTGCGAGCACCCTCGGCTTGCCGTGCGGAAAGGGCACCGTTGCGACGTTCGTCTGCCCGATGCCCGCGAAGCCCCCCTCGGTGCCGAGCACGTGGTTGCCGTCGGCGCTGAAGCCGGAGCCGATGAAGCCCTGCTCGGTCGCTTCGACCAGTGGCCGCTGGGCGCCCGTCTTCGGGTTGACCGCCACCGCGTAACTCAGGTCCTGGCCGCCGAACTGGGCGAGCAGTCGGTTGCCGCCGGGCGACCAGGCGGTCGGCGTGAGGCCGATTGCGAGCGGGCTGACCTTTGTGTGCGTGAGGCGCCGCACCTGCTTGCCTGCCGCGTTCATCAGATAGAGCTCGTTCTTGGGGACGTACCTGCGCCGCTTCGCGCCGAGCTGCTTGGCGAAGACGATCTGGCCGTCGGGACTCCAAAGCGGGTTGGTCGAGCGGTGGTCACGGGTCAAGCGATGGTGAAACTGAGGGACCCGCACATATTGCCTGCCCGGGACGGGGATTTCGAACGAGTAGATGTCGCTGTTCGGCGGGTACTTTTCGCTCGGCGCCATGCCGTAGGCGAGAGCGCCGCCTTCGGGGTCGAAGCTGACGCCGTTGAAGTAGCCGCGCGCGACGGTCCGCTGCGAGCCGTCTTCGGTGTCGATCAGGGCGAGGCGCTGCTTGCCGACTTCGGGGCCGAGCACGGCGACCAGAGACTTCGAATCCGGAGACCAGGCGAAGATGTAGGGGTTGCGCCAGCCCTTGGCCAGCACCGTCGCCGGCGCGCTGCGGTCGGCGGGCGCGAGGACGAGCTTCGGCGGCCCCTTCGACACCAAGCCCCCGCGCATCAGGGCGACGATCTTGCCGTCAGGCGAGATCCGCGGGTTCGAGCCCGCGAGGAGCTCGTGCGCCTGCTTACCGTTGTCGTTCGCCACCCAGACCTGCGGACGCAGCGGCTTGCGCACGAACGCGACGGTCGCCTGCGCAGCGGTGGGAAGCGCCAGGAGGAGCGTCGACCCCACAATGACCGAAAGCCACCTGAGTTTCGGCATGGCGCGATCCTATCGAGCAGGCCAAGCCACAGCGAGCCGCGACAGGCCATCCGTTCGATCGGAAACAATCGTCGCCTGTGAGCTTGGAAGAGATGCTCAAAAAATTCGGCGACTCATTGAAAACCGCGTTCTCGGCACTGGAAGCGAGCAAAGCCCAACCCGAGGACCAGCTCAAGCATCCAATCGTTCAGCTGATGCACGAACTGGGGAGGCTTCTCGGATCCAAGGTTGTCGCGACGACCGAGGCCCCGGTCGCCGAGTTGAATGGCAGGCCCGACGTCGCGATTTCCGTAGACGGATCGGTCACGGGCCACGTGGAGCTCAAGGCGCCGGGCAAGGGAGCACGGCCGACCAAGTACAAAGGCGCCGACGCCAGGCAGTGGAAGAAGTTCAAGAACCACCCCAACCTCATCTATACGGACGGCAACGAGTGGGCCCTCTATCGCACTGGCGAGCGGAAAGGGAAGCTCGTGAATTTCTCCGGCGACGTCACCACAGACGGCGGTGGGGTCGTCTCGACGGACAACGCTCGCGACCTCGAGGCACTGCTGCGGGATTTCACCGGCTGGGAGCCGATCGTTCCGACCTCGCCCCGTGCTCTCGCCGACACCCTGGCGCCGTTGTGTCGGCTGCTCCGAGACGACGCGCTTGCCGCCGTCGAGCCACCCGGGTCGGCGATGCACGCCCTGGCGAGCGATTGGCGCCACTTCCTATTCGCCGACGCGGACGACAGGCAGTTCGCCGACGCATACGCCCAGACCGTTACCTACGCGCTGCTCCTCGCGCGGGTCGAAGGTGAGCAGAACCTGGCCGCGAGCGCAGCCGACAGACTCGAAGCCCGCCACGGGCTGCTGGCGCAGGTCCTGCGGATACTTGCGCAAAAGGAGGCACGGTCCGAGGTGCAGGTGCCGATCGACCTCCTAGAGCGGACGATCGGGGCAGTCGACCCCGAAATGATGTCCGGCGACGGCGATGACGACCCTTGGCTCTACTTCTATGAGGATTTTCTTGCGGCGTACGATCCGCAGCTGCGCAACGATCGCGGGGTCTATTACACGCCCGCCCAGGTAGTTCAAGCTCAGGTCCGACTGGTCACGAAGCTGCTGCGGGGAAAATTCGACAAGGACTTGGGAATCGTCGACGACGACGTCGTCGTACTGGACCCGGCAGCAGGCACCGGAACCTATCTGCTGGCCGCCATCGACGAAGGAATATCGGAGGCAGTCGCGCAGTACGGCCCAGGCGAGGCAGCGGGACGCGCGTCTGTCGCCGCATCCAACTTCTATGGGTTCGAGCTCCTGGTCGGGCCATACGCGGTTGCGCACCTGCGCGTAGCTCAGCGAATCCTCGAACGAGGCGGAACGCTCCCCGACGAGGGCGCAAAGGTATACCTGGCGGACACGCTCGAGAGCCCCTTTGTTCCGGGGGAAGGAAAACAAACGACCCTTACCCATCGCCGCCTGAGCGAGGAGAACGAGCGCGCTCGCAAAGTCAAGGCGGAGGAGCGGGTACTGGTCTGTATCGGCAATCCGCCATATGACCGTCAAGAGATCGATCTCGGGGAGAAAGGCACGGAGCGCAAGGGCGGTTGGGTGCGGTTCGGTGACAAGGGCGAAGACCCGATCCTGCGCACCTTCATTGATCCGGTGAAGGAAGCCGGCAGCGGGTCACAACTGAAGAACCTCTACAACGACTATGTCTATTTCTGGCGCTGGGCGCTGTGGAAGGTCTACGAGCAAAGCGCCGCGGGCGGGATTGTCGCGTTCATCACCGCATCGTCTTACCTGCGGGGGCCGGCATTTGCGGGCATGCGAAGGGTGATGCGTGAAACCTTCGACGAGCTGTGGATAATCGATCTCGGAGGGGGCAGCTTGGGCTCCCGGAAGGGCGAGAGCGTGTTCGCCATACGCACGCCAGTCGCAATTGCGATCGGTGTGCGCAGCGACACTCTCAATCCGGGCACCTCGGCACAGATCCACTATTCGGGTGAGCTCGTCAAGGGAACCCGCGAGGCGAAGCTCGAGCGCCTTGCCTCGACAGAGACCTTCGACGACTTCGAGTGGGAGGACTGCTTCAAGGGCTGGGAGGAGCCGCTTCTACCCGAGCGGGCGGGCAACTACTACTCCTGGCCCGCAGTGGGTGACCTCTTCCCTTGGCAACAATCCGGCCTGAAGGCGGGACGAACCTGGCCGATATCGACGAGCACCGGGGTTCTCAAGAAGCGCTGGGATGCTCTTCTCGCCGCACCAAAGGAGTCCCGCGCCGTCTTGTTCAAGGACTCTCCCAGTGGACGTCGACTGTCGGGTTCGGCACCATCACTTCCGCCCGAACAGGGCCGCAAGTCTTCCCTGGAAGACGCATCTCCGTCGGGGCAATACCCAGAAGCCGCACGCTTGGCGTTCCGGTCGTTGGATCGTCAATTCGTAGTCCGCGATGCGCGAGTGCTGGACCGCCCTGGACCTCCGCTCTGGCATGTGATGGGCAACCGCCAGGTCTTCATGACCAGTCTGCTTACCGATGTCCTCGGCGAGGGACCAGGTTCGTTCGCGGCAGCCGACATACCTGATCTCCACCATTTCTCAGGGCGAGGCGCCAAGGACGTCATCCCCCTTTGGCGTGACCCCGACGCGACCCAACCCAACCTGACGGCTGGACTGACCGAGAGCATCGCCGGCGAGTTGTCGCTTGAGGTCAGCGTCGAGGACATCTTTGCCTACGTTTACGCGGTTCTCGCTGGGGGTTATACCGAGCGATTCGTGGAGGAGCTCGAGATTCCTGGGCCGAGGATCCCGATCACCAAGAACGCTGAGCTGTTCACGAGCGCCGCCGAGTTGGGACGGCGCCTTGTTTGGCTCCACACGTATGGAGAGCGGTTCGTCCCCGACGGCGAAAGGCAAGGCGGCCTGCCGACCGGCGATGCGAGATGCACGGTGGCCGTACCGAACGACCGCGATGGCTACCCCGAGGATTTCGAATACGACAAGGCGAAGAAGAGATTGACAGTCGGCGGCGGTGTATTCGAGCCTATAGAGCCGCCAGTTTGGGAGTTCAACGTGTCGGGCCTGCAGGTGGTCAGATCGTGGCTCTCCTACAGGATGAAAGACGGCGCGGGCCGTCGCTCGTCCGCGCTCGACGACATTCGGCCGGAAAAATGGCCCGCGTCATTCTCCGAGGAGCTGTGCCGTCTCCTTTGGATCGTCGAGCACACGGTCGCACTCGAACCGGAGGCGGCGGATCTCCTCGCCGATATCGTCGACGGGCCTGTCTTCATGTCCGACGAGCTGCCCAAGCCGTCCGATGCCGAACGAACGGCACCGAAGGTAGAGCAGGGCGAGCCCCAGCAACTCGAGATCGCCACCGAGTAGCGCCCGCGTGGCCCTACAGCTCCGGCACATCGGCGCCGTGAGGGGTGAAGGGGACGCGGCGGACCTCGGCCCAGCCCGCGCAGCGGCCCTCCAGCTCGGCGCTGACCCTGCCGGCGTCCTGCCAGGTGGTCCAGACGAGGACGGTCGGGCCGGCGCCGGAGATCGTCGCGCCCAGCGCGCCGAGGCCGGCCGCCGCCTCGACCAGCTCCATCGAGCGCGGGTAGAGGGCGCGGCGGCGCGGCTGGTGGATGCGGTCGACCAGCCCGCTCGCCAGCAGATCGAGGTCGGCACCACGCAGGCCGAGCACCAGCCGCGAGGCGGCGGCGA
>DATFMX010000162.1:0-3607 GCA_035266685.1 Solirubrobacterales bacterium
CCCGGAGACGACGATTCAGATCGGCTCCACGGTCCGCCGGGTGCGGGCACGCGTCGCGACCGACGAGGAGCGTGATCGCCTCTGGTCGAAGTTCGTGGCGATGTATCCCGGATCCGAGTTCTACCGGCGCAATGCGAAGGGCCGGAAGATCCCGATTGTGCTCCTCGATCCTCGGTAGAAAGCGGCGCGGTAGCATCAGCCAGTACCCCCTTCGCGTGGTTGCGAGCACGTCAACCACCAGCGGCAGACGCTCGCCTTGGACGACTTGGAGAGCAGGGCCAGAACGCCGCCGTGGGCCAGCGTTCGCGAATGTCCCCTCATCCCTACTGGTAGTTTCCGCCCCGAATCGCGTGACGATGGAGTGGAGGCAGAGATGAGGGTCTACATCTGGAGCGACGGCGCTGCCATGCCGAACCCTGGTCCCGCCGGGGCAGGGTACGTCGTCGTCGGCGACGGCGTGCGCTTGCTCCGCTCGGAAGCGCTCGGCGACGCGACGAACAACGCTGCCGAGTACATGGCGGTTCGGAACGCGCTGCAGGCCGCCGCCGACGAGGGCGCGACGTCGGCTTACGTGCGGATGGACTCGTCGGTGTTCGTCGGCCACCTCACTGGGACATCGTGTGCGCGGAAGGAGCGCCTGATCCAGCTCAAGGAGGAGGTTCAAGTGCAGGAGGACCGGTATCCAGAGGGGGTGACGTACGCTCGGATTCCCAGGGAGCAGAACGGAGTTGCCGACGAGCTCGCGAAGGACGGCGCCCGGGCCTCGAAGGCGCTGAGCGCCGATCGCCGGCGATAGGTTCCGCGTCAAGTGCCCGAACGTCGGACTGGGCCAGTGTTCGGGAATGTCCGTCGAACCGTAATTGGCCGAGCAGCCGCAGGAGTGGGGAACTCGGGCGTGGAGAGACGGGGTCGCGTCTTCATAGCGCCGGTTGGGCTGCTCGACCCGGGCGTGGAGTGCTGTGCCGTTTGGGGATCCGCCTAGGGGACACCGCGACCGCTCTTCGACCGGATGCGGGCATCCCGCACGCTCCCCGCAGACAGTCGCTCAGGACGAGAAGCAGAAGCCCCCCGCCGCATCGTCCGGTTGTTCCCTTACGTAGCGCCACCACAACGTGGCAGGGTCATCCCCTACACACACTCCACACCCTCCCGCAGCTTCGCCCGCGCCCGTTGTAGGCAGCGGTCGACCCGCTTCGGCGTCCACCCGCAGCGCGCGCCGATCTCGCGGTATGAGTACCCCACCGCCAGTAGCGCCAGTGCCCGCCGCTCCTCGGGCCGCAGCGCCTTCAGCTCGCGCCCGACCGCGGCCGCCCGCTCGCCGGCCTCGGCCAGTTCCTCCACCGTCCGCGCCTCGTTCACCGTAGCCCCGTCCGCTCCAGCCCTGGCAAGCACCTCGGCGAGCCCGCGGCGGCGTCCGTAAATCGCCCAGCAGCGCCGCTTCAGAGTCGTGGTGAGCCACGGGAGGGCGGGCGAGCCGCACTCGGGGTCGAAGCGCTCGATGAAGATCAGCAGGGCGTCGTGCAATGCCTCCTCGGCGTCCTCATGACTGGCGCAGTTGCGCCGCGCGAGCTTCAGCAGGCGCTTGCTGTTCTCGGCATACAGGCGCTCGGCGATCGCCGCAGCGCCGCTGCATCGAACGCTCTCCGAGGCCCGCGCTGTCGCAGTCATTCGTTCCTCCCTCGCTCGCTGGCTTGAGGGAGGCCGCGATGCGCCGGGTCAGGCGATCGCGGAACCCGAGCCCTGGCTCGGGCCGCGAGGAGCCCTCCGCATGCGGAGGGCTTGCAGGGATCGCCGCCGGCGCGATCATTCGCGGCCGTTCAAGCCGGTGAGGGAGGGGGGAGGCCGGCCCCGCGCAGCCTGCCGAAGTGCCTTGCCGCTGGGCGTGCGGCGACTCTCAGGATGGCACGCCGGAGGCGTGCGTTCGCCGCCTTATGCACGCCCAGCCAGAGGCAAGACAACCGGCGACGGATACGTTCGAAGACGACGCGCTGCGCCTGCTCTCCGAACAGGCGACGATCCCGCTCGATCAGTTCGCCCGTTTCCTCGGGCTCCCCTTGGAGCGCGCCGTGCGGATCGTCCAGCGATTGGACGAGGAGGGGCTGGTGGAGTCGCGGCGCTTCCTCGTCCGCGACTTCCCATGGCTGTGGCCGAGCCGCCGCGGCGCCCGGCTCTCCGGAACTGGCTTCCCCTACTCGGCGCCCGACGTCGCGCTGCTCGCCCATCGCCGTGCGATCAACGAGGTGCGGCTCTACCTCGCCGAGCGGGCGCCGCAGGGCAGGTGGGTTTGCGAACGGACGGTGTTCCGGCAGCGGGACCCCGAGGACCATCTGCCCGATGCGGTTTTCGAGGTTGGCGGCGAGCGCCACGCGATCGAGGCCGAGCTGACCAGCAAACGCAACCGCGAGATCCACCGCATCGTCGCCGAGCACAGCAACCGCTACGACGCGGTGCTCTACTTCTGCGGGCCACTCCCCTACAACCTGCTGAAGCGGGTGCAGGCGGAGGGCCGCTGGCCGAAGCTGATCGTCCGCCGGGTGCCGGAGGGCGAGCCGTGCTGAGGCGTCGCCGCTCAGAGACCGCTCAAGGCCCACCGATGCCGGAGGGCGCGATCCTCGGCCGGCGCCTGGCCGGCGAGCGGGCGCTGCCGCTGCGCGGAGCAGACCTGCTGTGGCCCTTCGAGGACATGCGCCGCCACGCCGTAATCCTCGGCGCCTCGGGATCGGGCAAGACCGAGACCGCGCTGCGGATCGCCTGCGAGGTGGCGCGCAAGAGCCGCACCTCTGTCCACTATCTCGACGCCAAGGGAGACCGCGAGAACGCCGAGCGCTTCTGTGCCCTGATGCGCGCTGCCGGGCGCCGCCCGCGCGTCTTCCCCAACGAGCCCTTCGACGCCTGGCGCGGCGACTGGCGCGGGGTCGCCAACCGCCTGATCGAGGTGATCCCCTTCGCCGAGATGGGCCCCGCCGCCTACTACCGCGACATCGCCAAGACCGCCCTGCAGCTCGCCTGCAACCACCCCGACGGCCCGCCGCGCAGTAGCGCCGAGCTGCTGCGTCGCCTCGACTACGAGCGGTTGCTCGACGCCCACGGGCCCAGCTCGGCGGTCCTCGCCATCCCGCGCGACAAAGTCAGCCAGGTCCGCCTGCGCTACCAGGCTTTCTTCGGCCAGCTCGGGGCGGCGCTCGACGGCGATTGGGCATGGGAGGACGCCGATGCCTCCTACCTGCTGCTCGACTCCGTCGCGCTCGGCGAGGACACCGCCGGCGCGGCCGGCCTGCTCTTCGCCGACTTCGCCCACTACTTCGCGCTGCGCAAGCCGCGCGAGCAGCCCTGCCTGCTGTTCGTCGACGAGTTCGCCGCGATCGCCGGCTCCAGCGACGTCGCGATGAAGGTCGAGCAGGCGCGTGGCTTCAACGCGGCGATGGTGCTGGCACCCCAGACGCCCTCGGGGATGGGGCCGCGGACGCAGCGCGACCGGATCCTCGGCTCGGTGGAGACGGTGATCCTCCACGCCCTCAACGAGCCCGACTCGCTGGCCGAGCTGGGCGGGATGAAGCAGGTGATGGAGCTGACCCATCGCTACGAAGACGGCCTCTATGCGCGCCAG
>DATFMX010000163.1:0-6413 GCA_035266685.1 Solirubrobacterales bacterium
TCACCCAGAACCCGACCGGGTAGGGCGAGAAGTAGGCGATCGCGAGGCCGAGCCAGGTGACGGCGAGGGCAAGCACGACCGAGAGCGCCAGGCCGGGGCCCGGACGGGCGGTGATCTGCTGCGCGGTGGCCGCCGGCGTGACGAGCAGGGCGAAGACCAGCAGCGCGCCCGTTATCTCCGCCGTCGCCGCCACGGCCAGCCCGAGCAGCAGCAGGAAGGCCAGCGCGAGCGCGCCGGTCGGCACCCCCGCCGCGCGGGCGACGGCGCCGTCGACCGAGGCGAACAGCAGCGGGCGACCGATCACGGCGAGGAGCGCGAGGGCTGCCAGCGCCACCCAGAGCAACGTCTGAACCTGAGTGGCGGTGATCCCGAGGAAGGTTCCGAACAACAGCGACTCGAGATCGCTGAGCTGGCCGCTGTAGAGGCTGACGAAGAGGAAGCCGAGGCCGAGGCCGAACGCCTGCACCGCGCCGATCGCCGCCGACTCGCTGCTGGGGGACTCGCGGCCGGGGCGGCTGACCTGGGAGAGCGCGAGCGCCGCGATCGCGCAGGCGCCGAAGTAGCCGAATGCGATCGGCAGCCCGACAAGCGTGGCGCCGGCTGCGCCGGGGAAGGCGACGACCGAGAGCGTGTGACCGGCGAAGGTCTGGCGGCGCAGCACCATGAACCAGCCGATCGCCCCCGCCATCACGGCGACGATCGTGCCGGCCTCGAGGGCCTGCACCATGAAGGGAAATTCGGTCAGCTGTTCGAGGTCGCTGACCGGGTTCCAGGAGAGGCCGGCGAGCTCAATGGGCATGATCGTGGCGCGGGTGGTGATGGGCCGAGGGCTCGGGGGTCCCGACGACCACGAGGCGGCCGTCCGAGCTCTCCAGCACCTCGACCGGCACGCCGTAGAGGCGGCTCAGGGTCGGGCCGTCGATGACTTCGCGCGGGGTCCCTTCGACGCCGCCGCCGCCGGCGAAATAGATCACCCGGTCGAGGTAGGGCAGGATCGGGTTGACGTCGTGGGCGACCAGCAGGACGGTCACCCCCTCCTCCCGGCAGATCCGCTGCACGAGCGCCGCCACCGCCCCCTGGTTGGAGAGGTCGAGGCTGTCGAGCGGCTCGTCGAGCAGGAGGATGCGCGGGCGGCGGACGAGCGCCTGGGCGATCAGCAGTCGCTGCTGCTCGCCGCCGGAGAGCGCCCCGATCGGCCGCGAGGCATAGGCGCTCGCGCCGACCCGCTCGATCGCCTCCTCGACCCGGCGGGCGGCGGCGCGCCCGCCGGGGCTGATGCGCGCCGGCAGCGGAAAGCCCCAGCGCGTCCCGTCGAGGCCGAGGCGCACCAGGTCGAGGCCGCGAACCCGGGTGCCGGCATCAAAGCTGCGCCGCTGCGGCAGGTAGCCGATCTGGGAGTTGGCGGAGCCGGGTGGGCCGGAGAGGACCGTCGCGGTCCCGTCACTCAACGGCAGCAGGCCGAGCAGGATGTGGAGAAGGGTCGACTTCCCCGAGCCATTGGGACCGAGCACGGCGACGAACTCGCCCTGGCGCACGCTGAGATCGACGCCCGACCAAACCGGGCGGCCGTCGCGTTTCGCCGCTGCCGTCGCGAGCCGGATCGCCTCCGTGCTCATTCTCCGCCGCTTGCCTTGGCGAGCGCCGCCGCCAGCCCTTCCAGCTCGCGTGACTGCCACGCCTCGAAGCCGGCGCCTTCGGGGGTCATGGTCTCGGTCACGGCGGCGACCGGGATGCCCGCCGCCCTGGCGTCGTCGTTCAGGCGCTGCACATCGGGGGTCGCGTTCTGGCTGTTGTAGACCCAGACCGCGATCCGCTTGTCGGCGATCTGGCTGTCGGTCGCTGCCTTGTCGGTGGGCGTCGGGTCGGTGCCCTCGGAGATCGCGTCGAGGAACCCGGTCGGGGTCAGGAGCTTCAGGCCGAGGGAGGGGGCGAGCGCCGCGAAGATGCTCTCCGAGGCGCCGACCGGCGTGCCCGCATAACGCGAGCGGATCCGCGAGATCAGGCGGTGGTAGCGGACGAGGCCGACGGTCTCGAAGCGGTGCTGCTGGGCGTCGAAGTAGGAGGCGTGGGCGGGGTCGGCCCGCTTGTAGTCGTCGGTGATCCGCTCGATCGTCTTCTGCACCGAGGCCGGCGAGTACCACTGGTGGGGGTTGTCCCCTTCCTTCAGGCGGAGCAGGTCGCCGACCGTCAGGACCGTGCGCCCCGAGCTCGGGTTGGCGTCGAGCAGCTTCGAGGCCCACGGGTCATAGCCGATGCCGTTGACGATCGCCATCTGAGCTGCGGCCATCGTGCGCGCGTCTTCTGCGGTCGGTTCGTAGTCGTGGGGATCGGCGGCGGGGTTGGTGATGATGTTCGTCACCTCGACCCGATCGCCGCCAAGCTGTTCGGCGATGCTGCCCCAGAAGTCCTCGGCCGCGACGACGTTCAGCTTGCCGGAGGAGCTGGCGGCGCTCGAGCCCGACCCGCCGCACCCGGCGAGCAGCGCCACCGCCAACGCGGCGACGACGAGGAGAGCAGCGGAAGCACGGGCGCTCGTTCGGGGCACGCCGGCAGCCTAACATAAGAGTGAGACTCGTTCTCTTTAACGAGCGACCGCCGCACTCCCGCTTTTCGGATTGGACGCTTTCAGCCGTTGACGGCCTTCTTAAGCTCCGCTCCGGGACTGAACTTCGCCGCCGTTTTCGCGGCGATCTGAATTGACTCTCCGGTCTGCGGATTGCGGCCCACCCGAGCCGGCCGGGCGGACGTCGAGAATTTTCCGAAGCCGGTGAATTTGACCTCGTTGCCGGCCGCGAGCTGAGCGGTGATCTCCTCGATCGTCGCCTCTACCGCGAGCTTCGCCTGGCCCGTCTCGAGCCCGGTCCGCGCGGCTACCTGCTTTGCCAACTCATCCTTGGTCGTAATCGACATCTCATCTCCTTGAAATAGTGGACGCAGCCCAGCTGCTGGCAGCTTTCTACAGGGCCGGAGGGACGTCTCCAAGCAGTTGTCCGTGAAATCGAGACATTTCACCCTCTAGCGGGAAGTACGGTGATCGCGGCGACCCGCTCGTTGTGGAAAGCGCCTAGAGCGCAGAGATTGGTTCGCATTTGCCTGGTTAACCAGACTTGCGGTTGACGGTGTGCCGTGGTAGAGGGCGCCGCCGTGAACCGAGCCCCGTCTCGCTCTGAGGACGGGGCCCGGGCACTTGAAGCGATCTCAGCCGAACTTCGTGATCGAAACGACCGGCAAGGCCGCCTTGGAAGCCATGAGCTTCATCTTCAACCCCCTTTCGGACTTTACAGTGACTAATATTGAGTAAAGCCCGTCCGGGAACCATTTGGAGACGCGCACGGTTGCATCTGAGAACTGCCGTAGACTTTTTGTGCTCAGAGGACGGCCGAGCGCTTTGAGAGGAGCCACGTGGGTCCAGGGATCACCACCAGCATCAGGTCTCGACGGGAGCAGTTGCGCTGGCTCGCGGTCATCTTCCGCCTGGCGATACGGCTGAAGATCGTTGCGGAGCTCTACATGCGGCCGATGAGTCCAAAAGAGTTCTACTCGGAGTTCGGCGGCGGCTCGCTGTCGAGGGTCTCCAAGCAGTTCGCGATCCTGGAGAAACACGGCGCGCTCAGGCGCGTCGGCCCCAGGGGGCGGGCCGCCGGCCGGCCGGGCCCATCGGAGACCCTCTTCCGCGCCACCGAGGCGCCCTTTCTCGACGCCGAGATGTGGGCGATGCTGCCCTACTCGATCCGCCTAGCGTGGAGCTGGAACGCCTTTAAGGCAACTGCCAAAGAGCTGCGGGGGGGAATCGAAGCCGCCGCCTTCGATGGGCGCCAGAGCCGCGACCTGACGTGTACGCCGCTTGAGCTGGACGGACTCGGATGGACCCGCGTGACCGCCGCGCTCGACTCTCATTTCGAGTCCGTCTTCGCGGAGCAGGAAGACGCGAAGATCCGGGTCGCGGAAGGGAGCGGCGTCCTGCTTCGAGTCGGGGTCCTCCAGATCGGCTTCGAGTCTCCGCGGGGTGCCGACCTGCTCATGCTGGACCTCGTCGATGGCACGACCGAGCCGCTGATCCCGTTTCCGGAGCGCCTGGCCCCGGTCTTCGCCGACGACCTCTTCCTCCTGATCCTGCAGGAGCTGAACCGAAGGTCGTTGTCTGTCCCCCAGTTTCATCGCGAGCTCGCGGGCGATATATCGGAAGGGGCGGTCCGGCATCGATTCGACCGGGCGAGAAGGCTGGGCTTGGCAGCGATCGTCGACAAAGTTCCGAAGCGAGGCGCCAAAGAGCACATCTATCGAGCGACGAAACCGGCCGTCGATGACGACGGAGCGTGGGCAGATGCGCCCGACGCGCTCGCTGAGACCGAGACATGGGCGAGCTTCGAAAACCTCTCGGCTCTTGTCAAAGAGTCCATCGTCGCCGGAACCTTCGACATTCGCGACGACCGGCACCTGAGCTGGTCGATCGTCAGCCTCGACCAGGAAGGGCTGACGAAGGTGATCGCCGGAATCGAAGCCTTGGACGGCTTCATTCGCGAGGAGCAGGAGCGCGCGAGAAAGCGCATCGAGGGAGGGGCGGAGTCGCTTTCGATGGTCGTCGGGCTCGCGGTGGTCGAGTCGCCGATCAGCTCGGCCGCAGTGTTCTAAAGGGAAGCTCAGCGCCCGAATAGTTCCCGATAGCCGTTTGATACCCGGTAGCGGTGTGCCATAGCTTCAAACAGATGGCACTACTTCGTGCTTCCCACACCAAACACGGCTCAGGAGCTGGGGACGTTACCCCGGGATACGACCAATAGGAGGGTCGCGATGTTCGATGAAGGCAGTCAGAACGACTCCGAGGACGTCCGCAGAAAAGGCGAAGACAGGGTCCGGCGCAAGCTAGAGCGCGCGCGCCGGAACGACACCCACGTTCTGATCCTTGCTCTGCTCAGCAAGGCTGAAACGTGCCTGACGCCAGGACAGATTCGCTCGCGGCTACCCGGCCCGCGCCGCCCACAGCGCCACATCGACTACCACCTTCGGGCGCTGCTCGCCAACGGGCTGGTCAAGGAATGCGGCGATTCGACTGGCTTCGAGTTGCCGTAGACGAACTTCGACTCAAAGGGGCGGCATCCCCTACAGAGCCGCGCGACCTCACGGCAGCCTCCCAGGGGTCGCGCAACTGCCAACCCCAGGGAATCCCCCGCGCGCCGCCAAATGACTGGTCGCGGCGCGCGGGGGCCGCGACGAAGTTCCCGATGCAGCGGGACAACGAGTTTCACCCTCCAACCGCACCGGCGGTAGCGCAAGTACACGGTGAGTCGAGGCTTCCGTCGGGTCCGGCGATGTAGCCGTCGGCCGACAGGCTCATGGAATAGGAGATCACGAGAACCCCAACGTCGGCAGACCTCCGGTCCCGGCCGCTGCCTCCGGGGGCTCTCGGCCGGCGAGCATCGCGTGCAGCTCGGCGAGCGTCTTGGGCGAATCGACCCTCCGGTCGAGGCCGCGCCCGGCGAGCCAGGTCGTCGCCTCGTCGGCCCGCAGCGGCGCGAACTCGAGGGTGACCATCGCACGGCCCGGCCTCAGCGCCGCGGGATGGAGCTTTCCGAGCGGCTCGTTGGTCGTGACGAGTATCAGCGCCTTCGTCCCCTGACCCAGCAATCCGTCGGCGATGTTCAGCAACCTGGCGAAGCCCCGCCCGACCTCCGCGGGCGCGGCCACGCCCAGGAACTCGCCGGCGTCCTCGAGCACGAGGAGCCGCCAGCGATCCTCGCGCTCACGCCGAGCGCGCCCCTCGGCGAGGAGATCGTCCAGATCGTCGTCGCGCGGCTCGGAGCGGCTGGCGAGCACGGTCAGCATGTAGCCGGTGTCGCCGCCGAGCAGGCGCTCGGGGTCGGTCACGTAGTGCAGGTCGCACCACTCGTTCCACTCGCGCCCCAGCGCACGCAGCGCCCAGGTCTTGCCGGTGCCCGGCGGCCCATGCCAGAGCGCGAGCCGGCCCGGCATGCCGTCGCCCGAGCGCCAGGCGAGGAGCTCGGCGAGCCGATCCCTGACCTGGGACCTGTAGTTGTCTTCGATCGTCGCGAAGCGCGGCAGCTGCAAGCGTCGCCAGCGTGGTTCGGGCGGACCGGGAAAGCCGTCTCCGGAGCCGGACCAGAAGGCCACTGATACCCGGGTGTCGGCCGCCTCGCGCTCGACCCGGATGCGATCTGCGAGCTTCTCTGCCAGCTCGCCGGCCCGATGTCGATCGCCGGCCGCCACCGAGACTTCGAATCGCGCGCCTCGCCTGGCAATCAACGCCGGGTTCGCGTCGTGACGCAGCAAGGCTTCCCGCACACCGTCTTCGTCGACGCTTGCCTGCCTGAGCTGGCCCAGATCGGAGATTTCCTCGAGGGTCAGCTCATCCCCGTCGCGCTCAGCCTGGGCGCATGCAACCACGCAGCCGTCCT
>DATFMX010000164.1:0-14703 GCA_035266685.1 Solirubrobacterales bacterium
AGGACGGCTACCTGCGGATCGTCGACCGCAAGAAGGAGCTGATCATCAACGCGGCGGGCAAGAACATGTCGCCGGCCGGGATCGAGGCGAAGCTGAAGGCCGCCAGCCCGCTGATCGGCCAGGTCGCCGCGGTCGGCGACGGACGCCGCTACAACGTCGCCCTGATCGTCCTCGACCCCGACTTCGCCCCGGTCTGGGCGCAGGGCCAGGGGATCGAGGACGCCTCGCCGCAGAGCCTCGCCCGCACCGAGGCCGTGCGCGCCGAGATCGAGTCGGCGGTCGAGGCCGCCAACCAGCGCATGGCCCGCGTCGAGCAGATCAAGAAGTTCAAGATCCTGCCCGCCGAGTGGGCCCCCGGCGCCGACGAGCTGACCCCGACGATGAAGCTCAAACGCAAGCCGATCGAGCGCAAGTACGCAGCCGAGATCGAAGCTCTGTACGCGGACTGACCCCCTGACTCCCGGCGCGGTCGAGCTTTGCACCGCTATCCGACTCAAACCTCGACCGCGGCACGTAGGTAGCCTTCGTTTATGAGTTCGAAGCGGCAGATATTCGTCGGCACGGTGCCGATCGGCGGGGGGGCGCCGGTGGCGGTGCAGACGATGACCAAGACCGAGACCGCGAACCTGGCGGCGACGATGGAGCAGATCGGCAAGGTCGCCGAGGCGGGGGCGGACATCGTGCGGGTCGCGGTGCCGCGCGAGAAGGACGCCGAGGCGCTGAAGACGATCGTCAAGCAGTCGCCGATCCCGGTGATCGCCGACATCCACTTCAACCACACGCTGGCGCTGAAAGCGATCGACGCGGGCGCGCACTGCATCCGGCTCAACCCGGGCAACATCGGTGGCCGCGAGAAGGTCGCCGAGGTGGCGGAGAGGGCGACGACGGCCGGGGTGCCGATGCGGATCGGCGTCAACTCCGGCTCGCTGCCCAAGCACCTGCACGAGCTCGAGCGCGAGGCGCCGGTCGAGGCGCTGGTCGCCGCCGCGGTCGAGTTCGTCGAGTTGATGGAGGGGCTCGACTTCGAGAACTTCAAGGTCTCGATCAAGTCGACCAACGTGCCCAACACGATCGCCGCCAACCGGCTGCTCGCGGAGAAGATCCCCTATCCGCTGCACCTCGGGATCACCGAGGCCGGGACCAAATGGGCGGGCTCGCTGAAGTCGGCGGTCGGGCTCGGCACGCTGCTCGCCGACGGGGTCGGCGACACGATCCGGATCAGCCTCTCGACCTTCCACGCCGAGGAGGAGGTCAAGGTCGCCTGGGAGATCCTCAAGGCGCTACAGCTGCGCGAGCGCGGCCCGGTGCTGATCGCCTGCCCGACCTGCGGCCGTCTGCAGTTCGACATGGACTCGGTCGTCGCCGAAATCGAGCAGCGGCTGGAGGGCTACGCCGAGCCGGTCGAGGTGGCGGTGCTCGGCTGCGCGGTCAACGGGATCGGCGAGGCCAGCCACGCCGACTTCGGCATCGCCGGGGCGAAGAACGAGGGCCTGATCTACTCGCACGGCAAGCCGCTGCGCAAGGTGCCGCAGGCGCAGCTCGTCGACACCCTGTTCGAGGAGATCGACAAGTCGCTCGACCGCGGCGGCCAGGTCGAGTTCGACGAGCGCGAGTCGCGCGAGGGCGCCGCCTGGCTGGCCAAGATCGAGGAGGAAAACGCGGGCGAACTGACGCCGGAGAAGATCGCCCAGATGGAGAGGGAAGCGGTCGAGCGCGGCGAGTCCGACAAGGTGCTGCTCGACGAGGCGGCTTCGCCCACCGCGGGACGGAGATTCACCAGGGCGTAGGCGCCCGAGACGCGTTGTTCGCGGCTATCCGCTCAACTAGTGGATAGGTTTCCCGCATGACGCGGCTGAGCCAGGCATTTCTCCCCACCCTCAAGGACCCGCCCTCCGACGCGGAGGCGGTGTCGCACAAGCTGATGGTGCGTGCCGGGTTGATCCGGCAGCTGGGAGCGGGGCTGTGGACCTGGCTGCCCGCCGGCTGGCGGGTCGTGCGCAAGGTCGAGGCGATCATCCGCGAGGAGATGGAGGCGATCGGCTGCCAGGAGCTGCTGATGCCGGTGCTGCAGCCCGCCGAGCCCTGGAAGCAGACGGGGCGCTACGGGATCGAGGAGATGTTCAAGCTCGAGGACCGCAAGGGCGCGCCGCTGGTCCTCGCGATGACGCACGAGGAGAGCATCACCCACCATGTCGCCCAGGATGTGCGCTCCTACCGCGACCTGCCGCTGATGCTGTTCCACATCCAGACGAAGGAGCGCGACGAGCCGCGCCCGCGGGCCGGCGTGCTGCGCACGCGCGAGTTCACGATGAAGGACGCCTACTCCTTCGACCGCGACGAGGAGGGCCTGGCGCGCTCCTATGAGCTGCAGAGCGGCGCCTACGCGCGGATCCTCGACCGCTGCGGGCTGCGCTGGTACCGGGTCGAGTCCGACGTCGGGATGATGGGCGGCTCGGCAGCGCACGAGTACATGGCGCCCTGCCCGGCGGGCGAGGACGCCGTCGCCCTGGCCCCGGGCTTCGCCGCCAACGTCGAGGTCACCGAGCTGAGCGCCGGCGACCCGGGGCCGAACGGCGGCACGGTCGAGGTCGAGCCGGCGATCGAGGTCGGCAACATCTTCAAGCTCGGCAGCCGCTACTCGGAGCCGCTCGGCGCCAGCTTCCTCGACGAGAACGGGGTCGAGCGACCGATCGTCATGGGCTGCTACGGGATCGGCCCGGCGCGGATCGTCGCCGCGGCGATCGAGCAGGGCGCCGACGAGCGGGGCATCGTCTGGCCCGCCGCGCTGGCGCCCTGGCAGGTGCAGCTCGTCTCGCTCGCCAAGGCCGGCGAGCCCGAGCGCCAGGCGGCCGACAAGCTGTACGAGGAGCTGCGCGAGCTCGGCGTCGACGTCCTCTACGACGATCGCGACGCCGGAGCGGGGGAGAAGCTGACCGACGCCGAGCTGCTCGGCTGTCCGCTGCGCATCGTCATCGGCCGGCGCGGCCTCGCCAAGGGCGTCGTCGAGGCGAGCGAGCGCGCCTCCGGCGCCGAGCACGAGCTGCCCCTCGAGGAGGCCGGCGAGCGCGCCCTCGCCCTGCTCCAGGCCGGGGATGGCTAGCCGGGCGCCGTTCGGCCGCGGCCGAGTCCGCCGCCTCTTCGGGCTCGACCGCAGCGGCCCGCCACCGCGCCAGACGCGGGAGGGAGAGCCGCTCAACCCCTGGACGCTGCCCAACCTCGTCGGCTACCTGCGCCTCGCGGGCATTCCCGTCTTCCTCTGGCTCGCCTTCGAATCGGGCGACGGACGCAGCGCCGGCTCGGCGCTGCTCTTCTGGCTGATCGCCGCGGGCGACTACCTCGACGGCTTCCTCGCCCGCGTCACCGGCCAGTACAGCCGCCTCGGAGCGATGCTCGACCCGCTGATCGACCGGCTGACGATCCTCGCCGGCGCGGTCGTCTGCTGGCACTTCGAGCTGCTGCCGCGCTGGGCGCTGGCGCTGCTCGTCGTCCGCGAGCTGGCGATGCTGGCGCTGGCCCAGTACGGGCTGCGACACGGGGTCCAGATAGCGGTCAACTGGCCGGGGCGGCTCTCGGTCTTCCCGATCATGGGCGGGATCTTCTTCGCCCTCGTCTTCGCCGGCTGGGTGCCGGCGGCGCTGCTGATCGTCGGCGTCGCGCTGGCGATCCTCGCGACGGTGCTCTACGCGCAGGTGGGGATCCGCGCCGTGCGGGCGCAAGCCGCCTCTCAGGTTCCATAACCTTCAAGCTGGAGTTGAACCTTTGGCCAGGCGAGCTATGATCCGCCTCAGCGGCCAACGGAGGCGCACACGCCCCCCGATCAAGGAGCGAGATGGAGGACACCTTTCCCGATCTCGGTTCGCTCAGCGACGAAGAGCTGAAGGACCTGATCGACAAGCTCACCACCGAGGAGAACGAGATCTCCTACAAACGCCGGGTTCTGCACGGCAAGATCGACATCCTGCGCGCCGAGCTGGTCAACCGGCTGCGCCAGAAGCGCGAAAGCGGCGACTCGCTGATCTCCGGCGACGACGTCGCGCAGCTGACCGAGATCCTCGCCGGCAGGCAGCAGCAGTCGGGCAAGCCGGAGGGCGACGCGGCCGCCTAGGCCCGCATCCGTCCGATGGCCGTCCACTGTCCAGAGTGCGGGTTCGTCAACCCTGAGGGGGCGAACTACTGCCAGAAGTGCGGCGCCTACCTGGGCGGCCCGAAGGACGAGGCCGACGAGCCGACGACGATGACCTATCGCGTCGACGACACCGGCGAGATGCAGCCGATCGACATCGACGAGGTGCTCGAGGAGAGCGGCGCCGCGCTGGTCATCCGGGCCGGCGGCGGGCGCGCCGGGGAGAGCTTCACGGTCACCGAGGACCGGGTCAGCATCGGCCGCAGCCCCGACGCCGGGGTCTTCCTCGACGATGTGACGGTCTCGCGCAACCACGCGCTGCTGGTGCGGCGCCGCGACGGCTTCTACATCGACGACCTCGGCTCGCTCAACGGCACCTACGTCAACCGGCGGCGGATCGAGTCGCACCGGCTCTCGGACGGTGACGAGATCCAGGTCGGCAAGTACAAGCTCAGCTACCTGGAGAAGTAGGAGGCGACGGTGGCGGTGTCCGAGCAGCAGGGGGCGGGTCGGCGCGACTCGCGCCCGCGCAAGGCGCTGACGATCGGCGCCGTCTGCAAGATCCTGCAGAACGAGTTCGACGACATCTCGATCTCGAAGATCCGCTACCTCGAGGACCAGAAGCTGCTGACGCCGCGGCGCACGCAGGGCGGCTACCGCCTCTACAGCCAGTCCGACGTCGAGCGCCTGCGCACGATCCTGCGCCTGCAGCGCGACGAGTTCCTGCCGCTGCGGGTGATCCGCCAGGAGCTGGCGGCGGGCGGCGACATCGACCTCGGGGCGGGCGGCAACGCCGACCGGCGGCCGGCGGCCGGCGCGGTGCGGCGGGCGATCCTCGTCAACACCTCGAGCGCCTACCTGACGCTCGACGAGGTGATCGAGGAGACCGGCGCGCGCTCCGAGCTGATCGCCGAGCTGGAGAACTTCGGCATCGTGCAGCCCGAGAAGCGCGACGGCAGGACCGTCTACGACGAGACCGACCGCGAGATCGTGCGCGCCGCCAACGAGCTCTCGCGGGTCGGCGTCGGCGCCCGCAACCTGCGCGTCTTCCGCTCCTCGGCGGACCGCGAGGCGAACCTGCTGGAAGCGCTGCTGGGGCCGTCGCTGCGCTCGCGCAACCCCGAGCGCCGCAAGGAGGCGCTGGAGAGCCTGGAGAGCCTGGCGGCGACCGTCAGCCACCTCAAGCACCTGCTGCTCGTTCGGGACCTGCGCCGTCTCGCCGGAGACTGACGGCGAACCGGTGCCCCGCGTCACCCGCCGACGCACGATCGCGGCTCCCGTCGATCAGGTCTGGGAGCTCGTCTCCGACCCCTACAGCCTGCCGCGCTGGTGGCCGCGCACGAGCCGGGTCGAGAGCGTCGACCGCAAGCCCGAGGGCAAGCGCAGCCAGTGGACCAAGGTGCTGGAGACGGCGGAGGGGCGGGGGGTGCGGGCCGACTACCGCTGCATCAGCTCGGCCGCCTGCGAGCGCTACGTCTGGCAGCAGCAGCTCGCGGGCAGCCCGTTCGAGCGCCATCTGCGCAGCTCGTCGGTCGAGATCGGCCTGCGGCCCGCCGACGGCGGCACCGAGGTCAGCCTCACCTCCGAGCAGAGGCTGCGCGGCATGTCGCGCTTCGGCTCGCCGATGCTGCGCGGCGGCCAGCGCAAGATCCTCGACGCGGCGCTGGACGGGCTGGAGCGGGCGCTGACGTGAACCCGCGCCGCGACTCGAAGTGGTGGGGCTGGGGCGACCCGGCGGTCGAGCCGCGGCTCGACGAGCCGGCGCGGGCGACGCTGCGCGAGCGAATCGGCGAGCTCGAGCCGTGGCCGCTTGCGGCCGAGCTGGAGCGCTTCGAGCTGCCCGCGGCCGAGCCGCTGCCGCGGGCGCTGGTCGACGCGGTCGGCGAGGCCAATGTCTTCAGCGGAGCCGAGGACCGGCTGCGGCACGCGACCGGCTGCGGCTACGCGGACCTGGCGCGGCTGCGCGACGGGCGGCTCGACGCGGCGCCCGACGCGGTGCTGCTGCCGCCGGACGCCGGCGCGGTCAGGCGCGCGCTCGAGCTCTGCGCCGCCGAGGGCATCGCCGTGGTCCCCTACGGCGGCGGCACCAGCGTCGTCGGCGGGGTCGAGCCGCTGCGCGGCGGCCACGCGCGGCTCGTCAGCCTCGACCTGGCGGCGCTGCGCGAGGTCGCGGTCGACCGGCGCTCGCTGACCGCGCGGCTCGGCGCCGGCCTGCGCGGCCCCGAGGCCGAAGCGGCGCTGAACGCCGAGGGAGTCGTGCTCGGCCATTACCCGCAGTCCTTCGAGTACGCGACGATCGGCGGCTTCGCGGCGACCCGCTCCGCCGGGCAGGCGTCGAGCGGCTACGGCCGCTTCGACTCGCTGGTCAGCTCGCTGCGGCTGATCGCGCCGGCGGGCGACCTGCGCACGCTGGAGACGCCGCACACGGCCGCGGGACCGGCCCTGCGCGAGCTCGTCATCGGCTCCGAGGGGGTCTTCGGCGCGATCCCCGACGTGACCGTGCGCGTCCGCCCCGAGCCGGCGCAGCGCCGCTACGAGGCCTGGGTCGCCGAGGACTTCGAGGCGGGGACGGAGATCGTCCGCGCGCTCGCCCAGGGTCCGGGGCTGCCCGACGTGATCCGCGTCTCCGACGCCGAGGAGACCGAGATCTCGCTGCTGCTCTCGGGGCCGCGCGGGCTCGCCGGCCGGGCCTTCGACGGCTACCTCGGCCTGCGCCGCAGGCGCGGCGGCTGTCTGATCGTCGTCGGCCTCGAGGGCGAGGAGGAGTCGATCGCGCGGCGGCGGGCGCTCAGCGTGCGCGCCCTGCGCCGCGGCGGCGCCGCCTACCTCGGCCAGGCGGCGGGCCGCTCCTGGGAGCACGGACGCTTCCAGGGCCCCTACCTGCGCGACACGCTGATCGGAATGGGGGCGATGGTGGAGACGCTGGAGACCTCGCACACCTGGTCGCGCCTGCACGAGCTGCACGCCGCGGTCGGCGCCGCGATCCGCGACTCGCTCGCCGCGCAGGGCACCCCGGGCCTCGCCTTCTGCCACCTCTCGCACGCCTACGCCGACGGGGCGTCGCTCTACTTCACCTTCATCTCCCGCGCCCGCCGCGGCGCCGAAGTCGAGCAGTGGCAACGGGTCAAGCGCGCGGCCTCGGAGGCGATCGTCGCCACGGGCGCCACGATCACCCACCACCACGCGACCGGTCGCGACCACGCCCCCTACATGGAGGCAGAGGTGGGCCGGCTGGGCCTGGACGTCCTGCGCGCCGCGAAGGAGCGCCTCGATCCCGCGGGGATCATGAACCCCGGCAAGCTCCTGCCGAGCTAGCCGCCCTGCGAGCCGGCTTTGACTACAGGGCCGGTGATCTTGCCGGTCAGGACGGTTTCGCCGGTGTAGCGGGGGAGGCCCTTTTCCTTCTTCGCCTTCGCCACCTCGCGCTGGTAGGCGGCGTCGGAGGTGCGCGAGACGTAGACCTGGTTGAAGGCGCCGCCGGCGACATAGGCGAGCAGTTCGGCCGGGACCGTGAAACGGGCGCCGAGCTTGCCGTCTTCGCCGACCGGGACGCTGCCGACCCGCAGCGAGAGCTTCGGCGTCCGGTAGAGCCAGACCGTGTACGACTGGCCCTTCTCGGTCGCTTCGAGGCCTTCGGCGGTCACCTGGAGGACGATTTCTTCCTTGCCGACGCGGCCGAAGATCGCCCGCCCGCCGGCTTCGCCGCCGTCGGCCGGCTCGAGCACGGCCTGGGTCACTTTGCCTTCTTCGCTCGCAGCGAGTTCGCTGCCGGGTTCGACTGCGGAGCCGCTCGAACCAGAGCCCGAGGTGCCGCCGAACAGGGCGACCGCGCCGAGCACGATCGCGACGATCGCCAGCCCGCCGCCGGCGATCGCGACGAAGCGGCGGCGCTCGACGGGGACCGGGCGGCGGCTCGGTCCGGGCTTCTTCGGCGCCGGCGCCGGCTTGGGCTCGGGGGCCGGTGGGGGAGGCGGAGGCGGCTCGGGGGGAGGCGCGTCCAGCGCCTCGAGTGCCGCGCGGACTTCCCCGCGCACCTCCTCGACGCTCTTGCCCTTCAGCGCCGCGATGTCCTCGTAGCCCTGCTCGCGCTGCGCAAGCAGGCGCAGCAGCGCCCTCTGGTCGTCGCTCAAAGCCATAACCCGGCGGAAGACTATGCGACCGACATTAAGCCGAGATGTGCGAGCGGTAGGGTGCGCGCCGATGGCGGATGACCGAAGCGCCCCCGAGTCGCACTTCGACGGCCTGATCGGCACCGAGTGGCTCAGCGACGATCCCGACGGCGCCCGCGCCCGTGTGCCGATCCGCGACGAGCTGCGCCAGCCGTTCGGCCTGATGCACGGCGGCGTGATCTCGAGCCTGGTCGAGAGCGTCTGCTCGCGGGTGACGGCGCTGGCCGTCTACGGCGACGGGATGGCGGCGATGGGCCAGTCGATCTCGGTCAGCTTCATGCGCCCGGTCAGCTCGGGCCACGCCGAGGTGCGGGCGAAGGCGCGGCACCGCGGTCGCACCACCTGGGTCTGGGAGGCGGAGGTTCTGGATGCCGAGGAGCGGCTCTGCGCGCTCGCGCAGATGACGATCGCCGTCAGACCTATTCCCCGAAGCGATTCGTGATCGGCAGTCGCCGGTCGCGGCCGAAGGCCCGCGGCGTGATGCGGATGCCGGGCGCCGCCTGGCGGCGCTTGTACTCGGAGTGGTCGACCATGCGCACGACCTCGTCGACGACGTCGCCGGGCATCCCCGCGGCGACCATCTCCTCGCGGCCCTCGTCGCGCTCGACGTAGGCCTCGAGCACGCGGTCGAGCAGCTCGTAGGGCGGCAGGCTGTCGCTGTCGAGCTGGTCGGGGCGCAGCTCGGCCGAGGGCGCCCGCTCGATCACCGAGGCCGGCACCAGCTCGCGCCCCTCGCGCTCGTTGCGGTGGCGCACGAGCTCGTAGACGAGCGTCTTCGGCACATCCTTTATCGCCGCGAAGCCGCCCGCCATGTCGCCGTAGAGCGTCGCGTAGCCGACCGACATCTCGCTCTTGTTGCCGGTGGTCAGGACCAGCCAGCCGTGCTTGTTGGAGAGCGCCATCATCATGTTGCCGCGGATCCGCGCCTGGATGTTCTCGGCGGCGAGGTCGCCCAGCGACTGTCCGAGGCCGTCCTCGTAGGCCTTCATCGTGGCCTCGATCGAGATCTCGATCGTCTCGGCGCCGAGGTTGGCGGCGATATTTCTGGCGTCGCCCTGGGTTTCAGGGCTGGAGTGGGGGGAGGGCATGACGACACAGCTGACGTTCTCTGCGCCGACCGCGTCGGCGGCGAGCAGCGCGACGAGCGCGGAGTCGATGCCTCCCGAGAGGGCGATGCCGACATGGGCGAAGCCGTTCTTGCGCACGTAGTCGCCGAGGCCGAGCGCCAGCGCGGCGTAGACCTCGGCCAGGTCGGGCAGCGGCTCGGCGAGGCGTGCCGGCGGTCCGGCGGCGGGGATCTCGCAGAGCAGCAGCTCCTGCTCGAACTGCGCGGCGCGGGCGATCACGGCGCCGCTCGGGTCGACGACGAAGCTCTGGCCGTCGAAGACCAGTTCGTCCTGACCGCCGACCAGGTTGCAGAAGGCGAGGTGGGTGCCGTATTCGCGCGCCCGCAGGGCGAACATCGCCTCGCGCTCGCGGCCCTTGCCGCGGTGATAGGGCGAGCCCGACGGGTTGGCGATCAGCTGCGCTCCCTCGGCCGCCTCGCTGGAGGCCGGCGGGCCGGCGTCCCAGAGGTCCTCGCAGATCGTCAGCCCGACTCCGACGCCCGCGACGTCGACCGTCGCCGGCGCCGCGCCGGGGATGAAGTAGCGCTGCTCGTCGAAGACGGCGTAGTTGGGCAGGCGGTTCTTGCGGTAGACGGCCTGGACCGCGCCGTCGCGCAGCACCGCGAGCGAGTTGTGGGCGTGCCGGTGGTCGCCGCCCCCGGCGACCGGCTCGGCGAAGCCGACCAGCACCGTCATCGCGCCGACGCCGCTCGCCAGGCGCTCGATCGCGGTGCGGTTGGCGGCGACGAAGTGCCGCTTCAGGTAGAGGTCCTCGGCCGGGTAGCCGGGGACGCAGAGCTCGGGGAAGATCGCCAGCTCGGCGCCCGCCTCGGCGGCGCGGCCGATCCAGGCGGCGATCTTGGCGGTGTTGCCGTCGAGGTCGCCGACCGTCGGGTCGATCTGGGCGAGGGCTATGCGCAAGGGGCGCTCCGCACGTTCACCCATGAAGTATCGCCGCCGAGACCTCCGGGACGCGCCTCAACGGTCGGTAGATTGACTCGGATGCGGGCAAGAATGCGGCCGATCGGCGTCCTGCTCGCCTGCCTGGGCGTCCTCGTGGCGCTGCCGGCGGTGGCCCAGGCGGGCGACCAGTGGACCTTCCGCCAGCCGCGGGCGCGGCCGACCGATCATCCCGACCCGGCGCGCCACTCCTACTCGGTGCCCGAAGCGCCGAAATCGCCGGCCTGCGCGGGGCGCTTCTGCGTCCACTGGGTCGCCGAGGGCATCGACGCGCCGAGCCTCGCCGACGAAAACGGCTACCAGGACGGCGACGGCGTGCCCGACTACGTCGAGCAGGTGCTCAAGGTAGGCGCCCACGTACACGCGGTGGAGAACGGCAGGCTGGGCTGGCGCGAGCCGCGCTCGGACGGGCGGCGCGGCGGGCGTCAGGGCAAGACCGACATCTACCTCAAGGAGCTCGGTCGCCTGCTGTTCGGCTACGCGGCGCCCGACCGCGGCCAGGTGCCGAAGGGGTACCGCCTGCCGCGCCGCATGCATGGCTACCTCGTGCTCGACAACGACTACGACCCCTTCCAGTACCCGGGGACCAAGCAGCTCCCGGACCTCGAGGTCACCTTCGCCCACGAGTACTGCCACATCCTGCAGATGAACTACGACGCCTACCAGGACGCCTGGATGGCCGAGTCGACCGCGGTCTGGATGGAGGACCAGGTCTACAACGGGATCAACGACTACCTGCGCTACGTGCGCCGCTGGGTCCGCCTCTACAGGACGCCGCTGACCGCCAACTCGATCCGCGAGTACGGCGCCACGGTCTGGAACGAATGGCTGGTCCGGCGCTACGGGCGCGAGATCCTGCGCAACGCCTGGTCGCGCGCCCTGCACACGCGTCCCGGCGGCTTCTCCGTCGGCAGCTACGACTCCGCGATCCACGCCGCCGGCGGCTCGGATTTCAGCCGCGACTTCGCCGGCTTCGCCCGCGACGTCGCCGAGTGGCGCGGCAACGGCCGCTTCCGCGAAGGTGGCCGCTACCCAGACGTTCCGCGCGAGGGCAGCCTGCCCGCCGACGGCAAGCCGCTGCGGCGCTCGCTCAACCACGCCACCTTCCAGCTGTTGCGGGTACACGCGACCGGTGGCCGCGCCGTCGTCGCCCGGGCCGAAGCCCCGCCCGGGGTCGCCGGGGGGCTGGCGCTTGTCGGCCGGATCGGCAGCGAGCGCCACGGCCGGGTGGTCTCGCGGTTGCGCTACAGGTCGCAGGGCGGGCCGCTGACCGTGCGGCTCGGCCGCCCGGGGCGCTTCCAGCGAATCACCGCGGTCGTGATCAACGCCGACACCAGGGCCGAGGGCTTCAGCGCCCGGCGGCTCGACTGGAACTACTTGACCGACACGGCGCCGTTTCGGGTGCGCGCCCGCTCGCTGCGCTGATCGGCGTCCTCTGCGGCCGGCGGCGCGGTCGCGACGGCTTCGGCCATCGCGCCTTCGAGATCGAGGGCGAAGCTGTCGAGGTCGGCCATCGCGTCGTAGTCGCCGACCAGGCCGAAGTCGATCTTGCCGTCGTAGGACATGATCCCGACGCAGAGCGCCTGGCGCCGCGCCAGCGGCACGAGCGGGAAGATCGAGGTCATCCGGCGGCCCAGCAGGTAGAGCGGGAACTGCGGCCCCGGGACGTTGGTGACGACGAGGTTGAAGAAGCGCTGCGCGGGCTGCAGGCGGGCGGCCTGCGAGGCGATCGTCGTCGGTGCGAAGTCGGTCAGCCTGGTCAGCAGCTCGGCGCCGACCGCCTGGCCGGAGCCCTTCAGGTCGCCCATCGTCTCGCTGACCAGCCGCAGGCGCTCGATCGGGTCCTGCGCGAAGACCGGCAGCGGCGCCATCATCGCCGAGATGCGGTTGCCGAGCGCGCCGCGCTCTTCGTCGGCGCGCACGCTGACCGGGACCATCGCCCGCATCTCCAGCTCCGCGGTGTCGTGGCCGCGGGCCCGCAGGTAGTTGCCCAGCGCGCCGGCGACGACCGAGAGGACGACGTCGTTGACCGTGCCGCCGTGGGCGTTCTTGACCCGCTTGAAGTCGGCGAGGTCGCCGCGCACGAAGGCGAGCCGGCGGTGCGGCCCGATCTCGACGTTGAACGGCGTGTGCGGGGCCGCGGCGGCGCCCTCGAGGAACCTGCCGGTGTCGACCAGGCCGCGCAGCACCTGGCGCGGGCCGCGCAGCGCGGCGCGCACGCCGCGGACGAACTCGCGCGGGCTGGTGGCGCGTTCCCGCAGCGCGTCCCCGAGCAGCTCGAGGTCGGTCGGCTCGGGGCGCGGCGCCCACTTCGGCGGCCGGATCGGCGACTCGCTCGGGGCCTGCTCGAGGTCGAAGAGGACGGTGGTTATGTCTACCCCGGAAATCCCGTCGACCAGCGCGTGGTGGCTCTTGCCGATCACCGCGAAGCGGTCGTCCGCGACCCCCTCGACCAGCCACAGCTCCCAGAGCGGCTTGGTGCGGTCGAGCTGCTGGGAGAAGATCCGCGCGGCGAGGTTGCGCAGCTGCTCCTCGGAGCCGGGGGCGGGCAGCGCCGTGCGCCGCACGTGGTAGTCGAGGTTGAGGAAGGGGTCGTCGACCCAGACCGGCCGCCCCTGGTCGAAGGGGACGCTGCGCAGCTTCTGGCGGAAGCGGGGGACGAGGTGCAGGCGCGATTCGATGTGGTCGCGGAACTCCTCGTGGCTCGGCGCCGAGCCGTCGAAGAGGATGCTCGAAGCGACGTGCATGTGGGCGCCGGCTCGCTCCAGATGGAGGAAGGACGCATCCAGTCCAGTGAGTCGGTCCTCGTTCACGACCCCATCTTGGCAGCTTTGCAACGCAACGTGCGGGATCTCCGCGTGTGAGTCCGCTCACGTTTCGGGCCCCGGGGCGACCCCTACCGTCGATGTCGCACAAGCCATCCATCTGCCGTCAAATCACGCGAGCCGGGACCGGCTCGCCGCGTAGGCAGAGAGAAAGCGAGCTGAGACACGATGCGATTCATCCTGCCCGCGGCGCTGACCGCTGCCGCCCTCCTCGCCGGGGCCGTCCCGGCGACGGCGCGCACGCACAGGCGCCATGCACCGGAGCGGGTCCGCTCACACATCACCCTGCACATCTCCAGCCACGATGTGGCCGGCGGGCGCCGCCTGGTCCTGCGCGGGCGGGTGCGGCCACGCGGCGCCCACCGCGTGAAGCTGGTCTTCCGCGGGGCGCGGGGGGCGACGGTCGGCGCCGCGAGTCGTCGCAACGGCGCCTTCTCGGTGCGCTGGCGGCCCAACGGCCTCGGCACCTACCGGGTGCGCGCCTACGGCCTGCACGACAAGCGGGTGCGGGCGTCGGTCAGCCCGGCCCGCCGCGTCACCGCCTATCGCAGCGCCGCCGCCTCCTACTACGGGCCGGGCCTCTACGGGGGCGCGCTGGCCTGCGGCGGGACGCTGCAGCCGGGGACGCTGGGAGTCGCCAACAAGACGCTGCCCTGTGGCTCCAAGGTGCGGCTGCGCTACCGCGGCCACAGCGTCACCGTGCCGGTGGTCGACCGCGGGCCCTACGTGGCGGGCCGCGACTTCGACCTCACCGCGGCGACGCGGGCGCGCCTGCACTTCCCGAGCACCGGTGTGCTGCTCTCAAGCCGCTGAGGGCTGCTCGGCGAGGCCGAGCTCGAGCTGCCCGGGCGGGGCGGCGGGCTCGGGGCGCTCGTCGCGGCCGAACCCCGCGACGCGCACCCCGAGCAGCCGCACCGGCCGCGGCGGCGCGTAGGCGCGCAGCAGCTCCAGCGCGACCGGGGTGACGACTTCAGGGTCGTTGGTCGGTTGCTCGACGGTGTGCGCCCTGGTCACGTTGGTCCAGTCGTCGAGCCGCACCTTGATCCCGATCGTGCGCCCCTCGAGGTCGCGCGAGCGCAGGCGGCGGCAGAGCTCCTTGGCGAGCGCGGCGACATGCTTGGCCATCTCCGCCTGGTCGGCGACGTCGACGTCGAAGGTGGTCTCTGCGGACTGGGACTTCGTCTCGCGGACCGGCTCGACCGGGGTCTCGTCCTCGAAGCGGGCGCGGGCGGGCAGCCAGTGGCCCATGCGCGGGCCGAAGGCGCGCTCCAGGGCGACAGGGTCGTGTGCGCGCAGGTCGGCCAGACTGCGGATCCCCATCACCTCCAGCTTCTCGACCGTCTTCGGGCCGATGCCGGGGACGAGGCCCGGGGGGGAGGCGGCGAAGCGCTCCAGCGCCTCCTCGCGGGAGAGCACGACGAGGCCGGCCGGCTTGCCCAGCTCGCTGACGATCTTTGCCAGTAGCCGGTTCTCCGAGATCCCGACCGAGCAGGTGAGGCCCGTGTCCTCGCGAATCTCGG
>DATFMX010000165.1:0-16597 GCA_035266685.1 Solirubrobacterales bacterium
TCGGGGGCGGAGGCGGGGGTGGGGGTGAGGCTGGCGGAAATGACTAACTCCTTCCCGGAGGGTTGTGACGATCGATCCTAGCTCTGCGTACAAGTCCCGGCATCCGGGTTTTGCCGCAACGATTACCCAATTGCGCGTATGCGCCAAACCGATTGACGCCGCGTGGGCGCGCCGCCCGGCCTCGGGCATAGAATCGCGATCTCCGATGGGCCCAGTCAGCGCTGAGATCGAGATCGACGCCCCCCGCGAGCGGGTCTTCGCCACGATCGCCGACCTGGCGCGGCGCCCGTCCTTCACCGACCGCTTCCAGCACGCCTTCCACCTGACCCGGATCGATCCCACGGGGGTCGGCGCCGGCGCTCGCTTCCGCACCGGCCCGGCGCGGCGCAGGGTCTGGATGGACACGGCGATAACCGAGCAGGAGCCGCCCCACAAGTTGGTCGAGCGCGGTCGCGGCGGGCGCGCCAACCGCATCCCGACCGCGACGGTCTGGGAGCTGACCGAGGGCGCCGGCTCGCTGACCAAGGTCCAGGTCTCCTTCTGGACCGAGCCTTCGAACCCGGTCGATCGCGCCCTGGAGACGCTTTCGGGCGGCGCTGGAGCGGCCCGGCGCGGCTGGCATGAGGCGCTGCGGCGGCTGCGCGACCAGCTCGAGAGCGAGGGGGTGCCGCCGGCCCCGGTCGGCGTCGCCGGCGGCAATCCCCACGCAACGGGCATCCCGTAGGCGCGCTTAATAGACTCCGCGCCGCCGATGGCCCGCCACCGTCTGACCCCCCTGCCGCTGCTGTTCGCGCTGCTGCTCGCCGCGAGCGCTTTCGCGCTCTCGGCCTGCGGCTACTCGAGCGACTCCAAGGACGTCTCCGAGGGCGAGCCGGTGGAGCTCGGCGCGCTGAAGTACAACGTGATCTTCTCCCGCTACCTCAACCGGCATGACAACGAGGACTCCGCCTACCTCGTCGGCCAGCCCGAACCGCCCGAGGGGCACGGCTACTTCGGCGTCTTCCTCGAAGTCCAGAACAAGAGCGAAGAGACGCAGACCCTCTCCGACTCCTTCACGATCACCGACGCCGGCCACCAGACCTTCAAGGCGATTCCCAGCGAAAGCCTCTACGCCTTCCCATTTGGCGGAACGGTCACCTCGCAGGAACAGATCCCGCTCGTCGACTCGACCCCCCAGCAGGGCCCGATCGAGGGCTCGCTGGTGCTCTTCGAGCTGCCCGCCTCCGCCTCCGAGAACCGTCCCCTGACGCTCTCGATCGGCGGCCCCGACGGCCCGGCCAAGGTCACCCTCGACCTCTAGCTTCCCTCCGGCGCGGTAGAGGTTTGAGTCGCATAGCGGTCGAAACCTCGACCGCGGTCGCTCAAAGGCCGGTCGAGAGGACTTCGGCGGCGATCGGGGCGGCGACTTCGCCTCCTGCCGCTTCGGCTTCGACCAGCAGCACGCCGACCGCCAGCTTCGCCTTTTCGGCCGGGGCGAAGGCGGTGAACCAGGCGTCCTTGATCTGCTCCGGTTCTTCTTCGCCTTCGGATCCCGGCTTCGGGCCGAGCTCCGCGGTGCCGGTCTTGCCGGCGACCTGCGCCTCGGGGATCGCGGCTGCGGTGCCGGTGCCGCCGGTGACCACGCCGATCATCAATTCGGTCAGCTCGCCGGCGACCTTCTTCGACATCACCCTGGTCGATTCGGCGCGTGGGCGCAGCTTGCGGTTGGCGACGACGGAGTTCGGCTCGCGCACGCCGCCGTTGCCGATCGTCTGCGCGACCGAGGCCATCTCCAGCGGCGTCGCCAGCACCTCCCCCTGGCCGATCGCGCTGACGCCGAGGTCGAGTTCGCTGCCGATTTCCTCCGGGATCGTCGATTCGGGCGGTTCGACCGCCGCGACGACGTCGGGCGCGTAGAGGGTCAGCGGCCGGTTGAAGCCGAAGCGTTCGGCGGTCGCGACCAGTTCGTCGTTGCCGATCTTCGGCCCCAGCGGGGCGAAGTCGGCGTTGCAGGACTCGGCGAAGGCCTCGCGGAAGGTGCCGCCGCAGACCTCGCCGTTGGCGTTGCTGATGAAACGGCCGCCGACGTTGACCCCGTCGGTCAGTTCGAATTCGTCGTCGAGTGAGACGACGCCCTTGATCAGGGCGGCGGTGCTGGTGATCGTCTTGAAGGTCGAGCCGGGCGGCTGCGGCGCCGAGAACGCCTGGCCGGCGAGCGCGCGGACGTCGCCGCTGCGCGCGTCGAGTACGGCGACGCCGCCGGCGCGCCCGGCCAGCCCGCTCACCGCCGCCTGCTGCAGGTCGGGGTCGATCGTCGTCTTCACCGGCGCTCCGGCCTGCGGCTTCGCCTGGGCGAGGATGCGCGCCGAACCGCCCTTGGCGGTGACCGCGAGCAGCGAGCCGCCGGGCTTGCCGGCGAGCCGCCGGTTGAAGGCCTGCTCGAGCCCGCTGACGCCGACCGGGGTGCCCGCGGGAAAGCCCTGGCGGGCGAGCGCCGGCAGGTCTTCTTCCGCCGCTTCGCCGATTTCGCCGGTCACATCGATTGCCGCGCTGCCCAGTGGGTGCTCGCGTTCGGTCGCCGGGCCTGCGGCGAGCGGCGTGCCGTCGCGGGCGAGGATCGGCGCCCGCGGCGCCAGTTCGATCCTGTTTTCGAGCTGCTCGCCGGGCTCGAGCCCCGGGAAGGCGAGGCTGCGGTCCCAGGCGACCCCGCCTTCCGCGTAGGGGACCTGAACCTCGGATGCGAAGCGGCCGAAGGCGACGGTGCCGACTTCGATCGGCACCGGGACCACGGTGTCGCCGTCGCGGTCGGTGGGCTCGCCTGGGGAGTCCGGGTCGAGGTTGCGCAACGTCGCCACTTCGGCCGCTTCGCGGTAGGCCTTGGCGAACTCGCTCGCCCCGACCGCTTCGCGCGAGGAGTCGTTCAGCTCCCCGTACATCGCGGCGAAGTCCTTGCGTGCCCAGGCTTCGGCGAAGCGCTGGGCGGTTTCCTTCTCCGGCGACCCGGAGGCGCCGGTGACCGCCCCGACGATGAACGCAATCAGCGCGACCGCGACGAGCGGCGCGGCGCGCGTGATCAGACGGCGGCGTCGCTGTACCGCGGTAGACGGATCGTTCACCAGCGGCAATTTAGTCTGAGCGAAGGTCGGGTACCGGAGCTATCCCGTACAGGCACCCGTGCCCACCGGTGCGAACGACCTGTTGAGAGCTTGTTCGACGACGTCGTCCGGGATCGCGAAGCCGCCGCGCGCGCCGCTGGTCGTGGCGGCGAAGACGGTCGCCATCACGCGGCCCCGGCCATCGACCAGGGGGCCGCCTGAGTTGCCGCTGCGCACGGCGCCGCGCAGGAAGGCGATCGAGCGGTGGATCGGGCCGTTGCCGTAGGAGTCCTCGCTGATCACGGTCGTCGTATCGCCCATGCGCGCGGGGGTCACCGCGTAGGGGCCGTTTTCGGGGTAGCCGAGAACCGCGCCCGCGGTGTCGGGCTGTGGGTCGGGGGCGATCGCCAGCGGCTCCAGCGGCGCCTCGATCCGCAGCAGCGCCAGGTCGTTGCCGGGGTCGTAGTGGACCGGCGTCGCCTCGAGCGACGCGCCGTCGAGGGTCGTGACGGTGGTGTCTTCCTCGCCGGCGATCACGTGCGCGTTGGTGACGACGAGGCCCGGCGCGGCCACCCAGCCCGAGCCCTCGACCCCCAGCCCGCAGGCGGTGCCCAGCACGCGCACGACCGAGTGGTTCGCCCGCCGCACGCCAGGCTCGCGGGCGACCGCCGTGTCGGGCGGGGAGAGCGGCGTCGTCGGACCGACGATCGAGGGCGCCGGGTCGACCCGGTTGAGCGCGTTGAGGACCGGGCCGGAGGGCGGCAGCAGGTCGTTGAGGCGGCGCAGGATCAGCGAGCGCTGGACGTCGCCGCGCAGCTGCGCGGTTCCCGGAGCGTGCAGGGCGACGGCGCCGAAGACCCAGATCAGCCCCAGCGCCACCGCGGCGACCAACGCCGCCCCGCCTGCGCCGTCGGCGAGGCGCAGCACGCGACCGCGGATCACCCGGGAGCGCAGGCCGAGCGCCAGGCTCTCCACGGTCACGGCGACGAGGGCGCCCACCAGCAGCGCCCCGATCGCGGCGAAGAGCGGCGCGTAGGGGGAGCTCGACCCCTCGCTCAAGAGCAGCGGCCCCCCGCGGCTGCCGGCAAGCGCCCCCGCCGCGAAGCCGACCAGGGTGAGGACGCCGACGATCAGCCCCTGTCGGTAGCCCCATATGGCGAAGGCGATGGTGAAGGCGACGATCGCCCAGTCGAGAACGGTCACGGCTGAATACAAGCAGGCGAGCCCATCACTTACGTTCAGTAAGCTGGAACGAGGTGGAGGCTTCATCCGTGCAAGAGCAGCCCCCCGGCGTCTGCCCGCATTTCCACGACGCGATCGAGTTGATCGGCAAACGCTGGACCGGAGCGATCGTCTTCGCGCTGACCGAGGGCTCGCTGCGCTTCGGCGAGCTGCGCGAGGCGGTGCCCGGGCTCTCGGACCGGCTGCTCTCCAGCAGGCTGCGCGAGCTCGAGCGCGAGGGGCTCGTCGCCCGCGACGTCGAACCCGGCTCACCGGTTCGCGTCAGCTACTCGCTGACCGAGGCAGGGGCTGAGCTGCGGCCCGTGATGGTCGAATTGAAGGCCTGGGCCAACCGCTGGCGCGCCTGACGCGCGAGGACCGGCGCATATCGGCGTCCTCGGTCGCTCGCGTGCAGAGCACGCCACGCTCCCTGTGTCCTTGATCTGCTTGGTCCTCGTGCGTCAGGGGACACGGATAGCCTGGGAAGGTGGACTTACCGGGACCGTTTGCAGTTGGCCGCTACGCGAGGACGTTGCGTGAAGAGCTCCGAAAGCGGGCACGGGTACAGCTGATCGGCGAGATCACCGGCCTGCGCCACACGCAGAAGCAGTCGTATTTCGAGTTGCGCGACGCCGAGGGCGCGGTCCCATGCACGATCTGGGCGAACGAATTGGCGGCCCTCGAGCTCCCCGAGGGGGCGCTGCGCGACGGTGCGGAATTCGTCGCCGTGGGCGGGCCCGACTACTTCATCGGCAGCGCCGCCTCCTCCCCCGCCTTCTCGTTTCGTGTTACCCACCTGCGGCTGGCCGGCGAGGGGGATCTGCTGGCGCGGTTGGAGGCGCTGCGCAAGCAGTTGCGCTCCGAGGGGCTTTTCGAGCTGCAGAAACAGCTTGCGCGACCGCGGCTGCCGAGGACGATCGGCGTGGTGACGGCGGAGCGCGGCGCCGCGCGGCGCGATCTGCTCGCCGGTTTGGAGCGGCGCGGCTGGGCGGGCAGGGTGATCTGGGCGTTCGCGCCGGTGCAGGACCGGCGCGCGGCGCCGGCGATCGGCGCGGCGATCCAGGACCTCGCCGCCACCCCCGAGGTCGAGACGATCGTCGTCACCCGCGGCGGCGGCAGCCTCGCCGACCTCTGGGCTTTCTGCGACGAGACGCTCTGCCGCACCGTGGCGATGCTGCGCGTGCCGGTGATCAGTGCCGTCGGCCACGAGCGCGACTCGACCCTGATCGACGACGTCGCCGCGGTCGCCTGCTCGACCCCGACCCACGCCGCCGAGGCGGCGGTGCCGCTCGACTGCAACGCGGCGCGCGAGGCGCTGGGGCGCGACGCGGTCGGGCTGCGCCGGGCGGCGGAGCGGGCGGTCGGCAGCCGCAGTCGCCACCTGGTCTCGCTGGCCCGCGGCCCGGCGCGGGCGCTGCGGCGCGAGCGCGGCGCGCTGAACCAGAAGACGCGCGAGATCCGCGCCGCCTCCGAGCGCGGCCTCGCCGAGCGCCGCGCCTTCCAGCGCCGCCTGGCGACGGTCGTGCTGGCGCGCGCCGCGCGCCGCGCCGCCGGCGCCGAAGCCGACAGCAGCCGCGAGGCCCTGCACCGGGCGGCGGTCGCCCTGCGCGCGCACGAGCCGGAGCGCACGCTGGAGCGCGGCTACGCGCTCGCCGAGGCCCCGGACGGGGAGCCGCTGACCAGCGCCGCCGCGGCCCGGGCCGCCGATGAGATTAACCTGCGCTTCAGCGATGGCCGAATCCGCGTCCGAGAAGCCTGAGTCCTACGAGGCCGCCGTCGAGCGGCTCGAGCAGATCATCGACCGCCTCGACTCCGGCCAGGCCGGCCTGCGCGAAACGCTCGAGCTCTGCCGCGAGGGCCGCGAGCTGGTCACCTACTGCTCGGCCGAGCTCGACGCGGTCAGCGAGGGCCTCGAAGAGCTCAAGCTGGACGAGCTGGCGGCGAAATTAGAGCGGGCCTGAGCAGAGGCGGCCCAGTGCCGGGCAGCCGCGGCAGAGGTCCCAGTCGCGGCGCTCGGGTGGGGCGACCGGGAACTCGCCGGCGCCGATCCGGGCGATGATCGCGGCGAGGTCGCGGCGGCCGTGTTCGATCGCCTCGGCGTCGAGCAGGGTGAGCACGGGATCGTCCGGGCGTTCGAGGAAGACGTAGGCGACCTCCACCTGCTCGGCGCCGCGCGCCTCGGCGACGGCGAGCGCGTAGACGGCGCGCTGGATCGAGTACTTGGCGGCGCGCTCGGCGGGGGAGGCGCCGCCGAGGCGGTCGGTCTTGTAGTCGAGGACCAGCGGCGGCGTCCCCTCGCGCTCGGCCAGCAGGTCGATCGAGCCGCGCAGGGTCGCCTTCTCGATGCCGAGCAGCAGCGGCACCTCGGCGCGACTGGTCACGCCGTCGGCGGCGATCCGCTCGCGCAGCAGGCGCGAGCCGAGCCAGGCGCGGATCGGCCCGAGCAGCCGCTCCGCCGTTCCGTCGGCCGGGTCGATGCCCGCGAGGGCCGCGTGGCGGGCGATCAGCTCCTGCGGCGGCTCGGCCCACCCGTTCGCCTGGCTCCACTCGAGCAGCGAGTGGACGGCGGCGCCTCGGGCGGCCGCCTTGCTCCGCCGCCCGGGCCCACCCGGCTCGTCGCCGGCACTCCCCCCGAGCGCGGTAGAGCTTTGCTCCGCCATGCGGTCGGAACCTCGACCGCGCTCGGTGAGATCGAGGACGCGCTCCATGTAGAAGCGGTAGCCGCATTCGCCGTAGGCGGCGAGCGCGGTGTAGGAGAGCGGGCGGTTGGGGACGGTCGGTGGGCGGCGCTCCAGCAGCGGCGGGGCGTCGGCGTCCTCGGTCGTCTCGGCCGCGGGCTCGCGCCGCGTCGCGGTCAGCTCGGCGGCGCGCTCCGGCGAGGGCAGGCTGACCCGCACGGCGATCCGCGACGGCTCGAAGCTCGCCTCCAGCCCCTCGCGCGGCAGCGGCGGCGGGATCTCGATCTCCGAGTCGCGCTCGCGGTCGACCTCGAAGCCGGCGAGGATGCGCTCGACGACCGGCGTCCCGGGCCTGCTGCCGTTGGCCGGCTTCGGCATCGCCACGCCGCTGAGGATCAGCCGCTCGCGGGCCCGCGTCGCCGCGACATGGAAGAGGCGCAGCTCCTCGGCCGCTTCGCGTTCCTGGGTCTCCTCGCAGAGCTCGCGGTGGGCGTAGAGGTCGATCGAGGAGGCGCCGAGCCGGCGCAGCTGCAGGCCGACCCGCGGCTGCTCGCGCTCGTGGCCGAGGGTCAGCGCCGGCAGGCGCGTTCCGGCGAGCAGGCGGCGCGAGAGGTTGGGCACGGCGACGACGCCGAACTCGAGCCCCTTGGCGGCGTGGACGGTCATGATCCGCACGCCGTCGTGTCCCTCGACGGCGCTCGCGGCTTCCGCCTCGGCGTCGGCTTCGGCGCGGGCGAAGAGGAAGTCGAGCAGGCCGCGCAGGTCGCGGCCCTCGCGCGCCTCGAACCCTTCCGCGAGGCGCATCAGCTTGCGCACGTTGGCGAAGCGCGCCTCGCCTGCCGGCCGCAGCAGCGTCGCCAGGCCGTAGCCGGTCTCGCCGATCGCCGCCTCGACCAGCCCGGCGAGCGGCAGCCGTCCGCCGTGGCGGCGCAGGCGGTCGACCGTGGCGGCGAACTCGCGCAGCAGCGCCAGCTCCTCGGTCGGTATCTGCTCGAGCCGCTCGGGCGCCTCCAGCTCGGCCTCCGGCGCCAGCCCCGCCGCGCGCTCGAGCGCCGGCCAGGCGTGGCGCCGCCGTCCCGCCGCGGAGCGCAGCAGCCAGAGCGTGTCGGGCGTGACGGCGCAGGCCGGCGAGGCGAGGGCGCCGAACAGGGCCTGGTCGTCGAGCGGGTTGGCGATCGTCGCCAGCAGCGCGCAGACGTCCGCCACCTGCTGCTGGGACCAGTAGCCACGGCCGCCGATCGTGTAGGGGCGCAGGCCCGCTCGCTCGAGCGAGTCCTCGTAGGCGTCGAGATGGGTGAAGGCGCGCAGCAGGACGACCATCTCGCCGCGCTCGACGCCGCCTTCGTGCAGGCGGCGCAGCCGCTCGGCGACGAAGCGCGCCTCGGCCAGGTGGGCCGGCGGCGTGTCCGCGTCGGTCGCCGGCGCCAGCTCGATCCCGTCGGCGTCCCAGCCGTCGCGCGCGGTCAGCAGCAGCTCGACCGCCGGGCCGTCGCCGGCCGGCTGCGGCGTCGCCGGCAGGGCGCCGACGCGCAACGGGCGGAAGGCGTCGCCGAGCAGCCGCTCGCCGATCGCGTTTACCGCGGCGATCGCCTCGGGCCGCGAGCGGAAGTTGCCGCTCAGCTCCATCGCGACCGCGTCGCCGCTCGCCTCGACCGCGCGCCGCTGCTCGCGGAAGACGTCGAGGTCGGCGTGGCGGAAGCCGTAGATCGACTGCAGCTCGTCGCCGACCGTCATCAGCTCGGTGCGCGGGCCGCGCAGCGCCTCGATCAGCCGCAGCTGCAGGCGGTTGGTGTCCTGGAACTCGTCGACCAGCAGGTGGCTGAAGCGGCTGCGGTAGGCGTTGCCGATCTCCTCGCGTTCGAGCAGCCGCACGGCGCGCAGCTGCAGATCCTCGAAGTCGAGCCCTTCGCGGCGCTGCTTGACCGCCTCGTAGCGGTCGTCGAAGAGCGCCAGCAGCTCGGCGATATGGCGGTAGGCCTCACCGCCCTCGCCCGCCTCGGCAGCGCGCGCCACCGCCGCGTCGATCGCCTCGCAGTAGGAGGCCATGGCCTTCGCCTTGCTGTCGATGCGCAGCGAGGCGAGCCGGTCGAGGTCCGGTTCGGGTCCGGCGCTCTCCAGCTCGGCCAGCGCCCGCTCGAGCAGCTCGCGTTTCGCGTCGTTCGGCTTCAGCTCCTCCAGCGCCTGCGCCGCCGCCGCGCTCGCCCGGCGCAGCGCCCCCTCGATGTCGGGGGAGCGCGGCGCCGGCAGTCGCGGCCGGTCCTCGCCGCGGCTGCGCAGCTCGGCGTGGATGCCGCTGACGATCGCCCGCAGGCCGCCGACTTCGAACGCCGCCACCGTGCGCTCGCGCGCCTCCTCGCCGCCGGCGAGGAACTCGGCGAGGGCGTCGTCGAAGGCCTCGCGCGCCGCCCGCTCGGCCTCGGGCGCGTCGAGCACGCGGAAGCGCGGGTCGATTCCGGCGGCGACCGGGTGGGAGGCGAGCAGCCGGTTGCAGAAGCCGTGGATCGTCGTCACCCAGGCGCCGCCGATCGCCGCCAGCAACTCCTCGGCCCGGCGCGAGCCGGCGCCGGCTCGCAGCTCCAGCGCCGCGCGGATCCGCTGCCGCAGCTCGCTCGCCGCCTTGTCGGTGAAGGTGAAGGCGAGAACCGCGTCGGGGGAGACCTCGAGCTCGCAGAGCAGGCGGCAGTAGCGGTCGACCATGACGCCGGTCTTGCCCGTCCCGGCGCCTGCCTCGACCATGACGTCGTGGCCCGCGGCCTCGATCGCCGCGGCCTGTTCGGGGGTCGGCGTGCGCTCGCTCACCGTTCCTCCCACTCGCCCTCGTCGGCGTCGGCGGGCGCCCGGTCGCGGCGGCAGATCGGCGCGAAGTCGCAGAAGGCGGGGCAGACGTCGTGGCCGCGCAGGCCGGGGCGCGGGCCGGGGTCGCGGCGGATGTCGCCGCGCCGCATCCGCGCGACGATCTCACCGGCGCGGCGGCGGGCGTCGGCCAGCATCGCCTCGAACTCCTCGCGCGGGAGCAGGTCCTTGCCGTAGAGGTCGTAGGCCGCGAGCTCGGCGGCGGCGTCCTCGCGCACGGCGCCGCGCGGTCGCCGCGAGTTGGCCGAGGTGCCGCGCAGCGGGTGGTAGAGCCCGCCGGCCGCGTCGGCCCCCCAGTGCTCGGCGACCGCGATCAGGTAGAGCTGCAGCTGCAGCTTCGCCTGCTGCTCGAACTTGACCAGCGGCGTGACGCTGCGCGAGAGCTTGTAGTCGACGACGAGGGCGCGGCCGGACGCGTCGCGGTCGACCCGGTCGATCGCGCCGTGCAGCGCCCAGCCGTCGATCGCCAGCGGCGGGCGCTCGGCGCTCTCGTCCTCGCCGAAGCGCGCCTCCAGCAGCCAGGGCTCGAAGCCGGCCGGCGCGCGCGCCGCCTCGTCGGCGAGGAAGCGCGCCAGCAGGCCCTCGACCCGGCGCGTGATCGCCCGCTCGGCCGGGTGGGCGCCGAGCCCGCGCTCAGCCGACTCCTCCTCGACCAGCCGCCGGGCGCGCGCCGTCCAGGCGGCGAGCGAGTCGGGGCGGGGGAGGGCGTCGCCGCCCGGCCGCTCGCCGTAGAGCCGCTCCAGCACGCGGTGCATCAGGCCGCCCTGGACGAGCGGGTCGGGCGCCGGGTCGAGCGGTTGCGGGTCGAGCTCGTGGGAGACGAACCAGCGGTAGGAGCAGGTGTCGAAGCCCTCGAGCGTCGTGCCTCCGTAGGCCGGGACGGCGCTGAGCGCGGCGAGCACCTCCGGGTTGGCGATCGGCCCCGGCGCGCGGCTCGCCGCCTCGGCGCGGCGCGCGCGCTCCAGGCGGGCGGGAGAGGGGTGCAGGTCGCGCGGCAGGCGCACATCGGTCAGGTCGCGGGCGATCGTCAGCTCCGCCTCGACCGGGTCCTCGCCCTCCGCCGGCGGGGCCGGATCGAGCAGGCGGCGGACCTCGTCGAGGAACGGCGAGCGCGCCTCGGCGACGCCGTCCTCGTCGCTGTCGCGGTAGGAGAGGAAGAGCCGCCTGCTCGGCAGCGCCAGGCAGGCGTGGAAGAGGTAGCGCTCCTCGGCCTCGGGATCGCGGCGGGGGTCGAGCCCGAGCTGCAGCCGCTGCGCTTCGGCGAGGAACGGGTCCTCGCGGCGCTCGCGGCGCGGGAACTCGCCGTCCTGCAGCGAGGCGACGAAGACATGCTCGAAGCGCGAGGCGCGCAGCCGGTAGGGGCTGGCGATGCGCACGCGGCCCTCGACCGGGCCGCTCCAGGCGTCGAAGCGCAGCTCGCGCAGGGTCGCGATCAGGCCCTCGGGGGGCGGCGCGAGGTCGGGCAGCTCGGCGAGGTCGCCGAGCGCGCTCGCGATCGCCGCCGCCGCGCGCAGCTCGAGGCCGTCGCCGCGCCGCGGCTCGGGCCCGTCCCCCTCGCCGCGCAGCGGTCGCGAGGCGATCGTCGGCGCGAGTCTGGCCAGCGCGCCGGCGAGCGTCGCGGGTCCCGCGGCGGCGGCCTCGCGCACGGTCAGCAGGTCGGCGGGGAGCTGCTCGTAGCGCTCCTCCCACAGCTCCAGCGCGTCGGCGGCGCTGCGCAGCCGGCGGCGCCGCGTGGCGCGCTCGAACCAGTCGACCCGGGCGGGGGAGACGCCGGAGGGGCCGCGCAGGAAGCGCAGCAGGTCGCTCGCCCGGCCGGCGCCGAGCTCGGCCTCGAGCAGGGCGATCAGCGCGCCGCCGACCGATGTCGTCGCAACCGGCACCTCGGCCTCCAGCGCCACGGCGATTCCGTATGACTCGAGCACATCGGCGAGCAGCGGACCGCGCCGCGCCGGGTCGCGCACGGCGATCGCGATCGCCGCCGGGTCGGCGCCCGCGTCGATCAGCTCTACAGCCTGCGCGCCGATCGCCTCGCCCTCCGATCGCTCGCCGGCCGAGCGCAGCAGCACCAGCGCGTCGCCGGGCGGGCGCCGCGCCGGCTCGGGCCGGCCGAGCTCGCGCTGCAGGTGGACGAGCAGCGGGTCGATGCCGAACGGCGCCGGCTCCGCCGGGCCCGACATGGCCTCGGACTCCTCGGCGAGCTCGCTCAGGGTCGTCATCAGCGAGGCGCGCGCGGCGAGCGCCGGGTTGTCCTCCTCGTAGGCGAAGGCGACGCTGACCTCGGTCGCCTCGCGCAGCGCCGCCAGCAGCCGCCGCTGGTTGCCGGTCGGCTCGCCCGGCTCGTAGATGAATACCGGTCGCTCGCCCCAGGCGTCGGGCGCCGCCCGCAGCGCCTCGATCGCCGCCGCGGCGAGCCCGTGGACGTCCCGCATCCCGAGCCCGTCGCGGACCTCGGCGTAGGCGGCGAAGAGCGCGGTCAGGTCGCCGAGGTAGGCGGAGGACTCGAGCGTCTGCGCCCCCGACTCCAGCGCCGCCGGCTCGAGCCCGGCCGCCTGCAGCTCGTCGAGCAGCCGCTCGAAGGGGATCGCGAAGCCCGGCCGCGCGGCGGAGCGCCGCAGCGGCCCCAGCCCGCCGCGCCGCGCCGCGATCCCGGCCGAGACAGCGGCGAGGCGCTGGGCCGGCGTCAGCTCGCTCCCGGCCGAAGCCCCGCATGCCCAGGCGACCTCGCGGAAGAGGTCGGCGAAGGTCAGCACCGAGCCGCCGAGCGCGGCGCCGTCTGCGCAGAGGCTGCGCTCGAAGCGGAATACGTCGTCGAGGGTCGGTAGGACCAGCACCGGGTCGCGGCCGAGCGCGGCGCGGAACAGCGCCTGGATCCGGTCGGCGCGACCGGAGTTGGGGGGTCCGTGGATCAGCTTCAGCGGCATCGGCGGAACTAACCAGCATAGGTTCGGCTCCGGCGCGCTCGGTGGCCCCGCGGAACCGCCTCGGGAAGCCGCAATTGGCGGGTTTCCGCCCCCGGCTTTGCCGTCCACACGCGCCTCTAGATTGAGCGCAGCAAATGGCACTCTGCTTCGTAGACCCCGCCGACGCCATCCGCGCAATCGCCGACTCGATCGGCCGCGAGGCCCGTCGCCAGCTGCTCGGCGAGGCGGTCCGCGCCTGGGTCGACGAGATCCCCGACGACGAGCTCGAGGTCCACTACGCGAAAGCGCTCTCCGAGCTCGACGAGCACGACCTCTCGATGCTCGCCGCCTGGCACGGCTCGCTGGAGCTCGGCCAGCCGGTGCCAAACCGCGACTTCCTCATGGGCGCCTTCGGCTCGCTCGGCGACAACCGCCGCGAGGCGCTCAAGTTGGCCGCCGGTTTCCGCGGCGAGGAGGCAGTCGACGCCGGCGTCACCGAAGACGACGCCCTCGAGCTGGTCCTCGACCTGCTCTCCCAGCCCCGCCTGATGGAGCTCGCCGTAGAGGCCGTAGAGCTCTACATCTGGGACCGCGCCGGGTCAGATAACTAGGTCGGTTCCCGTCTGTCATACGCAGTAGGATTCTTGTATGACGATGCTCAGCTTCCGTGTTCCCGACGCAGACGCGGTCGAGGTTCAGCGCTGGGCGGAAGCCCTGGGGCTCGAGCGCTCAGAGCTTCTGAGGGACGCCCTCCACCGGCACCTCGTTCGCCTTCGCAGTGAGGATGAGGTTGCGAATTGGAAGCGGATACCGCTGACCGATGCGGAGAAGTCCCTCAGCCAGATCGCCGACTGGGGGCCAGCCGAGGATTGGGCCGATTGGGCCGATGAGACGGGGTGAGATCTGGTTTGCCGCGACTCCGGGCGGCGATCGGCCGGTCCTGATCCTGACGCGCGATCCGGTTGCCGACCGGATCCAAGCCGTTGTCGTGGCCGCGCTGACGCGAACCAGGCGAGAGCTCGCCTCGGAGCTGATCCTCACAAGCGCCGACGATGGTGTCCCCACCGACTGCGTGGTCAATTTCGACAACATTCACACGGTCGCTCGGGACGCCTTCCGCCGCCGCGTCGCCGCGCTGTCCGACGTCAGGTTGCGCCAGGCCTGTCGAGCGCTGAACGATGCGCTGGGCTGCTAGGCGAGTGCGGCGCGCACGCCGGCGATCGCCTGGTCGGTGTCCTGGAAGTGGACCGCGCTCATGCCGGCCTTTTCGGCGCCTTCGCAGTTGACCTTGACGTCGTCGACGAAGAGGCAGGACTCGGCCGGCAGGGAGATGCGGTCGAGGACGATCTCGTAGATCTTCGATTCGGGCTTGCGGCAGCCGACGAAGCCCGAGTCGACGACCGTCTCGAAGATCTCGTCGACCGGCAGCATCGGTCGCCACCACGGCTCCCACTCGCGCACGTTGTTGGTCAGCATCGCCATCCTGTAGCCGGAGTCCTTGAGCTCGCGCATCAGCTCGATCATCGGCGGGTTCGGCTCCAGCGCCTCGAAGTAGATCTCTTTGAAGCTGTGCATCTCCGGGGGGTGGCCGAGCAGGGGTTCGAGGCCGGCGGTCAGCCGTTCGAGGAAGACCGCCTCGCTGATCTCGCCCCGCTCCATCTCAAACAGCGGGTTGCTGCCGCCATTGGCCTCGGTTGCCGCCTGCATTCCCATGCCGAGCGCTTCGCCGGTGATCCCCGTGCGGTCCTGGAAGGCCATGAACGACTCGACCAGCGGCGTCGTCAACACGCCACCGAAGTCGGAGACGATCGCCTCGATCTTCACCGCCCCCTCAGCCACCTTCGCGCACCAGCTCGTAGTGCCCGAGGCCCTCGCGGCTCTCGAGTGCCCAGCGGAAGAAGGCGACCTCGGAGACGGTGCCTGGCCCGCGCACCTCGGTGGCGCCGATCAGCGTCCCTCCGCCGCGCAGCGGCTGAACCCCCTCGTCGTCGGTCCACAGCTCCAGCGTCGCCCGCCGCTGCACCCCGTCGGGCCCGTACTCGGTCGAGAGCAGGGTCTCGGAGACCTCGGTCGAGCCGCCGTCGGGCTCGCGGAGGACCGTCGTCAACCGCTCCTCGCCGTGCTCGCCGGCGCCCGACGGCCGCTCGCCGCTGAGCGCCAGCAGGCCGCCGTCGGAGAAGACGATGCCGATCGACCGGCGCAGCACCTGTCCACGGTTCTCGCTCATCGACGGCACCTTATTGTCCCTGGGCGAATTGCAGCCCGCGACGATCCGCAGCGCCGACCCCGACCGCGACGCGGCGGCGTGCCTTGCGATCTACGCGCCGTTCGTCGAGTCCGGCGCCACCTCGTTCGAGCAGGAGCCGCCGGACGCCGCGAGCTTCGCCGCGCGGATCGCCGAGAACCAGGAGCGGTTCCCCTGGCTGGTCGCCGAGCGCGACGGCACGGTCGTCGGCTACGCCTACGCCTGTCCCCATCGCTACCGCCCGGCATACCGCTGGGCTGTCGAGACCTCCGTCTACATCGCCGCCGGCGAGCGGGGGAGGGGCCACGGCCGAGCCCTCTACGCCGAGCTCGCCGACCGCCTGCGCAGTCAGCGCTTCCATGTCGCCTGCGCCGGCATCACCCTGCCCAACCCCGCCAGCGTCGCCCTGCACGAGGCCGCCGGCTTCGTCCCGGTCGGCGTCTACCGCCGGATCGGCTGGAAGGACGGCGCCTGGCACGACGTCGGCTGGTGGCAGCTCGAGCTTCAGCCCGCAGGCGAGGATGTGCCCGAGGAGCCGCTACCGCCGTCGCCGTAAGAGGTCGCGCGCTATTCTGACACCGTATGCAGTGTCAAGTCTCAGACATCGGTGCCGCACTTCGCGAGGCGCGCCAGGAGCAGGGGGTCAGCCAGCGTCGACTGGCCCTGCGAGCCGGCACCAGCCAGGACGCGGTCAGCAGGATCGAGCGCGGGGCGGAGGCGTCGACGCTGGAGCGCTTTGCGCAGCTAATGCTGGCCCTGGGCAGGCGCCCGGTGATCGGGCTTGAGCCCATTGGCGGAGCGGTGCCGGTGGACGAGCTTGGCGTTGCCAACGACTTGACGCCGGGCGAACGACTTCGCGAGGCGACGGGTTGGAATCGGGTCGCCGCGCAGATGGCCGGAGCCGGTGAGCAGGCCCGTCGAGAGGGGCACCCCGCTACCCGCAGCAGCGAGCCGTGAGCGAAGAGCGCCCACTCGACCTCGGCGAGCTGATCGCTGCCCTTGCGCGTCACGGCGTCGACTACGTCGTCATCGGGGGCGTCGCGACGCAGGTGCATGGGCACCGACGCACGACGATGGACCTCGATGTGACCCCGGACCCGGACCCGGAGAACCTGCGCCGGCTTGGAGCGGCACTCGCCGAGCTCGAGGCGCGCCCGCGGGATGCCGCGTCCGAAGGCGCCGAGATTTCGGTCGGCGACCCCGAGCGCCTCGCGATCGCCGCGATCGTGCCCCCCCTGCTCACGCGCCATGGCCAGATCCACATCCTCAAGGAACCCAAGGGCGCCCGCAGCTTCGACGAGATGCGCGAGCGTGCCCTCGTGGTCGACCTCGACGGAATCGAGGTTGCGATCGTCTCGCTCGATGACCTGATCCGGATGAAGCGCGCGGCGGGACGTCCCGGCGACCTCGACGACATCGCCGTGCTCACCGAGGTGGAGAGACAGAGCCACGAGCCCGAGCCGTAGTCCCGGTTACCATTGGCTCATGTCCGAGAACCAGACGCAGAGCGACATGCTGACCGAAGACGATGTGATGGAGGCGCTCGAGGAGGTGATCGACCCCGAGTTGGGGCTCGACTTCGTCTCGCTCGGCCTCGTCTACGACGTCGAGATCGAGAAAGAGGAC
>DATFMX010000166.1:0-16883 GCA_035266685.1 Solirubrobacterales bacterium
CGGGACGGGGCGCTGGCCGCGGAGGACCGGACGACTATGCACGGGATCCCCTGCACCACAGTGGCGCGGACGTTGCTTGATTTCGCTGCTGTTGCGCCGGTATGGGAACTGCGCAAGGCGGTTTCCGAGGCGGAGGTGCGGCGCATCCTCGATCACGACGAGGTGCGGAAGTTGATCAGGCGCAGTGGTGGGCGCCGCGGGGTCGCTCGGCTGCGGATGGTGATGGATGAAATCCATCCCAAGACCAAGTGGACGCGTAGCGACATGGAGGTCGCCTTTCTGGAAATGTGCTGTCGGGCCAGCTTGCCCGTGCCCGAGGTCAACGTGAGTCTCTATCCCGGCGGTCGCAAGACCATGCCGGATTTTCTTTGGCGCGACGCGGGATTGGTCGTCGAAGCCGACAGTCGCGAATTCCACGACACCGGGTCGGCCTTCGAGAGCGACAGGGAGCGCGAGCAGCGCCTGCAACTGGCGGGCTGGCGCGTCTCTCGCTGCACCTGGCGTCAGATCGACCGCGAACCCCGCCGCCTCGCCGAAACCATCCACGGCCTACTCAACCCACCGAATTCTCGGCCGACGGGCCGATAAGTCGAGCTCGACTCGACAAATCGGCCCGTCGGCCGCTAGGCGGTTGGCGATTCGGCCGGGGTGGGGGCCGGCTTCTTCTTTTCCTTCTTTGGCAGCGCTGGGAGTTCGCCGACGTTGTATTCGACCTGCTGGAGGAAGTTGGGGCGGCGCGCCTTGAGGCGCAGCGTGTTGGTCGTGCGCGGGTAGAGGCGCAGGTCGTACGGGTTCTCGCCGGGGCCGAAGCCGTCGTAGTAGACGAACATGCGCACCCGGGGGCGCTTCGCGGTCCAGGCGACGAGCTGCTTGACGAAGCGCGGTTCGTCCTTGCCGTAGACCGCCCACTCGGCGATCGAGAACGGTTTGCCGCGCCAGAATTTGCCGTGGTAGAAGCGGTTGAGGTCCTTCCAGACGGGATACTGCGAGTAGAAGTCGGTGCCGACCCAGTCGACCCAGCGGCGCCCCGGCCAGTAGTTGCCGGGGAAGTTGCCTTTGACCCGCGGCGAGCCGCCCGGCAGCGGGCTCCAGATGAAGCTCACGGGCGGCCCCGGCAGTTCGCTGGGTGGCGGGCCCTTCGTGCGGTTGACGGGCGGCAGCCCGATCCCCGCCAGCGTCCCGTTGATCTCGTCCAGAGTGCCGCCGCCGCGGACGATCGCCACGATCCGGCGGAAGGCCTGCTTGTACCAGTAGGCCGTGTGTTCGCCGCCTTTCTGGCTGCCGTCGCAGTTGACCGCCGACCAGACGTTGAGACAGCGGTTCGGCTCGCCCAGCGGCCGGATGTAGGCGAGCACGCCGTGGGCGAAGAAGAAGTGGTTGAGCTGCAGCAGGTAGTCGTCACCCTGGCCCAGCGCGATCTGCTCCGGCGTGATCAGCTCGGCCAGCGTCTGGTCGTCGGCGGTGGAGATGTGGAGGATCGGCCGCGTTGACGTTTCGCGCCAGCGTTCGTAGGCCTTGTTGACGCTGTTGCCCCAGGGGTGGAAGGTCTCCAGCAGCGCCGGGTGCTTGTTCAGCAGGGTCGAGAATTCTTCGTAGTCGGCGGTCGTCCCCTTGTCGCTGACGCCGAAGAGGACGTTCGGCTTCGGCGGCACCAGGCTGAGTGCCGTCGCCTGCGCCGCGCTCAGCGCCGCCAGGGCGAGGGTGACGGCTATCGCCGCGCCGAATCTGCCGCTAAGCCTCCGCAAGAACATCTTCCATCCTTCTCGGGTCCACGCCTAGCTCCTGCGCGTCGGCGCTGCCGCGTTCGCTGGTCATCGAAACCTCCATCAGCTCTGCCTCCTCCCAGGTTGCGAACACGGCCTCGCCGAAGACGTTGCGGAGCGCGATCAGTCCTGCGCGGATCATCGGCAGGGGCAGGTGGACGAGCGGGCGGGGCCGGCCGGCGACGCGGCCGACCAGGTCCGACATCTCGTCGTAGCTGAGTGTCTCCGGGCCAGCCAGCTCGTAGCGCTCGCGCCGGCCGGCCCCCTCGCGCGCCAGCGCCGCGACCACGCAGCGCGCCGCGTCGGCCGCCCAGATCGGCTGGAAGCGCGCCCGCCCGGCGCCGGAGACGGGCACAACCGGCAGGAAGGAGAAGCGGCGCAGCAGCGTCACCCAGGGGTCGCTGCGGTCGTAGACGATCGATGGCGCGAAGACCGTCGTCTCCAGCGGCGAGGAAGCGATCGCCCGCTCGGCCAGCCACTTGGCGCGGAAGAAGCGGGTGCGCTGCGCGGCGGACGCGTCGAGCGCGCTGAAGAAAGCGAAGCGCCGCGCGCCGCTGCGCTCGGCGGCGCGCAGCAGCCGCACCGTCGCCAGCCCGTTCAGCTCCTCGATCCGGTGCGGCGGCTGGTCGCGGATCGTCGCCGCGAGGTGGACGACGGTGTCGACGCCGCGCAGCGCCTGCCGCACCAGGTAGGGGTCCGACATCTCGCCGAGGTCGCCGAGCGCGATCTGCACATCGACCCGGTGCGCCCCGAGGCGCCGCGGCTCGCGCACCAGGCAGCGCACATCCTCGCCGCGCTCGAGCAGCAGCGGCAGTAGTCGCGACCCGATGCTTCCCGTGGCTCCCGTCAGCAGCAGCATCGTTCAAACCCTAGAGACAGCGGCGCCCGCGCCCATCTCGCCGCACCGGCTCGCGTAATCCCTAAAATGTCCGCTCGCGCTTGGCGGGGGCCGAAAACCCGCCGCAACGCAAACGACCGACCCCCAGGAGAAAGCTTCGAATGACCTACGTCATCGCCGAGCCGTGCATTGGCCAGAAGGACAACTCGTGCGTCGAGGTCTGTCCGGTGGACTGCATCCATCCGACCCCGGACGAGCCCGACTACGACTCGGTAGAGATGCTCTACATCGACCCCGACGAGTGCATCGACTGCGATGCCTGCGTCGAGGCCTGCCCGGTCGACGCCTGCTTCGCCGAGGACCAGCTGCCCAGCGAGTGGGCGAAATACGCCCAGATCAACGCCGACTACTACAAGTCGAAGAGCGCGGCCTGAGCCGCGCCGGCTACTGAACGACCGGCAGCGGGGTGCCGCCCACGGGCGGCGCTTCCGCCGGGGCTGGGGTCGCCTGCAGGACGGGTAGCTCCTGCGGCGTCGCGGCGACGATGCCGCGGGCGGCTTGGCGGATCGCCTGCGAGGCGGGAGAGTCGGGCTCGGCGGTGACCAGCGGCGAACCGTTGTCGGCGTGCTCGCGCAGCGGCTCCGAGAGCGGCACCTTGCCGAGCAGCGGGATGTCGAGCTCGTCGGCGAGCAGCTGGCCGCCGCCCTCGCCGAAGATCGTGAAGCGCTCGCCGTCGGGCGTGGTGAAGCCGGACATGTTCTCGATCGCGCCGAGCAGCTCGAGGTCGAACTTCTGCGCCATGTCGGCGGCCCGCTTGGCGACCGTCTGCGCCGCCGGCTGCGGCGTCGTGACGAGCACGAACTTGGCCTGCGGCAGGAGCTGGGAGAGCGTCATCGCGACGTCGCCGGTTCCCGGCGGCAGGTCGAGCAGCAGGTACTCCAGCTCGCCCCAGGCGACGTCCTCGAGGAACTGCTGGATCGCCTTGTGCAGCATCGGGCCGCGCCAGACGACGGCGGAGTTCTCCTCGACGAAGAAGCCGATCGACATCACCTTGACGCCGCTCGGCGCCTCCAGCGGCAGGATCTTGCGCTCCGCGTTGACCTCGGGTTTGCGGTTGACGCCGAGCATGCGCGGGATCGAGTAGCCGTAGACGTCGCAGTCCAGGGCGCCGGCGGCGTGGCCTTCGGCGGTCAGCGCCGCGGCCAGGTTGGCGGTCATCGTCGACTTGCCGACGCCGCCCTTGCCCGAGGCGACGCAGATCACGTTCTTCACCTGGGCGAGCGCGCCCTCCGGCAGCTTGCCGCGGCCGAGCGTCTGCTGCAGCTGGCCTTTCTCGTCGTCTGAGAGGACGTCGAAGCCGACCGCGACCTCGGTCACGCCGTCGAGCTCGGAGACCTGCCCGGCGACCGCCTGTTCGAAGTGCGAGCGGATCGGGCAGCCCGCCGTGGTCAGGGAGACGACGACCTCGACCCGGCCGCTCTCCTTGATCTCGATCGAGCGGACCATCCCCAGCTCGACGATCGAGCGGCGCAGCTCGGGGTCGATGACGGCGCGCAGCTTCTCGGTGACTTGATCCTGGCTCGGTAGTGGCATGCGGCCATTTTCGCAGAGCGCGGGTGCGGCCGACACCGCGGTAGAGGTTTGAACCGCTATGCGGCGCAAACCTCGACCGCGCCCGGTTTTTGGGGCGAGCCGGACATCCGTCCGCAGGGGGGAGAGATCGCGGCGCTGCGCCCTTGGACCCCCGTCTGCAAGCGAGCGAAGGAGGACCGATGTCGGGGACGCGTGGGGGAATCGCACGGATCGTCGCGATGGGGGTGGCGCTCGCGCTGGCCCTGCTGCTGCTGGCGGCGCGGGAGGCGACCGCCGGCAACTACCGGGTCGCGCAGTGCGGCTGGAACGTCGACATCGACGCCAACTGGGCCGATGACACCGGCGGCGCCAAGTTCCGCCCGGAGTCCGGCTGCGCCTTCGGCTCCGAGCACCTGAAGAGCTTCACCCAGGGCGGCTCGACCGTCTCCGGCACGCGCTTCGCCCGCTGGCGCTGGGAGGCGCCGGCCGGCACCGGGATCAGCCGCGTCTGGGGGATCTGGTGGCACGCGCTGCACGACGGCATGGAGCAGCGCTTCGGCGCCGGCAACGGCGACGGCGGCTTCGACGCGACGCTGACCGCGAGCGCGACCGACACGACGCAGCGCGACTTCTTCACCGAATTCGGCATCCCGGCGCCGGCGGTCGAGGACCGGCTGCTCTGCGCCCGCACCGCCGACAGGTGGTGCTCGCTCGATTCCGGTTCGTGGTCGGCGGTCCGCTCGCTGACGATCGACGTATTCGACGGCCACGCGCCGGTGCCCGGCAACGCCGGCGCCGACCTTGCGGCAGGTGGCTGGCGGCGCGGCGCGCAGCGGGTCAACTACTGGGACAGCGACACCGGCGGCGGCGTGCGGTTCAGCGAAACGCTGCTCGACGGCAACCGCGTCGGCCTCACCGAGTACCCCTGCGCGAAGGCGATGATCGACGGCGAGTGGCGGGCGACGCGCATGCAGCCCTGCCCGACCGGCGCCGCCGACGAGGTCACCGTGCAGACGACGAACTTCAGCGACGGCCCGCACGCGCTGAGCCGCTGCGCCACCGACTTCGCCGGCAACAGCGCCTGCATCTTCCCGACCACGGTGCTGATCGACAACAACCCGCCCGCGCACCCGCGCAGCCTGACGCTCGCCGGCGGCGAGGGCTGGCACCGGGTCGACGACTTCGACGTCTCCTGGGTCGACCCCGACCAGGGACCGGCGAGCCCGATCGGCGGCGCCTACTGGCGGATCACGGGACCGTCCGGCTACGACACGGGGGTCCAGTACGCCGCCGGCCGCGGGATCGCCGCGCTTGCGAATCGCAGGCTGCCGCGCCCCGGCGTCTACTCGTTCCGCATCTGGCTGCGCGACGAGGCCGGCAACGCCGACTCCGGGACGGCGATCGAGCTGCCGCTGCGGCTCGACGATGTGCCGCCCGGCGTCGCCTTCGAGCCGCTCGACGGACAGGCGGCGGGCGAGCTGCCGCAGGCGGTCAGCGCCGAGGTGCGCGACCAGCACTCCGGCCCCGCCGGCGGCACGGTCTCCTACCGGCGCGTCAACGCCGAACACTGGACCGATTTGCCGACGCGGATGGAAGGGGCACCCGGCGGGAAGCGCCTCGTCGCGTCCGTTCCCGACGACCTCGGTCCCGGCACCTACGTCTTCCGCGCCGAGGCGAGCGACGTCGCCGGCAACTCCGCGACGACGACGCGGCGCGCCGACGGCGCCGAGATGGCGCTGCGCAAGCTGCCGCCGCCACTGGCGCCGAGCCGGCCGGCGACGGGACAGCAGGGCGGTCGCGACCGGCCGGGAGCTTCGTCGTCCCCGCTGGGGCCGCGCGTCAAGGCGAAGACCCGTCTGTTCGCCAAGCTGCGCTGGCGCCACCGCCGCGGGCAGCGGGTGACCGTTCCGTTCGGCGCCGGCGCGGCGCTCTCCGGCCGCCTGCTCAAGGCCGATGGCGCCGGCCTGGCGGGCCGCCGCCTGCGCGTCGTCTCGCGCCCCTCGCACGGGGCGCTGATGCGGCGCCGGGTGGCGACCGTGCGCACCGGCCGCCACGGCGGCTTCCGCCTGGCGCTGCCGGCCGGGCCCTCGCGCCGCGTCACCGTCGTCTACCGGGGCGAGCCGGGACTGGCCCGCGCCCGCCGCCCGGCGCTGGCGCTGCGCGTGCGCGGCTCCGCCACGCTGGGCGCGGCACCGCGCAGCCTGCGCACCGGCCAGGCGCTGCATCTGTGGGGACGGGTGCGGGCGCGCGGCGCGCCGCTGCCGCGCCGCGGCAAGCTGGTCGCGATCCAGTACTACGAGAACGAGGCCCGCGTCTGGCGGCCGGTCCTCGTCACCCGCAGCGACCACAGTGGCCGCTTCCACGCCCGCTACCGCTTCCGCTACATCACCGGCAGCGCCCGGATACGCCTGCGCGCCGTCGCCCTCGCCGAGGAGCGCTGGCCCTACGCCCCTGGAGCGTCGCGCCCCGTGCTCGTACGGGTGAGTGGGTAGGGTGGCCCCGGTTGTGCCAGTTTTCTTTAGGAACAACTAGGGTGTCGCGCTTGACTTGGTGGGAGAGGCTTCAAGCGGTCAGGGGGTTCGTGTGGCACAATCTCGACGCGTTGGCTGTGATCGCCGTTGGCTTCGGCGTCATCGGCCTGCAGAGGCGAGAAGGTGATCTACTCACTCGACGAGGAGCACTGCCGAGGGGACATGCTCGAATGGTGTGTCGAGCGTGATGCGGTCGACCGGTTCCCCGGCGCCCACGAGACGGCTTCGCTGGAGGCCAAGGCGAAATCTGACCACCGAAGGATCATGCGCGTGACTTGGCCGGCCGATGCAGCCCCCTCGCATGTCGAGATCAAATTCAAAGGGGCGCCAGCGAGAACGCTCGCAACCAGGCGCAAGGACGGAAGGCCCTACGTCGAAGAGAAGATCGCGCATCTTGCGATCGGCGAGGTCGTGGAGATCGCATGGACCTGGTGAACTCTTTGCAAACTTTGACTATTGATTCTTGGGCGGCTGCCGATAAGCTGCTCAGTGGACGGGTACGAGAAGCCCGAAAGGAGGCTCTCATGAAGCTCGACGACAAAACGGGCGATTAGCATTCTGCCTCTCCCCTCCGTGGCGATCCCTGCCGTCACCGGAGCGGTGGGTGTGAGGTCGTCAAGGATCATCTAGGGTGGCGGCCATGTCACAGGCCACGCTGCACACCAATGCCGGGGAGATCGTGATCGAACTGCACGACTCCGACGCCCCGAAGACGGTCGAGAACTTCCGCAAACTCGCCGCCGACGGCTTCTATGACGGGCTGATCTTCCACCGGGTGATCGCCGACTTCATGATCCAGGGCGGCTGCCCGGAGGGCACCGGCCGCGGCGGCCCCGGCTACACCTTCGAGGACGAGATCAACGACCACAAGATCGTCCGCGGGGCGCTGGCGATGGCCAACGCCGGTCCCAACACCAACGGCTCGCAGTTCTTCATCGTCACCACCGAGGCGGCGTCGTGGCTCGACGGCAAGCACACTGTCTTCGGCGCCGTCAGCTCGGGGATGGAGACGGTTGACGCGATCGAGAAGACCGAGACCGGCGCCGGCGATCGCCCGGTCGAGGACCAGAAGATCGAACGCGTCGAGCTGGCTGGCTAGCGCGCAGAGCCCGCCAGTGGCCGCTCCGCGGCCTTCTCATCCGGGTCGCGCGGCAACCCGCCGCCGGGCGCCCCGTGCCCGAAGTGGACGCGGGGCAGGATGCGGTCGAGCCAGGCGGGCAGGTACCAGGCGGCGCCCCCGGCCAGCCGCAGGAAGACCGGCAGCAGGGTCAGCCGCACGAGGAAGGCGTCGAGCAGCACGGCGACCCCGAGGATCACGCCCATCTCCTTCGGCGGCAGCGGCCCCGAGAGGGCGAAGGTGAAGAAGACGGCGACCATCACCGCGCCCGCGGCGAGGATCACCCGGCCGGAGTGGGCGAGGCCGCCGATCATCGCCGTGCGCGCGTCGCCCGACTCTTCCCAGTGCTCGCGCGCCGAGGAGAGCAGGAAGACGGTGTAGTCCATCGCGATCGCGAAGATCATCGCGAAGAAGAAGATCGGCCCCCAGGCGTCGAGGAAGCCCTGCGATTCGAAGCCGAGCAGGCCGCTCAGGTGGCCGTCCTGGAAGATCAGCGTCGCGACGCCGAAGGCGGCGCCCGTCGCCAGCAGGTTGGTCAGCACCCCGATCGCCGCGATCAGCGGCGCCTGGAAGGCGACCAGCAGCAGCAGGAAGCCGAGCGCCAGGACGACGCCGATCGCCAGCGGCGTCTTCCCTTCCAGCGCCGCTTCGAGGTCGTGGTTTTCCGCCGCCGGGCCGCCGAGGAGGGCGCCCGCCGGCAGCGCCGCGCGCAGCCGGTCGATCGTCGCGCCGAAGGCCGGGGTCGAGGGGCCGGCCTTGGGGATCGCCTCGGTCAGGGCGACGCCTTGGCGCGGGTTCGCCCGCGCCGGCAGGGTCGCGGCGATGCCGGGGTCGCTCGCCAGCACGGCCGCCACGCGGCGTGCTTCGCCCGCCGCCGAGACGACCTGGAGCTGCCCGGGCGCCCCCGGCCCGAAGGCGCCCACGACCTGCTCGTAGCCGCGCCGCGAGTGATCGCCGCTGGGGACGACCTTGATCGACGGCATGCCGGTCTTCAGCCCGAGCACCGGCAGCGCCAGCAGGACGAGGATCAGAGCGGCGCCGCCGCCGTAGAGGTAGGGCCGCCGCCAGAGTCGTTCGCCCCAGCGGGTGAAGCGCGGCGAGCGGTGGTCGCCGCTGTGCGCCCAGGGCAGGCTGAGCTTGTCGACCCGCGGCCCGAGCTTCGCCAGCACCGCCGGCAGCAGCGTCAGCGTCGCCGCCAGGACGAAGAGCACCGAGATCATGATTCCCAGCGCCATCGAGCGGAACGCCGGGCTGGGGACGAGCATCACCGCGGAGAGCGAGATCAGCACCGTCAGACCCGAGAAGAGCACCGCCTTGCCGGCCGTGTCCATCGTCACCCCGACCGCCTCCACGGGGTCGGCTTGCTGGCCGAAGAGCGCGTTGCGGAAGCGCATCACGATGAACAGGGCGTAGTCGATGCCCAGCGCCAGGGCGAACATCAGGGCGAAGTTCATCGCCCAGATCGAGACCGGGGCGATCAGCGTCGCCAGGAAGAGCACGCCGGCGGAGGCGACGAGGCCGGCGATCGTCAGCATCAGCGGCAGGCCGGCGGCGACCAGCGAGCCGAAGGCGAGCACGAGGATCGCCAGCGTGACCGGCCAGGAGATGACCTCCGACTTCAGCATCGCGTTTTTGTTCGCTTCGTTGAAGTCCGACCACATGCCGGCGGCGCCGGTCAGGTTGGTTTCGACGGCGGGCGCGGCGCTGTCGCCGAGCGGTCCCTTGAGGTCGGTGGCGGCGGCGACCATTTCGTTCGGGTCCTTGGCGGCGCCGGCGCGGATCACCGCCGTGTGGCCGCCGGCGGAGATCGAGACGCCGGGTCGCGGCGGGATCACGCGGCTCACCGCCGAGTCCGCGGCGAGCAGCCGTTCGGCGCGCCGCACGCTGCGGCGGAAGGCCGGGTCGGCGACGGTCAGTTCCTCGGAGTGGACGGCGACCTGGAGCGCGTAGGCGCCGCCGCCGGCGAAGGCGCGGTCGACCTGTTCGCGCACGGCGACCGACTCGGAGCCGTTGGCCTGCCAGCCGGCGCCGGAAAGCGCCGTCTCGACCCGGGGCGCGAGCGCCCCGAGCCCGACGGCTATCGCCACCCAGGCGACGAACACCCAGCGGGGCTGGGAAGCGGCGAAGCGGCCGAGGCGGCCGACCGGCCCGAGGGGCGTCATCGGTCGCACCCCGCCCTGACCCCGAGCCGGCGCAGCACGAGTGAGCTCGGGCAGTTGCCGAAGGCGACGTAGGCGAGCTGGTTGGCGGCGACGAAGCCCGTCAGCAGCAGGAACCAGGGGCTGACCAGGGCCGCGAGCACGGCGCTGAGGCCGGTCATCGTTCCGGCCATGAGGAAGAGGATCCGCTCGAGCGGCCAGCGCGCCGGCTCCTGGGAGGTGGAGCCGGTGCGCTGGCCGGAGCGCTGCTTGGGGGCTGGTCTGGACGGGGCAGCAGTCGGCATCGCTATCCTCTTTCTCACGGTCTACAAGTTAACAACTTAACAGTTGTAAATAGGTACGATAGCAGAGAATCGAGGTGCGTGGAAGATGGCGATGAAGAGCCCCCTTGAGAGCGACGCGGCCGAGCTGATCGCACGGCGCTTCCGCGCGCTCTCCGATCCGACCCGACTGCGCATCCTCGACCTGCTGCGCCAGGGCGAGGAGGCCTCGGTCGGCGAGGTCACCGAGGCGCTGGGCGGCTCGCAGCAGAACGTCTCCAAGCACCTCGCCGCGCTGCACGCCGAGGGCTTCGTCAGCCGCCGCAAGCAGGGGACGAGCTCGCTCTACCGGATCTCCGACCCGGGCGTGCTCGAGCTCTGCGACCGGGTTTGCGCGGGGATCGAGTCGCAGCTCGCCGAGCTCGAGTCGCTGCTCAGCGGCTGAGCTCGGGGTCCTCGCCGGAGCGCTTGGCGCGCCTGCGGAGCAGGCCCTCGCCGGGCTTCCAGAGGCTGACCAGCCCCGCCACCAGCGTCACCAGGAAGATCTGGCCGATCATCATCTCCAGGCCGGAGAGCATGCGGCCGACCTGCCCGGCGGGGACCAGGTCGCCGTAGCCGGTGGTGGTCAGCGTCGTGTAGCTGAAGAAGAGGAAGTCGCTGCCCTGGATGCCGGTCGCCTGGCCGAAGAAGCCGCCGCCTTCGACTCGGTCGATCAGCCCGTAGGCCCAGGTGAAGAGGATGCCGAGCGATGCGTAGACGCTGATCGCGCCGAGGATCGTGCGCGAGGAGACGTTGCCCGAGGTGACGACTCGGCGCAGCACGGCGCCCATCGCCGCAGCGAGCAGGCAGATGTTGATGAAGTTGGCGGCGTTGAGCCACTGGCGCCCGCCGCTCAGCGCCGAGATCGCCGCGAGGACGACGGCGAGGGCAGCGAGCCAGAGGGCGCGCCGGACGAACAGCGGTCGCGCGTGGGAGCTGGTCAGCGCGACCACCGAGGTGGCGCCCATCACCGCGGTCAGCAGCACCGCCGGCCAGGCCCGGTTGGAGATCACCGAGGCGAGCACATAGATCAGCAGGACGAGCAGCAGCACCAGCCCGAAGGCGTCGCTGGCCCGCTGCGCACGCTGCCGCCACCGCTCACGGTTCATCCGGTCTATTTCGGCCGCCCCTGCGGCGATCCTGCCGACGCTTATGTCAGGAGCGCTCGGGGATCAGCACGAAGCCGTGCTTGTCCGCCGCTTCGTTCAGTTCGTGGTCCCAGCACATGAAGGCGATCTCCTCGCCTTCGGCGAAGGCGAGGGCGCCCGCGAGGTGGACAGCATCGTATGCGCGCAACGTATGGTCGCGAGCTGTCCTGGCGGCCGTTTTGACCAGCGTGTCCGTCACTTCGAGGACGTCGAGAGCTGCCCAGATCGTGTCCAGCTCGTCCAGGGCAGTTCGGAGTTCTGCCGCCGAGAGTCGCTTGCCCTTCCGCATTCGCGTCACCGCCGAGGTCGCCTCGACATAGGCGATGGCGGTCGTGCGCGGGCCGTCGGCGTCGGCGTACGTCGAGCGGGCCAGGTCGCTGCCGTCCTCATCGACGAGCAGTTTGACCAGGGCACTCGTATCGAGGTAGATGCTCAGCGACGCCCCTCGGAGACGTATTCGGAGGCGCTTTTACCGCTCCCGCGCCCCTTGACCGGCTTCGGAACGTAACGGGTGCCGTTGCCGGGCCTGACTTCGCCTCGGGCGATCATCGCCGCCAGGTGCGGGGGCGTCTCCGTCGAGACGATCCGGGCCACCGGCTTGCCTCGCCGAGTGACCGTGATCGGCTCACCGGCCTCGACCCGATGAATGATCTCGCTGGTGCCGTTCTTCAACTCGCGTATTCCGACCGTCTCGCTCATGTAGCTACATCCTAGCCCTAGGTTGCTACCAGTCAAGGCTCGGGCGCCAGTCGCGCACGAATGGCATGGGCGGCCGATCTCAAGCCGGATCGGCATCGCTCGTTGCGGCGTCGATGAAGGCCGATAGCGCTGCTTCTTCGGCGGCGGTGCGGTGCGCATATTGTTGTCATCATTTCCAAAACACGGCCCCTAGCCTGTGTCCGAAAGCTCACGCGCCGCTGGCGGACTTGATGTCGGCCGGCTTCCATGTCCGCATCTCATCGAGATCGTCTGCACCTGGACTGATTGCGGCGTCGGGGCTGCGGAAGATCGCTTTGAAGTGACGAACCGATCGCTGCTTTCGGGGCGGCGGGGGAAGGGGGCCCGTGCCACCCTCGTGCCACCCTCCGCCACCCAAACAACCGGAATCAGCCGGATCGGGCCGGAACTCTCAGCGGCCCTCCACTGGTCTTCGGGAATCGCTCTACCAAGCCGAATTCGGCTCAAAAGCGGAGGGGGTGGGATTCGAACCCACGAGACCCGTTGCCGGGCCTAACGGCTTTCAAGGCCGCCGCATTCAACCGCTCTGCCACCCCTCCGGGGAGTCAGACGATATGTCGATGCTACCTGTCGGTTTATGGACGAAAAGGCATGGAGTAAAAAGAGCTCGGGGTGATTGGATAGATGGCTATGCGCCGGTTGCTGATTCTGGCCTCGACGATGATCTTCCTCGACGTCGCGTTCTACGCGGCGATCGCGCCGCTGCTTCCGGACTACGTGGCGGAGTTCAGCCTGAGCAAGGGGCAGGCGGGAATCCTCGCCGCGGCGTACGCCGCCGGCACCCTGCTCGCCTCGCTCCCCGCCGGTCTCGTCGCCACCCGCATGGGGCCGCGCCGCACGGTGATCGCCGGGCTGCTGCTGCTGGGTTTCTCCAGCCTCGCCTTCGGCCTCGCCCACGACATCGTGCTGCTCGACCTCGCCCGGTTCGCGCAGGGTGTGTCGGGGGCGCTCACCTGGTCCGGCGCGCTGACCTGGTTGATCACGAGCGCCCCGCCGGAGCGCCGCGGCTCGGTGATCGGCACGGCGCTGGGGACCGCCATTGCGGGTGCGCTGGTCGGACCGGTCATCGGCGCGATCGCCGCCGAGGTGGGGACGGGGCCGGTCTTCGGCGCGGTCCTCGGGATCGCCCTGGTGCTGGCGGCGGCGGCGTCGCGCCTGCCCGAAGCGGAGCCGCCCGAGGCGCAGCCGCTGCGCGAGGTCGGCGCGATGATGCTCAGCCGCCCGGTGGTCACCGCGACCGCCTTCGTCGCCGTCCCGTCGCTGATGTTCGGCGCGGTCGAGGTGCTCGTGCCGCTGCGGATCAGCGAACTGGGCGGCGGGCACGTGGCGATCGCGACCGCCTTCATCGCCGCCGCCGCGCTCGAGGCCGTGCTCTCGCCGGCCGCCGGTCGCTTCTCGGACCGTGTCGGGCGTCGCATGCCGTTCGTGATCGGCATCGGCATCTGTGCCTGCTCGATGGTCGGCATCGCCGCCGCGCACGCCCTCGGCCCGGTGCTCGCGGCGCTGATCGTCGGTGCGTTCGGCGCCGGCATCTGCTTCGCGCCGGCGCTGACGACGCTCTCCGAGACAGCCGACACCAGCGGCCTCCATCAGGGCTTCGCGGCCGGGCTCTCCAACATGGCCTGGGCGGCCGGCCAGGCGGTCGGTGCCGTGGCGGGCGGCGGTCTGGCCGGCGCCACCGGCTACGCCGCGCCGAGTCTCGCCGTCGCCATGCTCCTGCTGCTCACCGCCGCCTACGCCTATCGCTCGCTCGTGCCGCCGCTGGTGCAGCCGGCGCAGACCTGAGCGCCGGGGACGCATTAGCGTTAGCCCGTGGCCGATAGCTGGAGCAACTGGACGGGGGACCAGCGGTGCGCGCCGGCCGAGCTCGTGCGCCCGCGCGATCGCGACGAGCTGGCGGCGGCCATCGTCGCGGCGGCGGAGGCCGGTCGCAGGGTCAGCGTCGCCGGCAGCGGCCACTCGTTCACCGAGGCGGCGCTGACCGACGGCACGATGATCGACGTCGGCGCGCTCAGCGGCGTTATCGAGGCCGACCGCGAGTCCGGCCTGGTCAAGGTCGGCGGCGGAACCGTGCTCGCGGTCCTCAACGAGGAGCTGCACACGCTCGGCCTGGGCATGGAGAACCTCGGCGACATCGACCGACAGACGGTCGCCGGGGCGATCGCGACCGGCACCCACGGCACGGGCGCGAAGCTGCGCAACATCTCCGCCCAGGTCGAGGCGATCGAGCTGGTGACGGCTGACGGGACCGTGCGCGAGCTCGACGCCTCCCAGCCGGACCTGCTGCGCGCCGCCCGGGTCTCCGTCGGCGCGCTCGGCGCCGTCTCGGCGGTGACGCTGCGCTGCGTCCCCGCCTTCGTGCTCGAGCGGATCGATTCGCCGCAGCCGCGCGAGGAGGTGCTCGACGGCTTCGACGAGCGCGCCGAGGCGAACGACCACTTCGAGCTCTTCACCTTTCCCTACGCGGACTCGGCGCTGGTGCTGGAGCGCAACCGGGTCGAGGGCGCGCCGCGACCGCGCGGCAGGGCCGCCGCCTACCTCAACGACATCGTGCTGGAGAACTGGGCGCTGGAGGCGCTCTCCGCGGCCGGGAGGCTCGTCCCGAAATCGATCCCGGCGCTGTCGCGGCTCGCCGCGGCGCTCGCCTCGGGCGGCAAGACGGTCGACCGCAGCGACCGGGTCTTCGCCAGCGAGCGCCGGGTGCGCTTCACCGAGATGGAGTACGGGGTGCCGCGCGAGCACGGGCCCGAGGCGGCACGGCGGGTGATCGAGTGGGTGCGCGCGAACCGCTACCCGGTCTTCTTCCCGATCGAGATGCGCGTCGCCGCGGGCGACGACGCCCTGCTCAGCCCGTCCCACGAGCGCGACACCGCCTACGTCGCCGTCCATCAGTACCGCGGCATGGAGTGGCGCCCCTACTTCGAGGCGGTCGAGGCGATCATGCGCGCCTACGGCGGGCGCCCCCACTGGGGCAAGCGCCATTTCCAGACCGCGGAGACGCTGGCGCCGCTCTATCCGGGGTGGGACAGGTACCGGGCGGCGCGCGACGAGCTCGATCCGGGGCGCGTCTTCACCAACGAGTACGCGGCCCGCGTGCTCGGCGAGTGACGCGACCTGCATCGAACCCCAAATAGGGGTCCGATGCAGGTCGCGTCAGAGGAAGGCCTTGCCCTCGCCCCGGTAGGTGGGCGCCACATCGACGATCTCCTCGCCCTCGATGAGGTGCAGGACGTCGAAGCGCTCGCAGAGCTCGCCCGCCTTGGCGTGGCGCATGTAGACGCGGTCGCCGATCGAGAGGCCCGCCGCGGGGGCGCCGAGCAGCGGCGTCTGCACCTCGCCGGCGCCCTCCTCGGGGTCGAGCCGCAGTCCCTCCGGCAGCCAGGGGACGGGCAGGCGCGCCGGATCGCCACCGCCGGAGGCCAGGTAGCCGCCGCCCAGCGCGGTCGCCACGCCCGCCGACGGCTTGCGCACGATCGGCAGGGCGAAGCCGGCCGCCGGGGTGAGCGCGAAGCGGCTGTAGTGGTCGAAGAGCGCCGGGGCGTAGAAGCCCGAACCGGCCGTCACCTCGGTGACCGCGTCCTCGGCGCCGGTCAGCTCGAGGCTGCCGGTGCCGCCGCCGTTGACGATCGGCAGCTCGGCGAAGTCGCGGATCGCGGCGACGACCGCGGCGCGTCGCTCCGCCAGCTCGGCGGCCGAGCGGCGCTGCATGAAGCGGATCGCCGCGCCGCGCAGGCGCCGCCCCGGCGGCCGGTCGCCGACGCCCGCGATCTGCCCCTCGTAGGCCATCAGCGCCGCCAGCTTCAGCTGTGGCCGCCGCTCGATCTCCCGCGCCAGCGCGACCGCCTGCTCGACCGTATGCACGGGCGAGCGCTTCGGCCCGACCTTGACCCGCCCGCCCAGCCACCACCAGCTCGCGTCGAGGTCGACGCAGACCCTTACCGGCGCCGCGCCGGCCCCCAGCACCGACTCGATCGCGTCGAGGTGCTCGGCGCAGTCGACCATCACGATCGGCGCACCGTCCGGATTGGCGACCGAGCGCAGGGCCAGCTCGCCCAGCGCGCCGCTGTCCGCGGTCGGGTAGGCGAGCAGCAGGTTCTCGAAGCCGTGCTCGGCCAGCCACAGCGTCTCCGGCAGGGTGAAGGTCATCAGTCCCTGGAAGCCGGCGTCCCCGCGCAGCACCCGCTCCAGCAGCGCCCGGCAGCGCAGCGACTTGCTCGCCACGCGGATCGGCTTGCCGACCGCCCGACCCAGCATCGCCGCCGCGTTGGCGCCGATCGCGTCGAGGTCGACGAAGGCGAACGGCGCCTCGACCTCGGCGAAGATCGATTCGAGCTGCTCGTGCGTGCGAGCGGGCGGCGAAGACACGCCATGAGACTAGCCGCGCCGCCCCGCGTATCCGGCGCTATGGTTTTCGGGGCCCGGAGAGGTGGCCGAGTGGCTGAAGGCACTCGCCTGCTAAGCGAGTAGGGGGCGCAAGCTCTCTCGAGGGTTCGAATCCCTCCCTCTCCGCTCAATCACAGACCCAAATCTGGGAGCGGAGCCATCGAGGCGATCACTCCCGATGGCCGCTCATGGAAACGATCTGGAAACACTCGCCCTGACGAGTTGCCGTCAGACCCCCCCTATTACTTCCTCCCCCGCCCCCCTTCTGAGAGGGCAGTTCAGGGTGTACCCCCGTCTCTGTCGATGCGCTCGAATGACTACCTACTTGCCCCGGA
>DATFMX010000167.1:0-5893 GCA_035266685.1 Solirubrobacterales bacterium
GGGGACGGCGATTCTAGATGTTCGGCGGGGGCGGGGCTTGCGGGGTGGGCGGGGGCATGCCGTGGGGCGTGCTGGGTTGCGTGCGTCCGCGGGGGGCGGTACTCTGCGAACAAGTGTTCGAACGTCTGCGCTTGTTTGAAGAGGAGGAGGCACGGGTGGACCTGGATTTGACCAAGAGGCAGAAGGAGATCTTCGACTTCATCCGCCGCTATGCGGAGAAAACCGGCTACCCGCCGACCGTGCGGGAGATCGGCAAAGCGGTCGGCCTGCATTCGTCCTCGACCGTGCATGCGCACCTCGCCAACCTGGAGAAGATCGGGCTGCTGCGGCGCGACCCCTCGAAGCCGCGGGCGATCGAGCTGCTCATCGACAAGGCGAAGAAGACGATCCTGCCCGAGCAGGCGGGCCTGCCGCTGCTCGGCCATGTCGCCGCTGGCGCGCCGATCCTCGCCGAAGAGAACATCGAGGAATACATCGAGATCCCCGATGTCGTCGGTGGCGAGGACGGCGATTACGTCCTGCGCGTGCGCGGCGAGAGCATGAAGGACGCCGGCATCTTCGAGGGCGACTACGTGATCGTGCGCCCGGCCGACGATGCGAGCGACGGCGCGATCGTCGTCGCGCTGATCGGCGAGGAGGCGACGGTCAAGCGCTTCTTCCGCGAGTCCGACCACATCCGTCTGCAGCCCGAGAACGAGACGATGGAGCCGATCCGCAGCGCCGAGGTGCGCGTTATCGGCAAGGTCATCGGCGTCGTCCGCAAGGTCTCCTGACGGCCCCGGAGGTCGCCATGCGGCGTCCTCGATCGGCCGCCTGCGGGTCACGCACTGAAGTGCGGTCCCCTTGTCGACCTCACTGCGTCCTTGCCTGACGACCCCCGGGTCGCGTCAGGGCCATCTGCCACTTTCAATCCGTTTCTTGTAGCGGCGCTGGCGCCTGCGGGCATCGCGCATCACCAGCGGCAGCAGCCGCAGGGCGAGGCGGGGGAAGAGGTCGAAGAGGCGCAGCATCGGGCCGCGCCAGCGCGGCAGGACGAGCAGCGGGCGGGGCCGTTCGGCGAGCTTGCCGACCTCGGTCGCTACCTCGCCGGGGGTGAGCAGCTGTCCGGAGAAGGAGCCCGCCGCGTCGGGGTCGTCGAGCTTGTCCGCGAGCATCGGGGTCCAGATCCCGTCGGGGCAGACGGCTGAGAGCTCGACGCCGGAGACGCCCGCGCGGCGCAGGTCGAAGAGCGTGCCGAGAGTGAAGGCCATCGCCGCGTGCTTGCTGGCCGAGTAGTTGACCTCGCCTGGCGCCGCAACCAGGCCGGCCAGCGAGATCACGTTGATCACGTGTCCGCGCCCGGCCGGGATCATCTGCTCGAGCGCGCCGATCGTGCCGTTCATCGTGCCCAGCGCGTTGACCTCGAGCATCGCCCTTCGCGTGCGCTCGTCCTGCTCCCACGATTGCCCCGTGGCAAGCACGCCGGCGTTGTTGACCCAGAGGTCGAGCGAGCCGCCGCGGGTCGTCGCGGCCGCCGCGGTGGCCCGGCAGGCCTCGGCGTCGGTGACGTCGAGCTCGGCGAAGCTGCCGCCGGCTCCCAGTTCGCGAGCGGTGGTGGCGGCCGCATCAGCGTCGACGTCGGTCGCCTGAACCATGTACCCACGCTCCGCAAGGTCGAGCGCAATCGCGCGCCCGAGCCCACTCCCCGCGCCCGTGACCACTGCAACCGGCATGGACGAAACATAGTCCCTCGCAAAGCTGAGTCCGCCGAGATGCGCCGGTTTGCAGCGGGCTCGTAACGAGCTACCATCGACAAAGCGGGCTGAGCGACCGCGGGGGGAGAGAAAACCCCTCGAGGAAAGTCCGGACACCGAAGGGCATGGCGGTGGGTAACGCCCACCCGGGGAAACCCGCGGGAAAGTGCAACAGAAATGACACGGCCGATGGCGCGGCCACACGTGAGCCGCGTACAGGCAAAGGTGAAATGGTGCGGTAAGAGCGCACCGGCGTCGCGGCGACGCGGCGGCCAGGCAAACCCCGCCAGGTGCAAGACCAAACGGGATCGTCGACCCTGCCCGGCGAGATCCAGGTAGGTCGCAGCCGCCTCGGCGGCCAGCGGGACCAGTTCCCGCTGAGATAGATGGTCGCTCTCGACAGGATCCGGCTTACAGGCCCGCAATGGAAAGGCCCCTCTCCGCCCGGGAGGGGCCTTTCCGCCAACCTCGTCATCTTTTCCTGTCTTAGCGTCTGCTAACGTGCCGCCAACTTCCGCTGAATCTTCGCCACATACTGCGAGGAGCGGGGAACCCACGAGTTGGGGCGAGTCGCCGGCACCTGCCGGCGTAGCGCAGCTCTTTCAGCGCGAGCCCGTCAGCTAACCCCGCAAGCGCCCGAAAGAGCATGACGAACGACGCGAACCGCCCCTGGCGGACATACGGAATCCGTGCGGCCCTGCCGCTGATCGCCACGCTGCTGGCGCTCGTCGCCGCGCCCGCGCAGGCACGCACCGGCGGCGCCGCGAGCGGCGCGGCAAGCGAAGCCGAGGCCGGGCACGGGCTTGCCTTCACGCCGCTGCGCTGGGCCGGCGCCACCTGGTACGGCCCGGGCATGTACGGCGAGCACACCGCCTGCGGCCAGGTGCTGCGCCCGCACACGATCGGCGTCGCGCATCGCAACCTCCCCTGCGGCACGGCGGTCAAGTTCGTCTACCACGGCCGCGCGATCGTCACCCGGGTGATCGACCGCGGCCCCTACACCCGCGGCAACGCCTGGGATCTGACCAACGGCGCCCGCCGCGCCCTGCACTTCGAAGGCTCCGGCCGGGTCGGCTTCGCGGTCGCCGTCCACTACGCGCGCAGCTCCGGCTAGCGCGCCGGCACCCTCATATAGCTACTCTTTCCGTCCGAGCAGGGCTTTTTGACGAGAGGAGCTGGGGCAATGTCGAGGTTTTCCATCATCGGGCTGGCGATCGGCTTGGTCGCGCTGGTCGCCGCGGTAGGCGCCGACGGCGCCGCGAACGCCTCGCGCACCACGGTCGTGCTCGGCAGCACCGCGACGGTGCCCGACCCCTCCTGCCCCGACCTGCCCTGCCAGGCGGTCGGCAGCGTCACCGGCTTCCAGGTCAGCACCAGCCAGGATCGCCTGCCCTTCATCGTCCCGCGCAGCGGCAAGGTCAAGGCCTGGACGCTGACCCTGGCGCAGCCGACCAACCGCCAGCGCTCCTTCTTCAACGGCTTCTTCGGCACGCCGCCCGAGGCGCGGCTGGCGATCCTGCGCCGCGTCCCGGGCACCAACCCGCCGCGCTACAACCTGCGCCGCCAGGGCTCGATCCACGTGCTCAGCCCCTACCTCGGCAAGACGGTCAAGTTCGGCGCCAACCTGAGGGTCGAAAGGGGCGACATCGTCGGCCTCACGATTCCCACCTGGGCGCCGGCCTTCGCCCAGGACCTCTCGGCGAAGAACGCCTGGCGCGCCAGCCGCGAGCCGGGCAGATGCACCAACTCGACCGACGTCCGCCAGGGCAAGCCCCAGGTCAACGTCGGCCGCCGCGCCACCTACGGCTGCCGCTACAACACGGCCCGCCTGCTCTACACGGCGACGGTCGTCGAGGGCTGAAAAGCAAAAAGGAGCGCGGTCGAGGTTTGAGTCGCATAGCGGTTCAAACCTCGACCGCGCCCTGGGAGCCCCGGCTGGTTTACGCGGCTGAAGGCAGGACTTCCGGGGTCGCCTGGTCTTTCGGTAGAGCAGCCGCGCTCGCGATCAGGCTCTGGAACTCGTTCAGCGCCAGGTGCGCGATCGACTCGAGGATCTCCTCGTCGCTCCAGCCGATCTCCATCGCCTCTTCCTGCAGGTGATGGGGGGGAGCCCCGTCGGCTTCCAGCGTCGCCTTGAGGAACTCCAGCAGCGCCGCCTCCTTGGTGTCGCCCGAGCTGAAGCTGCGGGCGCGCGAGACCTCGTCGAGGCCGAGGCCGGCGCGGCGCGCCGACTTCGCGTGCTGGGCGATGCTGTAGGCGTCGTGGCGATACTCCGCCACCGCCAGGGCGATCCGCTCGCGGGTCGCCTGGGGCAGGACCCCGCCGCGCAGCTCCGAGCGCATCCGGGTGTAGGCGCGCAGCACGGCGGGAGCGCCGGCGAGCACGCCGACGAACTTGGTCACCGCGCCGCCGGCCGCCTGGATGCTCTTGATCAGGGGAGCGCTCTCGTCGGGAGCCGTCAACTCGTCGTGGATCTGGAATCTGCTTACTGCCGTTTTTACCGTCACTTGCATTCCGCCTTTGGCTCGGATGGGGAATTCCGCTTCACAGAGCCTTTAATGGGCCTTTACTTTACTTTAAGCCACTAACTTACGGGAAGTAAGTTATAGCGAGAATCGGACGCTCTCGCAAGCCTTTGGCGACGACCGTCACATACCCGCAATACGTCGCTTCAGACCTCTGGCCACGGCCGAGGTTCACTTCGCCTATCTTTGCCCGAACGCGCCCAACAGCGATGAAGGAGACCGGGGAATGGCAGACCAGCCGACGAGTGCCAGCGACGTAGCCGAGATCGTCAAGGAGCGCAACGTCCGCTTCATCCGGCTTTGGTTCACCGACGTCCTCGGCCACCTGAAGAGCTTCTCGATCAACGCCGCCGAGCTCGAGGACGCGCTGGAGGGCGGGATGGGCTTCGACGGCTCCTCGATCACCGGCTTCAACCCGATCGAGGAGTCGGACATGATCGCGATGCCCGACCCCTCGACCTTCGCCCTGATCCCCTGGCGCCCCGAGGAAGAGAACGCGGTCGCGCGCATGTTCTGCGACGTCCGCGTGCCCGGCGGCGATCCCTACGAGGGCGACCCGCGCTGGATCATGCGGCGGGCGCTCAAACGGGCCGAGGAGATGGGCTTCGACGCCTACAACATCGGCCCCGAGCTGGAGTACTTCTACTTCCGCTCCGCGAAGCCCGAGGGCGGCGTGCCCGAGGTGCTCGACGAGGGCGGCTACTTCGACCTGACGACGCTCGACGCGGGCTCCGATGTGCGCCGCGAGACGATCCTCGCGCTGGAGAAGATGGGCATCCATGTCGAGTACGCCCACCACGAGGTCGGCCCCTCCCAGCACGAGGTCGACATGCGCTACAAGGACGCGCTGCGGATGTCCGACGACTGCATGACCTACCGCATCGTGGTCAAGGAGTACGCGATGAAATACGGCTGGCACGCGACCTTCATGCCGAAGCCGCTGTTCGGCGAGAACGGGTCGGGGATGCATGTCCACCAGTCGCTCAGCAAGGACGGCCGCAACGCCTTCTTCGACCCCGACGACCAGTACTACCTCTCGGCCACGGCGAAGGCCTTCATCGCCGGCCAGCTGCGCCACGCGCGTGAGATCTCGCCGCTCTTCGCCCAGTGGGTCAACTCATACAAGCGCCTCGTGCCCGGCTTCGAGGCGCCCGTCTACCTCGCCTGGTCGCGGCGCAACCGCTCGGCGCTGATCCGCGTGCCGCTCTACCACCCCGGCCAGGAGGGGGCGACGCGGGCCGAGCTGCGCTGCCCCGACCCCGCCTGCAACCCCTACCTGTGCTTCGCCGGCATGCTGCAGGCGGGCCTCGAAGGGATCGAGAAGGGCTACGAGCTGCCCGAGCCGATGGAGCAGAACCTCTACCACCTCTCGCCGGAAGAGCGCTCGCAGCGGGGGATCGAACAGCTTCCGGAGACGCTCGGCGAGGCGATCGACATCGCCGCCGACTCAGAGCTGGTGCTGCGAACGCTGGGCGAGCACACCTTCCGCCGCTTCATCGAGATCAAGCGGCAGGAATGGGAGGAGTACCGCGTTCAGGTCACTCCGTTTGAGATCGAGAACTTCCTGCCCGTCCTCTAGACAGCGCCGAAGGCCACCAGAACTTGTCGCCCACGGTCAGGGCGATCGCCGGGACG
>DATFMX010000168.1:0-8838 GCA_035266685.1 Solirubrobacterales bacterium
AGCGGACTCCGCGCCGGAACCCCCGGAAACCCGCATTTTGCGTGGTGGCTGGCGGCTCAGGCGGCCTGGGCGCGCTGGCCGAAGTAGGCCGAGCCCGACAGCGCCCGGTCGAAGCGCGACCAGGACTCGCCGTCGGGAAGCTCGCGCTCCAGCCGGTCGAAGCTGCCGAGCCGGCCGCCGAGGTTGTCGATCATGTGGACCAGGACCGCCTCGCGGGTGGCCGGCACGACCGGCGAGCCGTGCTCGAGCGAGCCGTGGTGGCTGAGGATGATGTGGAGCACCGCCTGGGCGAGCCGCGGCTCGAAGCCGGGCATCTGCTCGATCTCGCGGCGCACCGTGTAGTAGCCGAGCGGGATCTCGCCTTCGAGCCGGCCGGCGTCGGTGAGGTCGATCGCCAGCGGGTCGTCGTTGTAGGCGACGGTCTTGCCGATGTCGTGCAGCAGCGCGCCGGCGACCGCGACCTCGCGGTCGATGCCGGGGAAGAAGTTGGCGGCGGCGCTGACCGCCTGGGCGACCGAGACGGTGTGCTCGAGCAGGCCGTGGCGGTAGGCCTGGTGGTAGACCTTCGCCGCCGGCGCGTCGCGGAAGCGCTCCCAGATCGGCGAGGTCTCGCCGAAGAAGCGCTCCAGCAGCTCGAGCAGCTGCGGCTCGCGAACGGTCTCCAGCAGCTGGCGCAGCTGGCGCTCCAGATCCTCGAAGGAGACCTCGGACGCGGGCGTCAGGTCGGCCGTCTCGTAGGAGCCGGGCTCGGCCGCGCGCAGCGAGCTGAGCTTGATCTTCGCCCCCCAGCGCTCGCTCAGTTCGAAGCCGCCGCCGACCTCGACCGCGGTGCCCGGCGCGGCGAGCGCGTAGAGCGCCTCGGCGTCCTCCCAGCAGACCGCCTCGGCGCTGCCGCCGGCGTCGCAGAGGACGAGCCGCAGCCACGGCTCGCCGTTGCGCTTGCGCCGCAGCTCGCGCTCGCGCACGGCGTAGACGCCCTTCACCCGCTGGCCGTCCTCGAGCTCGCTCAGGGGGATTCGCGTCGCAGGCTCGGCGGCTGGGGTCGCCGCCCCGGCCGCTGCGGGCATCAAGCCGTCGAGCTGCGTCTGATCGTCCATCGCCCGCCTCAAGCTAGAGGCGGGAGCGGACGCTTTTCGTCGTCGGTGGGCTAGACGCCGCTCGGGACCTCGGCCTGCGGCGGCGTCGCCGCCCCGCTGCTGCCCTTGAGGCCGGCATCGACCCGCTGGCCGAGTTCGGCGTCGACGTTGGTCCAGTACTCGACAACGCGCTCCTGCACCTCCGAGGTGACCTCGGCGCTGGCGTGGCCGACGATGTTCTCGACCAGCTCGTCGCGGTCGGAGTCGCTCATCGTCTCGCGGTAGAGCGCCCCCGCCTGGCCGAAGTCGTCGTCCTCGGGGTGCTTGGCGTTGGCGTAGCGGCCGATCTCCTCGCCCGCCACCGACCAGGTCAGGTCGGCGCCCTTTTCGGGGTCCGCCTGCGGCCCACCGTGCGAGTTCGGCGCGTAGACCGGCTGGTCGCCGGAGTGGTGGTAGGTCATCGGCCCGTCCTGGTTGTAGGAGTTGACCTGTGACTTGGGCGAGTTGATCGGCAGCTGCTCGTAGTTGGCGCCGATCCGGTGCAGGTGCGTGTCGTGGTAGGAGAAGATCCGTCCCATCAGCATCTTGTCGGGGCTGAGGCCGATCCCCGGCACCAGGTTGGCGGGTGAGAAGCCCGACTGCTCGACCTCGGCGAAGAAGTGCTCCGGGTTGCGGTCGAGCACCATGCGACCGACCTGGATCGGCGGGTAGTCGCCGTGCGGCCAGACCTTGGTCAGGTCGAACGGGTTGAAGCGGTACTCGGCGGCGTCCTCGAACGGCATCACCTGCACCTCGAGCCGCCATTCCGGCGCTTCGCCGCCGTCGATCGCGGCGCGCAGGTCGCGGCGGTGCGCGTCGGGGTCCTCGGAGGCCATCTGCACGGCCTCGGCTTCGGTGTAGTTCTCGATCCCCTGGACGGTCTTGAAGTGGTACTTGACCCAGAACTTCTCACCCGAGGCGTTCATCCAGGAGAAGGTGTGGCTGCCGTAGCCGTTCATGTGCCGCAGGGTGCGCGGCGTGCCGCGGCCCGACATCAGGATCGTCACCTGGTGCGCGCTCTCCGGCGAGAGGGTCCAGAAGTCCCACTGCATGTCGTTGGAGCGCATGCCGGTGTCGGGCAGGCGCTTCTGCGAGTGGATGAAGTCGGAGAACTTGGAGGCGTCGCGGATGAAGAAGACCGGCGTGTTGTTGCCGACCAGGTCGTAGTTGCCTTCCTCGGTGTAGAACTTGATCGCGAAGCCGCGCGGGTCGCGGGCGGTGTCGGCCGAGCCCTGCTCGCCGGCGACGGTGGAGAAGCGCGAGAAGAGCGGCGTCTTCACCCCGGGCTGAAACAACGCTGCCTTGGTGTACTGGCTGATGTCCTCGGTCACCTCGAAGAAACCGTGGGCGGCGCTGCCCTTGGCGTGGACGACCCGCTCGGGCACCCGCTCGCGGTTGAAGTGCTGCATCTTCTGGACCGTGTAGTGGTCGTGCAGGACCGTCGGGCCCTGCTCGCCGACGGTGAGCGAGCGCTCGTCGCTGCCGGCGGGGATGCCGGAGTCGGTCGTCGTTATCGGTCGCTGCTGCTCATCGCTCATCGCTGGATCGTCCTTCCTGCTGCTGTTTTCTCGGTTCGTCCCTGTCTCGGTCTTCGCATCGTAGAGCGCTCGCCGCGTGGACGGTCTCCGCGGTCAGCAGGCCGGTCTCCGCGGTCAGCTCGTCGGCGATCTCGAACCAGCGCTCGCTGCGCGCCGGGGTGTCGACGACGACCGTGACGACCGGCACGTGGCGGCGCAACGCCAGCAGGCGGTCGCCGTGCGGCGCGTGGTCGCCGTGGTAGCCCCAGACCCCGCGCAGCGCGGTGGCCCCGGCGGCCCCCTCGGCGCGCAGGCGGCGGATCAGCTCCAGGTGCAGGGCGCGGCCGTCGTGCTCGGAGCGCTCCGAGCAGTAGACCATCAGCTTCGTCCACGCGCTCTCGGCGGCGCCGCCGTCGGGCGCCGGCCGGGGCCGGGCCAGTGAGCGGCCGTCGCGCTTGCAGACGCGGATCGCCTCCAGCGTCGCCGGGGGCGGTTCGGGGGTGGACTCGATCTCCTCCAGGGCGGCGGCGATCCGCTCGCGCTCGCCGACCGCGAGCACCATCGCCGGCACGCCCGCGTTGGCGGAGAGGAAACTGGCTCGGCGGCGCTCGCCGCGCACCGTGCCGTCGACCCCGAGCAGGACCGCGGCGCCGGCCACCCCGTACCGGTGCAGCGCGGCGACGACGGCGAGGTGCGCGGGCGCGCCGCCGAGCCGCTGACGCCGGCCGACGTAGACGGTCAGTTTCACCTCCTCGTGCGGCTCGTCGATCGGCCGGTGGCCGTCGGCGGCAAAGCGGGCGCGCTCCAGGGTGAGCAGGCCGTCGCCGGCGAGCGTCCTCAACTCGGGTGCGACGGCTTCGATCCGCTCGCGCGAGTCGACCGCGACCGCGACCAGCGGCAGGTCCTCGGAGAGCGAGAGCAGGCGGTCGGTCTGCAGGCGCCGGCCGCCGCCGAAGCCCTCGGCGCCGCGCAGGAGGATGCTCGTCGCGAGGCCGCGGCGCTCGAAGAGGTCGAGGATCGCGTCGGCGAGGAAGCGCCCCTCGTGGCGGTCGTGCTCGCCGAAGTAGAAGACGAGCTTCAACGCCTCGCCGCCCGGCTGTGGCGGGCCGCCGCTCACAGGGCACCCCCGAGCCAGTGGCCGAGCGTCACCGCGAGCAGCCCGGCGAGCAGCGAGAGGCCGATGTTGAGCCAGAGCATGCTCGCCCGCCCCGCCTCGCCGAGCCGCTGGGACTCGAACATCCAGGTGGAGAAGGTCGTGTAGGAGCCGATGCCGCCGCCGGCGACGATCGTCAGCGCCGCGCCGTGCAGGGCGAAGCCGGCGAGCAGCCCGAGCAGCGCCGCGCCGCTCAGGTTGACGGCGAGCGTGCCGGCCGGGAAGGGACCGGCGGCGCCCTCGGCGACCGCGGCGTCGAGCAAAAATCGGGCCAACGCCCCCACGCCGCCGAGCAGCGCGACCCCGATCCAGGCGGCGGCGTTCATGACAAATGTTCCCGCTTCGCTCCCGGCGCGAAGAACCAGAGATGCACGCTTGGTCGCTCCGCGCTCACGGCACGATCCTCGTCCGCCGCACCGTCGCCGTCGCCAGGTGGACGCAGGCGAAGCCGCCGGCCAGCGTCGCCGCGACATACCCGACGGCGAGCCCGAGGTGACCGGCGTCGAGCATCTCGAACAGCTCGAGCTGCACCGTGGCGAAGGTGGTGAGCGCGCCGCAGAGCCCGGTGCCGAGCAGTGGCCGCCGATAGCTCGACGGAGGCAGCCGCTCCTGTAGCCGGGTGACGAAGTACCCGAGCAGCAGCGCCCCGGCCATGTTGGCGGCGAACGTCGCCCAGGGCCAGCCGGCCGCCCCATGCGGCGCCGCTTCGGCCAGCCCGACCCGCGCCAGCGCCCCGAGCACACCGCCGGCATAGATCGCCGCAAGCTCACGGCCGTCGATTCGGGGCAGTCGCATCGCGTGGGTCTCCTATCAGCGTCGTTGGACGTGGTAGGGACCGTCAGCCGAAAAAGCGGCGCTTATGCAGGAGCGAGCCCCATCGCTCGGGTCGAGATACTACGACCCGGCGGCTCCCGAGCGCGCAATCGCGCCGTCAACAACCCGGTGGAGGGACGCGAGGCCCGGCCCGTCCAGCGGCATGTCATCCAGGCGCCGTCGCAGCTCGCCGGGATCGACCAGACCGTGGAGGATCGCCAGTTCGGCGAACTCCCAGTCCCGCTCCCGGCCGGCGGCGCATTTGGAGAGGACGAGGTCATGCACCTCCAAGCACCAACCCGTGGCGCCACCGGTGTTCTCGTTGCGCACTGGCACCAGCCGCTCTTCCCAGCCCGACGGAAGCATCGCGGTCTCCGGCCCAACCGCGTGCGCGAAGTAGCCGTAGGTCGAGTCGAAGTAGGAACCGTCGCCGAGGCTTCCGTCGATCTCGTTCGTGCGCTCGGGATGGTTGCGCGGATAGACGTCGGCCTCGCGCGAGACGCACATCGTGGCGGGAGCATCGGGGAACTGCCCGAGGATCGCCTGGCTGCCGACCACGACGATCTCCGGGTCCTCCGCAACAGCTGCGGCGGCGCGAATCACATGCTCGAGCTCGACCCGCCGCATCGGATCTCAGGGATTCGCCTCAATTATCCGCCGCCGCTCCTGCTCGTTGAGCGTGCCGGAAAAGGGGCTGTTCTGACGAAGGTCCCTGGCGGCCTGCGATTCGGCGACGATCGCACGGGCGATCTCGTCGCGCGGGCGGGCGAGCAGGTCGCGCCACGGGTCGGCATAGCGGGGATCGATATGGCCGCCGGCGGCGAGCTGCTCGATACGAACGCGCGCCTCGTCGATCGCCGCCTCGTCCAGGCGGTCGGCGACGACTGCGTGATAGGCCCGGGCACGTCGCTCCGCGGTGCGGTGACCGGTGGCCGGTGCGGGACTGGAAGATGCCGAACTCGATGCCTCGCCCCCCACGCTAGCCGCCGCCTCGCGACGGGCGGCGAGCGCAGCGCCGAGCAGATGTCGGTGCCTGCCTTCGGCAAGCAACCCGTCGATTGCCTCACGCAGCTCGACCACGAACTGCCGCGGCACCTCGCGCCGCCCGCTGGGAGCGACCACAACTGGAACCTGGCCGCAATCCACCCAGCGGTCGAGCGCCGTCTGGCTGACGCCGAGGATGCGCGCCGCGCGCGAACGGGAGAGGGTCGGACCAAGCCGGGCCTCGAGCTCGCGACGCACCGGGCGCACATCCGCCGCGGCCGCGGGGATCCGCTCGACCCGGCGAAGGCGGACGATGTCGTCGACCAGCTTGGCGCTTTCGGAAACGCTTGCCATGGCCGAATTCTAGCGTTCATATTGAGAAATAGGGGCTAAATCCCTCAATATAAGCTCTATTGACACGCTCGTCACAAGATCGTAACGACCTTGGGCGGCGCGACCGTAGAGTTCCCGCCGATGGCCCGCGCGCTCTTCGTCTGCCTGCACAACGCCGGCCGCTCGCAGATGAGCCAGGCGCTGTTCGAACGCGTCGCCGCCGGTCGTCACGAAGCGCGCTCGGCCGGGACGACGCCGGGCGACCGCGTCCACCCCGAGGTGGTCGAGGCGATGGCCGAGCTCGGCGTCGACCTCGCCGACCGGGTCCCGCACGAGCTCAGCCGCGAGGACGCCGAGTGGGCCGACGTCGTGGTGACGATGGGCTGCGGCGACAAGTGCCCCTACATCCCCGGCAAGCGCTACGTCGACTGGGACCTGCCCGACCCCAAGGGCCGCCCGCTGGCGGAGGTCCGCGCGACCCGCGACGAGATCGAGCGGCGGGTGACCGGACTGGCGGCGGAAATGGATGGAGTCAAGCTCGGTGACGATCGTCCCGTAGAGCCATACCCTCACGGTGACGACGGCTCGTAACCCAAAGCACGATGGCGGTGATGCAGGTCAGAACGATGATCGCGACCACCATCACCAGGAACCCCCAGTGTCGGTGCTCCCCGGGGACCCAGGTATTGGCTCCGTAGAACCCGACCACCAGGGTAGGAACGACGAAAATCGGCGCCAGGATCTCGATTCTCCGCTGTAGCCGCTCGTTCCGCTCTCGCTGCTCTTCGGACTTCTGGATGTGCAGTAAGTGAAACGCGTTCCGCAGCCTGTCCCCCAAGGCAGAGAGCTCCTTCAGCGAATCGTCGATTCGCTTGTCGATGGCAACAACTTCCGCGTGATCGTCCACTGGCAACCACGCCTTATCAGGGTCGTGTCGCAATCCGGGAACGTTCAACGGATTGAGCCAGTCGCGCAACCTGGCACAAGCGCCCCAGAGGTCATGCAAGCGACGCTCGCCCTCCTTGCTCACCTGCTGTTCTAGCTCCTGTCCGTACAGGTTCAACTCCCACTCATCCAATGCCATGCAAAAACGACGGTGGGTCGGGGCATAGGTGAGAGCCAGCTCGTGCATCGCCAAGACGCCGAGGTCACCCGCGGTTCCACCGCCCTTTGCGATCCAGCGCTTCGACACCGCATTGCGCAAGGCATCTCGCGAGACCGGTGACAGACCGTCTTCGCTCTCTTGGGCGCCGCGATACAGGCACGCGTCATGCCAGCGCGTGATCAACCAGTTCTCCCCCGCCAACAGCTCGACCGCCTCGTAGACCGCCTCAGCGGAAGAGGTGAATTTTGGCGTCAGCCCGCCATCCTCCCGCGCTGCCGGCGCGTAGACGGCGAAGCTCGACGCCAGGCGGATCCTCCCGTCTTGCCACCTACGACCCTCGGGAATGTCGTCGGGACAGAGCAGGTCGTCGAGCATCTCTCGTTCCAGGCCGTCGCAGAGCGGCGCGAGTAACTCGAGTACCGAGGCGGAGTCGGCCGACCGCTCGATGTCGAACCAACGAATACCACTGGATGGTGGGTCAGCGTTCAGGTCAAATGGCTCGGGACCATACCCCTCGGCCCACAGAGTTGAGCTGATCTGCGCTCCGGCCTCGGGCCGCACAACCGAGGCAACCGCTGGTGTCTCTCTATCTCCCGCCACCGCCGGCATGCTAACCGTACGGTTACATCACAAGCAAAAACAGCAGGGTTCGCTATTTGGATGCGATCGCCGGCGCCGCGGCGCCGGCGCCTTGGTGCGGGAGCATGACCTCCGACGCCTCCTCCGGCGTGATGTCCGGGTAGAGGGCGCGGATCGCGACGACCGCGACCGCGGCGCCGACGAGCTGGAAGACGATGAAGGCCGGCACCGAGGCCGGGGCGATGCCGGCGAAGCTGTCGGAGAACATGCGGCCGATGTCGATCGCCGGATTGGCGAAGCTGGTCGAGCTGGTGAAGAAGTAGGCGGCGCCGATGTAGGCGCCGACCGCGGCCGGGGCGATGTTGCCGCGCCGGGTGCGCGCCAGCGCGAAGATCACGAGCAGCAGGCCGAGGGTCGCGATCACCTCGGCGAAGAGGTGCGCGGGCGAGGCGCGGTGGTGGGTCGAGATGCTGATCGCGGGCAGGGCGAACATCGCGTTGGCGGCGACCGCGCCGGCGATGCAGCCGCCGACCTGGGCCGGGACGTAGTAGGCGATGGCGTGGCGCCAGCGCAGCCCGCCGAAGGCGGCGTCGACCAGCGAGACGACAGGGTTGAAATGGGCGCCGGAGACCGCCCCGAACATGAGGATGAAGGTGAACAGGCCGGCTGCCGTCGCCGCGGCGTTCTCGAACAGCTGCAGGCCCACATCCCCCGGCGAGAGCTGCGCGGCGGCGATGCCGGAGCCGATCACGGCGGCGGCAAGGAAGGCGGAGCCGAGGAACTCGGCGAGGACGCGGCGCTGCAGCGGGACCTCCACGGTCGGCGATCCTATGCATTGACAGATCTGCTCGGAGCGCAAGGGCCTCTGGGCGTACTACTACGTCATCCCCGAGGCCCTCGCGGAGTTCTCGGCCTGGCTCAGCTGATCGGCTGAGGCGCGCTCAGCGGACGAGCGCACCCCAGCACAGCGCCGGCGCCGAGTAGGAGCCGTCCTCGCCGCGGAAGGGCGCGAGGCTCTCCTCGATCGCGGCTCGGGTCGCCTGCAGCTCCTCCTCGGGGAGCGACTTGAGCGCCCGGGCGAGCGGGCCGGCGAGGCGGACGAGCGTGTCCCAGAGGTCGTCGGCGTCGGCGTAGCGGAACTCGAAGGCGATCTCCTCCAGCTCGGGCTCGCCGAAGCCGGCCTCACTCACCAGGGCGCGGACGCGCTCGGGGTCGGCCATCGCGAAGATCCCCGGGGTC
>DATFMX010000169.1:0-8362 GCA_035266685.1 Solirubrobacterales bacterium
CCCAAACGACGCCGCTGAGGAGCCCGGCCAAAGGCCGGGCTTTCTCGTGGCGCTACATGCTCACGCTGAGTGGCGCGGCCGTGCTCAAAGTGAGTGTCGCCCTACAGCTAGTCGAAAAGCACCCCCAAACCCGCATTCCCAAGCGGAATGACGCACCTGCCGCCGCCGATTCTCTAAGCCCTTAGATTGCCGCAGTTTGCGGTTGATCGTGCCCGCTTTGGGCACTGGTGCCCAGCAACGGTCGTCATCAATGGCTCGATGCTGGCAAGTTTGACGTTGGTCGACAGTGGCAGCTACACTGTCGCCATCCCCCCAGTTCGCTTCGGCGGCTGGGATGCGGAGCCGCCCTCGGGCGGCTCTTGCGCTTTCTGGGGCCATTTACCAGCCCTTCGGCTTGTGGATCGTGCCATCGGCGTCCGTGAGGGTAGGCGGCAGCTGGGAGGCCACCAGAGCCGCAGAACGGATCGGCTTGTAGAACGAGCCCTTGGGCAGCTTCCTTGGCGACAGTGCCCAACTGCGGTTCTTGTGCGGGTTGAGAACGCCGACCGGCGCCCCCAGATCGCCCCGGACAAACTCGACCGGCGTTTTCAGGTCGCTGTCGTTGGAAATCACTACGGCGATGTCGTAGCGCGCGCGGAAGCCGTCGATCAGCAGATAGCTCGCCAAGTTGACATCGGAGCCCTTCTCCTCGGTATTCCAGACGAGTCGATTGGGGGAGCCGCCCTTCGGCTCTTGGGTCAAGCGGCGGTACACCTTGCGCGTTAGGAAGTGCCCAAAGTGGATGCTCAGATCGGGAATTGTCGCCAGTGCGCGAAGATATGCCTGCTGCCTCTGTGCCTGCTGCGGATTGCCGGGTCGCGGCTGGACCCTTGCCGTGAAGTATCTGATCCCGACAATCTCGTGCGTAGGCTTGAGCAGATGTCGGCTAAGCACCGCCAGGTCAAGCCACCGATTCGGCCTGTCCTTGAGTGCTCCGTAGTAGAGATTGAATCCATCGACGTAGACGATTGTCTTTTGTCTGGTCCGTGGCATCGTCAGAATCGTACCGGGCTATGCAGACAACCGATGTCATTCTGGGGTAGGCCGCAGCGTCGTTTGGAGCGGCATGGACCACTCGATATACGATCTTGCGGATGCTCCCTAAGGCTACGCTCGATCGGCTGCTTGCGATGGCGACGAAACTCAAATCGTCCGCTGGCAACGAGGCCAACACGAAGGCTCTGCTCATCGAGCCCCTGTTGGCATCCCTTGGATGGGACCCGGCGGATCTCGATCAGGTGGAGCGGGAGTACCGCGTCTTTGACGGAACTCTTCTCGACTACGCCTTGAAGATTGAAGGGAAGCCTCGGCTTTTCCTTGAGGCTAAGGCGATCGGGTCGAATCTCGACGACAAGGCCTTCATAGCGCAGACCGTCAACTACGCGAACAACGCAGGCGTCCTATGGTGCGTTCTCACGAACGGGATCGCCTATCGCGTCTACAAGACGAACGAGCCGGTGGGGATGGAGGAGAAGCTTCTCTTCGAAGCCGATCTAACTGAAGCGGCAAGCGGAGCGGCAAGCGAGGTCGCGAAGGCACTTCAACTCATTGGCTTCAAGTCACTACTCGATGGGGAGCTAGAAGACTGGGGCGAGCGCGTCTTCGTGGACAAGCGGGTTAGGAAAGCTCTGGCCTCGCTCGCGCAGAAGCCGCCGACTACGCTGATCCAAGTGGTCGCCGACTCGCTTGGCAAGCCGGCGATTTCAACCGATCGCCTACGTGAAAGCCTCGCGCGAATCCTCGATGTAGCTGATGGCAGCGCCACTCTCAATTCTTCCTCTGGAGGGAAGGCTGCCCCGCTGACGGCTGCGCCTGGCGAGCCAAAATCCGCCCCGAGCAAGGAATACACACTCGACCATCATCTCGACGGTAAACCAGCCGCAATTGTGGATCTGTTCGAGCAGGTCGACGAGTTTGTACGGAGCTTAGGGGCAGGTGTCTCACGACGGGTCCGCAAGCAGTACGTGGGTTACTTCAGGGGCAAACGGTCGTTCTGCACGATTGAGCTGCAGCGGCAAAGGGCAATCGTCTACCTGAACCTCGATCCGACGAAGACCAAGCCTTGGAACGATCATTCGATGAGGGACGTCCGCGAGATCGGCCACTTCGGGATGGGAGACACGGAGTTCTCGCTGCGCGAATCCTCGCAGCTTTCTGAGGTGAAAGAACTGGTCAAGCGGGCCTTTCGCGGAACTCCGTAGGCCTCGCGCCGACGCCCGACAAATCGAGCGACCTCTTGCTAGCCGATCTTGGCTCCCGGTCAACTGGCGTCAGGTTCAACGAGGTTAGAATCACTCGTCGATTCTTGGCTCTACAAAGGGAAATCCGATGGGCGCGGCTGGGTTCGAACCAGCGACCTCTCGCGTGTGAGGCGAGCGCTCTCCCACTGAGCTACGCGCCCGGGAGGGGTCCGATCATACGGCCCGGGCGGGGAGTTGGTCCGGCTCGGGTGGGCCGGTTTCGTTCTCCTCTACGGCGCGTTTTTGCAGGGCGAGGCCGACGAAGGGGAAGATCAGGGTGGAGAGCATCGCGGCACCGACGAGGCCGGCGGCGGTGGCGCTGGTCATGTGGCCGGCGTCGAGGGCGATCGTCGTGATCGCGACGACCAGGGGCAGCTCGGTCGCCGAGTAGAAGGCGAGCGCGCGGCGCTGGCGGGTCTGCAGCACCTTGCGGTAGAGCAGCATCGCCGGGGCGCCGCGGATGACGAGGAAGAGGGCGACGAAGAGGCCCAGCTTCGCCAGCGCTTCGGCCGACCCCAGCGCCTCCAGGTCGAAGTTCATGCCGCTGGTGATGAAGAAGAATGGGACGAAGAAGCCGAAGCCGACCGCGGTCAGCTTCGACTCGAAGACCTGCAGCTCGTGGCCTTTCAGCGCCAGGCGCACGATCATCCCGGCGACGAAGCCGCCGAGCAGCACATCGAGGCCGAGCTTGCCGGCGAGCAGGACGAGGCCGAAGATCAGCACCACCGTCACCCGGACGGCGAGCTGGCTGCTCGCCTCGAAGGTCCGTTCGAGCGCCTCCCAGCCGCGCCAGGCGAGCCGGATCGATACCAGCGCCAGGGCGACGGCAAGCGCCACGAAGGCGACCAGGATCCCCGCCTCGTGCAGCGGTTTCTCGGTCGAGAGGAAGAGCGTGACCAGCAGGATCGGGCCGAACTCGCCGACCCCGCCTGCCGCCAGCAGGTAGGTGCCGAAGCGGGTGCGCAGCTCGCCGCTGTCGCGCAGGATCGGGATCAGCGTGCCGATCGCCGTCGTCGCCATCGCCGTGCTCGTGTAGAGGGCGGAGAGGACCAGGCCGACCGCCTCGAGCACGGCGCCGAAGATGTGGGCGATCACGATCGACAGTCCCCAGCCCCAGGCGCCGAGCTTCAGCGGCTCGCCCTTGATCCGCTCGAAGTCGATCTCGTAGCCGGCGAAGAAGAAGAGCATCCCGAGGCCGAGGTTGGAGAAGAATTCGATGAATTCGTCTTCGCCGGCGATGCTGAGCACGTGCGGGCCGACGAGGATTCCCAGGCCGAGCTCGACGACGACCACCGGCGGCACGAAGCGGCCCGGCACGAAGGCGACCGTCGCCGCCGCCACGGCGGCCGACAGCACGATGACGAAGAAGGACTCGGCGTCGACGTGGATCAAGGCGCAGTGATCCTACGGCCGCCGCCGGGTAGGATTGCGGGTGGACCGTGCTAGGCGGGGAGTCAGCGGTGCCTTGTAACCCGCAATCCGCTTAGCGGGGCCGAAAACCGCTCTGAGGGGCTGGCCTTCGGGACCGGTCCGCCGGGGGAGGCGTTGACGGCCGGGTCCTGCGCGACGTAGGCACGTGAACCAGGTCAGGTCCGGAAGGAAGCAGCCTTAAGCGGAAGCCGCGGGTGCCGCAGGTGAGCCCGACTCGAGCCGACCCCGACGGACATGCCTGGGGACCACGCTTCGAAGGCGGCCGCACGGTCCATATTTCAACCGGCGCTCTCGGCGAGGCGCTCGGCAAGCCAGAGGTCGCAAAGCCAGTCCGACTGGCCGCCGCCCTTGCGCTGGACGACGATCCCCTCCGGCCCGCCCTCGACGGCCACTTTCTTCCAGCGGGTCGAGTTGGGCGTCGCCCGCAGCGCCGCGGCGACGCTCTCCGGCGCGTCCTTCGCCGGCCGCACCTCGCCGTCGCGCGCCTTGGCGTCGAACTCTGGCGCCGGCGCCGCCAGGGAGACCTCGCTGCGGTGGCTGGTCTCGGTGCCCTCGACGCGGACCGACACGCGGTGGCCGTTGCGCTCGCCGCTCAGCACCAGGGCGCCGTGGATCACCGGGCCCATCCGCGGCGTCGCCGGTTCGCGCATCTCGATGCTGACCGTCGGCCGCTCGGTCACCTCGAGGCCCAGCGGCGCCATCGCCGTGCTGACGTTGTCGTAGCCCTTGTCCATCTCGCCCCCCGGCATCAGCGCTCTGATGCTCCCCCAGAGCGCCGCGATGACGATCAGCGGCCCGCCGATCAGCAGTGGCACGAAACTTTCCAGCAGGTAGATCGAAGGCACGGTGAGGATGATCAGCAGCGTCACCAGCATCGCCAGGTTCTGGCTGCGGCGCGCCGATCCCCACATCGCGCCGCGCGCCTCGATCGCCTCGCGGTCGATCGGCTTGACCGCCATCGCCGCCCACAGCTCGGCGTCGCCCAGCGTCGTCGGATTCTCGACCTGGCGGCCCCCTTCGGCGGCCCCGCGCGAGGTCTCGCGGGCGTCGGCGCCGGAGACCCGGTTGAGGTCGCCACGCTGCAGGGCGAAGAGGACGACGAGGAAGACCGCGATCACGCCGAAGATCAGCGCGTAGGTCGTCTTCGGGTTGGACTGTCCTTCGCCGGTCGAGGTTGCGATGACGACGACCAGGGCGGCGACGACGATGACACCGACGATGCCGAAGATCCCCGAACGCTTGAATCCGCCGGACACGGCCGGCGCCAGCCTACACCCGGCGGTCAGTCGATCAAGCGCTTGGACATGCGGCTGACGGCGATCCGCCACATGACGAGCGCGAAGGCGACGAGGCCGGCGAAGCGCAGCAGGTCGACCGCTTCGTAGCCGAAGGCGCCGCCGCGCACCAGTTCGACGAGCTGGTGCAGGGGGTTGAGCTGGGCGACGATCTGCACACCCTGGGGCAGTTCGTCGATCGGGAAGAAGGCGCCGGAGACGAGGAAGAGCGGCGTGACGAAGAGCGCCGTGACGTAGTTGAACTGGTCGATCTTGGCGACCGTCGCCGCCATCGCCACGCCGAAGCCGGCGAAGCCGAGCGCCGTGGCCAAGGCGAAGAGCGGGGTGAGCAGCATGCCCGGCATCGGATCGAGCCCGAAGCCGATCGTGACCAGCAGCGGCACGCAGCCGTAGACGCTGGCCCGCAGGCCGATCCACAGCATCTCGGCGCTGACCAGCTCCTCGACGTCGACCGGCGCGGCGAGGATCGCGTCGTAGGTGTTCTGGAAGCGGTGCTTGACGAAGGTGCCGAACATCGCCGGCAGGGCGCTGGAGAAGATCACCGCGGTCGCGACCATGCCGGTGCCGACGTACTGCACGTAGGGCACGCCGGCGACTTCGTCGACCAGCGTCGCGCTGAGCCCGAGCCCGAAGGCGAGCAGGTAGACGATCGGTTCGAGCACGCTGGAGAAGGTCGTCCCGCGCCAGTAGGTGCGGAAGTTGGCCAGCTCGCGGCTCATTACGCCGCCGATCGCCGCCGGTTCGAGGCGTCGCAGGCGGGTTTTGGGGGCGTCGTCGGTCACTCCGCCTCCTCTCCCGTCAAGAGGACGAAGACGTCCTCGAGCGAGGCGGCGCGGCGCACGGCGTCGTCGGGCACGGCGCCGTTGCCGGCCCGCTCGGAGCCGACGATCGCGATCGCCGGCCCGGCCGGGCGCACGCGCAGGCCGTCGGCCTCGGCGATCGCCCGCGCCTCGGCGAGGCGGTCGGGCGGCGCGTAGATTTCCGCCGTCTCGCGGCCGGCGTGCTCGACGATCAGCTCCGCCGGCCGGCCGCGGCTGATCACCCTGCCCTTCGCCATCAGGGCGACTTCGTCGGCGAGCCTCTCGGCCTCCTCGATGTAGTGGGTGGACATCAGGATCGTCGTGCCGCGCGAGCGCAGGTCGTCGATCAGCGTCCACACCTGCGTGCGGATCTGCGGGTCGAGGCCGACCGTCGGCTCATCGAGCAGCACCAGCCGCGGTTCGTGGACGAGGCCGCGGGCCAGCAGCAGGCGGCGCCGCATCCCGCCGGAGAGCTCGTCGACCGCGTCGCGGCGGCGCTCGCGCAGGCGGGCGAGGTCGAGCGCCCGGTCGACCGCGGCGCCGACGTCGGGCACGCGGTAGAGGCGGGCGAACACCGCCAGGTTGTCTTCGACCGTGACGTCGACGTCGAGGTTGTCGAGCTGCGGCACGACGCCCATCTCGGCTCGCGCCGCCTTCGAGTCGTCGGGCAGCTCATGCCCGAGCGCCCGCAGTTCGCCGGCGTCGGGCAGCGCCTGCCCGGTGAGCAGCCGCATCGTCGTCGACTTGCCGGCCCCGTTGGGCCCGAGCAGGCCGAGGCAGATGCCCTCCGGAACGTCGAGGTCGAGGCCGTCGACGGCAGTGATCGGCCCGAACCTCTTGACCACGCCACGCAGTTCGATTGCCGCCATCAGCAGTGACGGTAGAGCAGCCAGGATTCGTTGCGGGCTACGGGGCGGAAGCCCGGGGGGGCGCGGGTGGCGGTGAAGCGCGACGGGTCCTTCGGGTCGAGGATGAAGTTGTGGATCACGAAGGGGCTTGCCGGGTTGAGGAAGTAGCCGCGGCGCGGCTGGCGCTGCTCGGATGAGCTGACGATTCGCGAGGGGCGGACCTCGAGGTCGAAGGCGAGGCGCGGCACGGCGCGGTGGTTGGGCACGGAAATCGGCAGGCAGAGCGGTTCGAAGCCGCCCGATTCGGCCAGGTCGCCGAGGTCGGACTCGATCTCGCCCTGGTTGGTCAGGTCGGTGTCGACCTGCGAGAGCAGGTCGTACTGGTTCGGCCCCCAGACGACGAACATCAGGGCGACGAGCGCGGCGAAGGCCTGCCAGGCGGTGCGCCACGGGTGGCCGCGCTCGAGCAGCCGCCAGCCGAGCAGGCCGAGGGCGACGAAGATCGCCAGGATCGCACCGGCGAGCATCGTGTAGCGGGCGATGATCGCGAGGCCGGCGCAGGCGAGCAGGGCGAAGGCGCCGAGCGCCAGCACCGCAGCGACGAGGCCCAGGGTGGAGCGGCGGCGCAGGAAGAGGAAGCCGAGGACGACGCCGCCGAGCGTGCCGACCATCCCCGGCCACTGCATCACTTCGCCGAGCGCGCGCGGGCCGTAAAGCACCAGGTCGACCGGGCCGGTCTTGCGGGCCAGCGTTTCCACGGTTTCCTGGGTGCCGGTGAACGAGTAGGTGGGGCTGCCCGCCGTGATCCAGTCAAACAACGCCCACAAGATCGGTGCGGCGAGGGCGAGGGCCATGAGGGTTGCGAGGGAGGGGACGGGAATGTCCCTCGCTCGGACAAAACGCGGTCTAATTAGACCGCGTTTTTGAGTATCCGCCCGCTCGAGGGACATCCCCGTCCCCTCATCAGCGGGTGCGCTGCCCTTGCCCTCGCCATCCTTGGTGAAGAGCTTGTGGGGGTCGATTAGCAGGTAGGCGAGGTAGGCGATGGAGAAGAGCCAGGCCTCGGGGCGGAGTAGGCCGGCTGGAATGAGCAGGGCGAGGACGGGCCAGCCTGCCCGGGGGCGCTTGGTCTCTATTAGGAGGGCGCCCAGGACCAGGGCTATGTAGGGGAGATCCACGTAGGCGCGGAGGCCGTTGGATAGGTAGGGGGCGCGGGTGAGGACGAAGACCGCGGCGAGGGCGCCGATCGGGCGGTCGAACCAGAGGGCGCCGAGGCGGTAGACGAGGTAGCCGACGAGGCCGAGCGAGAGGTAGGCGATGACCATCGTCACGTCGATCGCGCCGCCGCCGAGCGGCGTCGTCACCAGGCCGAGCAGGTCGGCGACCGGGTGCGGGGTGGGGGGCAGCGCGGCGCCGTAGTCGGGGCTCGTCCCGTGCGCCAGTTCGCGCCCCCAGACCAGCGCGTAGATCGTGTCGTAGTTGGGGAACCCGAGCGGGAAGACGATGAGCAGCAGCGCCGCGACGGCGGCGACCCAGGCCAGAGGCGTCAACCGGCTGCGGAGCACCGGGGCAAGGTATAGGCGTGGATACACTGGCCGCAGTGCCCCCGTCCGGCAAGTCAACCTCTCTATACAGGCGTCACCGGCCCGGCTCCTTCGACGAGGTGGTCGGCCAGCAGCACGTCGTCCGCACCCTGCGCAACGCGGTCG
>DATFMX010000170.1:0-5953 GCA_035266685.1 Solirubrobacterales bacterium
CGCCTGCGGCTTCGGCGAACAGAGCGTCTCCGTGCCGGAAGGCAACCCCGACCACGCAGGCGCCGAGCTCTTCGCCACCCACTGCTCCGGCTGCCACACGCTCGCCGCCGCCGGAACCCAGGGCAGCGGCAACCGCGGCCAGCGCACGCAGGGTCCGAGCCTCAACCAGCGAACCGAGACCTACGAAGATGCTCTATTCGCGATCCAGAACGGTGGTTTCTCCGGGGCGATCATGCCGCAGAACATCGTCGTCGGCGAAGAAGCCGAGGAGGTCGCGCGCTTCGTCGCCAAGTACGCAGGCGAAGAAGCCGAAGAATCGCCGCGGCCCGGCCAGCCCGCGCCCTAACCGGAGCGCCCGATGCTCGACCTGAAGCTGATCCGCTCCGATCCCGAGCGGGTCAAGCGGGCGCTCGCCCGCCGTGGCGCCGCCGAGCAGGTCGACGCGCTGCTGGCGCTCGACGCCCGCCGGCGTGAGCTGCTGCCGCAGATCGAGGGCGCCCAGGCCGAGCGCAAGTCCCTCTCCAAGCAGATCGGCGAAGCCAAGCAGCGCGGCGAGGACGCCGATGAGCTGATGGCGACCGTGCAGGGGCTGAAGGAGACGATCGAGAGCGGCAAGGGGGAGTTGGAGAAGGTCGAGGCCGAGCTCGAGCGCGTCGCCGCGGCGCTGCCGAACCTGCCCGACCCCGAGGCGCCCGACGGGATGACCGAGGAGGACGCGGTCGTCCTGCGCGAGGTGGGGGAGCGTCCGCAGTTCGAGTTCGAGCCGCGCGACCACCTCGAGATCGGCACCGAGCTCGGGCTGATCGACATGGAGTCGGCGGCGCGGCTCTCCGGCTCGCGCTTCGCCTACCTCAAGGGCGACCTGGTGCTGCTCGAGCTCGCCCTCGTCCACTACGCGCTCGACCTCGTCCGCGGCGAGGGGCACGAGCCGGTGGCGCCGCCGGTGCTCGTCCGCGAAGAGGCCCTCTACGGCACCGGCTTCCTGCCGGGCGACCGCGACCAGATCTACGAGATCCCCAAGGACGACCTGTTCCTCGTCGGCACCTCCGAGGTCGCGCTCGCCGGCCTGCACGCCGACCAGATCCTCGAGCCCGACGCGCTGCCGCTGCGCTACGCCGGCTTCTCCTCCTGCTTCCGCCGCGAGGCGGGCGCCGCCGGCCGCGACACCCGCGGCATCTTCCGCGTCCACCAGTTCGACAAGGTCGAGATGTTCTCGTTCGTCGCGCCGGGGGAGTCGGCGGCCGAGCACGAGCGGCTGCTGGCGATCGAGGAGCGCATCCTCGGCGAGCTCGAGATTCCGTACCGGGTGGTCAGCGTCGCCGCCGGCGACCTCGGCGCCCCGGCGGCGAAGAAGTACGACTGCGAGGCCTGGATCCCGAGCCAGGAGCGCTACCGCGAGCTGACCTCGTGCTCGAACACGACCGACTACCAAGCGCGACGCCTCAATTGTAGGTATCGGCCTGCCGATAACGAAGCACCCGAGGCGGTCCACACGCTGAATGGGACCGCTGTGGCCGTGGGACGAACGATGATCGCCCTGATCGAGAACCGGCAGGATCAGCGAGGAGGGTTTACCCTACCTAATATTCTGTATGCCTATGGCGCGCCTGAAAGGATCGATGCACGGTGAGCACGGCTGTCCGTGACGCCAAGCGGGTCGTCCTCTGCGACGACCACGAGATCGTCCGCGACGCGATCAAATCGCGCATGGCGAACAGCGGCGTGCTGCAGATCGTCGGCGAGGCGGCGAACGGCCGCGATGTCGTCGATGTCGTCAAGGAGCTCGAACCCGACGTCCTGATCATCGACGTCGAGCTGCCGAAACGCGACGGCATCGAGGCGACCAAGGAGGTGCTCAAGGCACGGCCGCGGACCAAGGTCATCGTCTTCACCGCGCACGCTCAGCCCGACCTGCTGGCGCTTGCCCTGCGCGCCGGCGCCTCCGGCTACGTGCTCAAGTCGGCGCCGGCCGAGGACATCGCCCGCGCGGTCAAAGCGGTCACCGGCGGCGGCACCTTCCTCGGCGGCGACTTCGCCGGCGGCAAGCCTTCGGAGGTCGAGAAGCTGCTCCACCTCTCGCCGCGCGAGCGGCAGATTCTCGAGCTGCTCGCCGAGGGGCTGCGGGTGAAAGAGATCGCCGAACGGCTCGACCTCAGCCCGGCGACCGTGCATACCCACGTGCGCAACGCGATCAAAAAGCTCGAAGTGGACACCCGCACCGAGGCCGTGGCGCTGGCCGTGAAGTTCAGCTACCTCGGTGCGGTCGGCGGCAAGCAGCAGTGAGGCGTCGCCCGGCGCCGTGGCCTACTCGTCGCGCTCCAGCGTCAGCGCGCAGCCGTTGATGCAGTAGCGCTGGCCTCCCTGCTCCGGCGGGCCGTCCTCGAAGACATGGCCGAGGTGGGCGTCGCAGTGCTTGCAGACGACCTCGGTGCGGCGCATCAGCAGGCTGTTGTCGGGCCGCAGCTCGACATGCTCCAGATTGACCGGCTCGGTGAAGCTGGGCCAGCCGGTGCCGGAGTCGAACTTGGTGTCCGACGAGAAGAGCTCGCTGCCGCAGCAGACGCAGCGGTACATGCCCGTCGACTTCTCGTCGACGTACGGGCCGGTGAAGGCGCGCTCGGTGCCGGCGTTGCGCGTCACCTCATACTGCTCGGGGGTCAGGTGCTCGCGCCACTGCTCGTCGGTCTTCTGGACTTTCTCCATCTCGCTCCTTTCGCTCTACATCGAGCTTACGCCTCATGTCTAACGAGTCTGTGACGCGGCGCCGGAACCTGCCGCGCCAGTGCCGGGGCAGCCGCCGACGCCGCTTTCGGTGCGCGGCCTAGGATGCGGCGCCATGCCTGAGGCGTTCTACGAGAAAGCTGGCGACGGGTTTGTCGCCACTGAGTTGACGCGGGGGCCCTGGGATCCCGGGGCGCAGCACGCGGGGCCGCCTTCTGGGTTGCTTGGGCGCGAGCTCGAGCGGGTTCCTGGGGGTGAGGGGTTTCAGGTTGCTCGGGTGACGTTTGAGATTTTGCGGCCTGTGCCGATTGGGCCGGTGAAGGTTGAGGCGGAGCTGGTGCGGCCGGGGCGGAGCGTGCAGATGCTTGAGGCTTCGCTGGCCGGGGAGGACGGGGTGGAGCTGGTCAAGGCTCGGGCTTGGCGGATTCGGACCAGCGAGCTGGAGATTCCCGATGACGTCGTCACGACTCCGCCGCCGCCTCCGGGACCCGACCAGGGGGATGTGCCCGGGTTCTTCGAGACGGGGCAGTCGGTCGGGTACCACACGGCGATGGAGTGGCGGTCGGTCGGCGGCGGCTTCCTCGACTCCGGCCCGGCGACGGTGTGGATGCGGATGGGCTGCGAGCTCGTCGCCGGCGAGGCGCCGACGCCGCTGCAGCGCACGCTCGTCGCCGCCGACGTCGGCAACGGGATCAGCGCCGTGCTCGATTGGCGCCGCTACGTCTTCATCAACGTCGACCTGACCGTCCACCTCGAGCGCATGCCCGAGGGCGAGTGGGTTTGCGTCGACGCGGTCACCCTGCCGCAGCGCAACGGAGTCGGCACCGCCGAGTCGGTGCTCTCCGACGAGCGTGGCCGCATCGGCCGCGCCGCCCAGGCGCTGCTGATCGCCGAACGCCCGTAGGCGCGGCTCCCTCCCCCTCCCTCCCGGAGCGCGGTAGAGGTTTACGTCGCTATGCGGTTCAAACCTCGACCGCGCTGCCTTTGGCGGAGATGAAGAAGCGGGTCATCGCGGCGGAGCCCAGCGCGATTGCGGCGGCGAAGAGGAAGGCGCCCTCGTAGTCGGTCAGCGCCGCGGCGATCCCGGCCAGCGGGGCGCCGATGCCGACGCCGGCGTCGAAGCAGGCGGTGAAGGTGCCGAGCGCGGCGCCGCGGCGCGTCTCCGGCACGCGACTGACGACGATCAGCGAGAGCGAGGGATAGAGCAGGGCGAAGGCGACGCCCATCGCCATCGCGCCGGCAACGGCGACGCCGAGACTGTGGGCGAGGCCGACCGTCAGCAGGCCGGCCGCCTCGACCAGCGCGGCGACGATCGCCACGCGCACCGGCCCGGCGCGGTCGGGCAGGTCGCCGCCGACCAGCCGGGTGAGCACGATCATCGTCGCGAAGACGCCGAAGACCAGCGCCCCGTGGCCGACCCCGCGCGCTTCCAGATGCAGGACGACGAACGAGGCGACGGTCGCGTAGCCGAGCGAGCCGAGCGCCATCGCGGCGCCGGGCCGCACCGCCTCGCGGGCGATCAGCGGGTGGTGCTCGTCCTCGCCCGGCCTGGCGTGGAAGGGATCGGGCAGCCGCGAGGCGATCAGCGCCCCGACCAGCGGCGCGGCGCCGGCGAAGATCCAGACCGCGGTGTAGCCGGAGGCGTGCAGGAGCAACTCGCCGACCAGCGGCCCGATGCTGAGGCCGCTCCAGACGGCGAGGCCGTAGAGGCCGATCACCCGCCCGCGCCGCTCCGCCGGGGCGATGTCGACGATCCAGGCCGAGCCGGCGGTGAAGACCGTTCCCTCGCCGGCGCCGAGGACCAGCCGCGCGCCGATCAGCCCTGGCACGCCTAGCGGCAGTAGGTAGAGGAAGCCGGCGATCGCGACGAGGATCGAGCCGCCGAGCACGGTCGGCTTGCGGCCCCGGTGGTCGGCGAGCCGACCGGCGAGCGGGCGAAGCAGCAGGCCGGTGACCGCGTAGCAGCCGACCACCACGCCGACCGCGACGTTGCCGGCGCCGAGCGGCCCGTGTACGTAGCGCGGCAGCACCGGCAGCACGGCGCCGACGGCGACCAGCCCGCAGAAGGTGACGGCGAAGAGCCCGGCGAAGGCGACCCCGGGCCGCGCCACCGGCGGCGTGCTCTCGCTCACCGCAGCAAGGCGGGGAGGTCGTCGATCACGTGGTCGGGAGGCGACTTCGACGCTTCCGCGTCGGCCCGCGTGTCGGCGCCGGTGAGGACCAGCACAGTCGCCAGGCCGGCCCGCCGCCCGCCCTCGATGTCCGAGGCGATGCGGTCGCCGACCATTGCCACGCGGTCCGCCTTCGGAATCAGCGCCCGCGCCTGCTCGAAGAGATGTGGCTCGGGCTTGCCGCCGGTCTCGGCGCGCTTGCCGGAGGCGGTCTCGACCGCGGCCAGGGTCGCCCCGGTTCCCGGCCAGGCGCCGCCCGGCATCGGCAGGGTCGGGTCGCGGCTGGTTCCTAACAGCACCGCGCCGCCCTGCAGCGCCCGGGTCGCGGTCAGCAGCTCGGCGTAGTCGAACTCGCGGTGGGCGGAGACGACGACGGCATCCGCCGACTGCGCCGCCTCGCCGTCGAGTAGCTCCAGCCCGGCCGCGGCGACGGTCTGCTTGAAGCCGGGCGCACCGATCACGAATGCGGTTCCGCCGGGGCCGACTCCTTCGGCGGCCAGCCGCGCGGTCGCCGCGCCCCCGGTCAGCACCCGATCGTCGGAAACCTCGATCCCGGCCTCGCGAAGACGAGCCGCGTACTCGGCGGGCTGCTTCACCGAGTTATTGGTGACGAAGACGATCTCCCTCCCACCTGAGAGCAGCTCCGCCAACGCGTCGACCGCTCCGGGTACCAGTTCCCGGCCGATCCACACGACTCCGTCCAGATCGATCAGGAAGCCATCGAATCGGTTCGCGAGTGCCATCGCGTGTCAGCGTATTGAGGGACATCCCGGTAGGGGTGGAACGTCTTGTACTTTTCGTCGAGCGCTTGCGGCGACAGCCCAACCCCGATCCACCGAAAAAGTTAAGTGGAACCCCTACCGGGATGTCCCTTTTTGACCAACCAAGTCGATACTTTGCGCGCGTGAGCACCAACGGGAATGTCGTGACCGCCACCGACGTCTCGCGCCGCTACGGCGAGGGCGAGGCCGCGGTCGACGCGCTGGTCGGCGTCTCGACCGGCTTCGAGCGTGGCCGCTTCACGGCGATCATGGGGCCGTCCGGCTCCGGCAAGTCGACCC
>DATFMX010000171.1:0-3424 GCA_035266685.1 Solirubrobacterales bacterium
GCTCGGGTGGCAGCCCGGAGCGCGCAAGCGCCGCGCGCACATCCTGCGTCAGCCCCGGCGAGCTGAGCTGCCGCGCCGAGACGTTGACGCTGATCATCAGGCCCTTGCCCGAGCCGTCGACCCAGGCGCGTCCCTGGCGACAGGACTCTTCGAGCACCCAGCGGCCGATCGGCACGATCGCCCCGGTCTCCTCGGCCAGCGGCAAGAACTCCTCCGGCTCCAGGCGACCGCGCGAGGGATGGTTCCAGCGCAGCAGCGCCTCGAGCCCGACGACCGAACCGGCGTCGAGCGCCACGAGCGGCTGATAGAAGAGCTCGAACTGGTCGCCCGCGCGGACCGCCAGCGCCAGGTCGGACTTGAGCTGCAGGCGCTCCTCGGTCGCGACGTGCATCTCGGACCGGAACGCGGTCCACCTTCCCTTGCCGTCGCCCTTGGCCGCGTACATCGCCAGGTCGGCGTCGCGGACGAGCTGCTCGGCGCTCGTCTGCCCGGGGACACTGCGGGCGACACCGACGCTCGCGGTGATCGGCAGCACGCGACCCTCGAGCTCGACCGGCTGGGCGACGGCGGCGAGGATCCGCTCGGCCGCTCCCCGGTCGTCCTCTTCGGATCCGCTGTCGTCGACGATCACCGCGAACTCGTCGCCGCCGAGCCGGGCGATCGTGTCGGCGGCCCGCATCGTCTCGCCGATCCGCCGTGCGATCTCCCCCAGCAGGCGGTCGCCGGCGGCGTGGCCGAGGCTGTCGTTCACCGACTTGAAGTCGTCGAGGTCGACCAGGAAGACGCTGACCGGGCGCTGCGCACGGGCGCCGCGCACGAGCGCGTGCTCGAGCCGGTCGCCGAACAGGGCCCGGTTTGCGAGGCCGGTGAGGCCGTCGTGGAAGGCCTGGTGGCGCAGGCGCTCCTCCAGCGCCTTGCGCTCGCTGATGTCCCAGATATTGACGACGATGCCGTTCCAGAGGTCGTCGCCGAGCAGGCTCGTCGCCCGCGCCTCGCAGGTCCGCAGGCTGCCGTCGCGGTGGCGCAGGCGCAGCTCGCGGGCCGGGCCGCCGCCGTCGGCGCCGGCGGCGAGCGAGGACAGAACGGGGGCGTCGTCGGGGTGCAGCCACCCGGCCAGCTTCGTGCCCTCGAGCTCCTCCGGCTCGTAGCCGAGCATCGCCCGCACCGCCCCCGCCTCGTAGAGAATCGTCATCTCGGGCGAGAGGACCGTGATCATGTCGGAGCCGTGGCGGACGAGCGCGTTGAGGCGGCGCTCGCTGTGGCGCAGGGCTCGCTCTTCGGCTTCGGCGCCGGCGTGCCGGCGGCGCGCGATCGAGACGCCGATCATCACAGCGACGAGCAGGATGCCGACTCCGCCGGTGATCGCGAGCGAGCCGAGCTGAGCGCTGCGCCGCGTCGTCGCGACTTCGTGATGAAGCTCGGCCCGGGTGAGGTCGATGCTCCTATTGAGGCTGGCGGTCGCCGGATTCAGCCGCCGGGACGCGAGCCGCCGCGCAGCGGGTACGCGGCCTTCGCCGATCAGTTCGAGGCTGCGGTAGCTCATCGCCGCGACGCGTGCGGTCTGCATCTCGACCGCGATCGCCGCCGGCTGGGGCCAGAGTTCCTGCAGCCGTTCCGCCGCCGCGCCGGCGCGCCTGTCGATTCCCCCGTTGGTGGCCAGGTCGGTCGCGCCCAGCGATCCGCGACTGACGACGTCGTGGACCTGGGCGCTGAGCCCGAAGACCGTCGGGCCCAGTTCGGCCGCGGCGGTTTCCGCTTCGCGCAGGGCGTCCTCGTCGTCGGCGGCAGAGAAGACCAGCGCCCCGGTGCCCAGCAGGCTGCACATGACCACTGCCGCGGTGACGATCAACAGCAGGTTGCGGCGAGCCCAGCGAAGCGGGCGCAGGGTGAACATGACCTGAGGATCGACGCGACGGCCGATCCTCTCGTCAGTGCGAGCCCGCTGACCAGGCGGGGCAAAGCACTTAGACGAACGTTCTACCGAGGCGAATCAACCGACCAGCTCGCCGATCCGGGCGAGAAAGCGGTCGTTCTGCTCGGGGGTGCCGTAGCTGACGCGGATGTGGCCGGAGTCGCCCAGAGGAGTGCCGGGGCGGACGGCGATCGAGTGCTCGGCCAGGCCGGCGACGACCGCCTTCTCGTCGGCCTCGCCGAGGTCGATCCAAGAGAAGTTGGTCTGCGTCTCGGCGGTCGCGAGGCCGAGCTCGCGCAGGCCCGCCTCGACGCGCACCCGCTCGACCAGCGTGCGCTCGACCCGGCGCTCGACGTCGTCCTGGTGCAGGACCGCCTCCGCCGCCGCCGCCTGGGCGAGCGCGTTGACGCTGAACGGCTGGCGCACCGCGTCGATCGCGGCGCGGAACTTGGCCGAGCCGAGGGCGAAGCCGACCCGCAGGCCGGCGAGCCCGTAGACCTTGCTGAAGGTGCGCAGCAGGACGAGGTTGGGGAACTCGGCGAGCAGGTCGACGGTGGCGTCGGGGTCGTCGACCGCCTGGAACTCGATGTAGGCCTCGTCGAGGGCGATCGTCACGTGGCTGGGGATGCGCTCGCAGAAGGCAGCGACCTCGGCGGCCGGGATGTGGGTGCCGGTGGGGTTGTTGGGGTTGCAGACGATCACGATCTGGGTCGCGGCGGTCACCTCGGCGGCGATCGCGTCGAGGTCGTGCAGCTCGCCCTCGGCCAGCGGCACGCGGATCTCGCGCGCGCCGGTCAGCGCCCCGAGGTGCGGGTAGATCGAGAAGGAGGGCCAGGCGTAGACGATCTCGGCGCCGGGCTCGCAGAGCGCCTCGGCGGCGGCGAGCAGGATCTCGCAGGAACCGTTGCCGACGGCGACCCGGGCGGGCTCGGTCTCGTAGCGCTCGGCGATCCGACGCCGCAGCAGGGTCGCGTCGGGGTCCGGGTAGCGGTTCATCGCCGCGGCGGCGGCCTGGATCGCCTCGACCACCTTCTGGTGCGGCCCGAACGGCGACTCGTTGGAGGCCAGCTGCGCGATCTCCCCAGCGGCAATCGCCTCGGGCGCCTGCCCGGTCGGCACACCGGCCTGGTAGCCCGGCATGCGAGACAACTTCTCTGCAAACGTCACCGTCACGAAAGAGAGTTTGCCCGATACCAGGTAACGGTGCCGGACCAAGCGGGGCAAGGACACAGGGGGCGTGGCGTGCTCTGCACGCGAGCGACCGAGGACACAGCCCCGCGCCGCGTCCGGCGCCGTTACTGGGCGGCGTGGAGGTCGGTGCGCAACTCCTGGGTTGCCCCCAGGTAAACATGCGTTGTCTCGTGCCCGACCGGCGCGTAGTAGTGGACCATCGCCCGGATCACCCGCGGCATCGAGCCCGGCACGGGGATCTCGCGGCAGCAGAGCAGCGGCACCGCCTCGAGCCCCAGCTCACGCGCCGCGGCGGCCGGAAACTCGGCGTCGAGGTCGTCG
>DATFMX010000172.1:0-9182 GCA_035266685.1 Solirubrobacterales bacterium
GGATCGGGATCAGCGCCGGCAGGATCATCTCTTTCTGGGCCGCGGCGGTGACGATCGCCACCGTCCTCCCGTACTCGGGTTTCTGCGTCCCTTCCATGATCCCCGGGTTCTCGCGAAACTCTTTGCGCACCTCTTCGACCACCTGGCCGCCGGCGCGGCCGACCGCCTCGATCGCGAAGGCCGCGAACAGGTAGACCATGATCCCGCCGACCAGCAGCCCGATCAACACATCGGGCGATGAGAGGTTGAACAGGCCGTTGAGGTCGAAGCCGGCCGGCGCCTCGCCGGCGAGTTCGCTCTTGAAGGCCGCGAACAGGACCAGGGCCGCGAGAGCGGCGGAGCCGATCGCGTAGCCCTTGGTCACCGCCTTGGTCGTGTTGCCGACCGCGTCGAGCGGATCGGTGACGTTGCGCACATCCTCCGGCAGCTCCGCCATCTCGGCGATGCCGCCGGCGTTGTCGGTGATCGGCCCGAAGGCATCGAGGGCGACGATCAGGCCGCAGAGCGAGAGCTGCGCCATCACGGCGATGCCGATGCCGTAGATGCCGGCGAGCTCGTTCGCCGCGAGGATCGCCAGCGCGATCACCAGCGCCGGGGCGGCGGTCGACTGGAAGCCCTGGGCGAGGCCCTGGATGATGTTCGTCGCGTGGCCCGTCTCCGAGGCGTCGGCGATCGTCTTCACCGGGCGGAAGCGGGTCGAGGTGTAGTAGTCGGTGATCACGAAGAGCAGCGCCGTGACGGCGACGCCGATCACCGCGCAGAGCCACAGGTCGGTGGTCGTGATCGTCTTCGCTGCGGTGCTGAGGCCGAGCCGAACCGGGTCGTCCATCAGCCACTTGGTGATCGGGTAGAAGGCGGCGATCGAGAGCACGCCGGAGACGATCATGCCGGTGTAGAGGGCGCCCTCGACTTTGTCGGATTTGGTCCGCACGGAGAGCGCGCCGACGATCGAGGCGATGATCGCGACGGCGCCGATCACCAGCGGGAAGATCGCGACCTCACGCGAGAATTCGCCGGCGGCGCCGGTGAAGCTGAGCACGCCGAGCAGCATCACGGCGACCGAGGTGACCGCGTAGGTCTCGAACAGGTCGGCGGCCATGCCGGCGCAGTCGCCGACGTTGTCGCCGACGTTGTCGGCGATCACCGCCGGGTTGCGGGGGTCGTCCTCGGGAATCCCCGCCTCGACCTTGCCGACCAGGTCGGCGCCGACGTCGGCGGCCTTGGTGAAGATGCCGCCGCCGAGTCGGGCGAAGACGGAGATCAGCGAGCCGCCGAAGCCGAGCCCGACGAGCGCGTCAACCGCCTCCTTGTCGCTGGAGCCGGTGAGCACGAGCAGGCCGAAGTAGCCGGCGACGCCGAACAGCGCCAGGCCGACGACGAGCAGGCCGGTGACCGAGCCGCCTTTGAAGGCGACGTCGAGCGCCGGCGGCACGCCGCCGCGGGCTGCCTCGGCGACGCGGGAGTTGGCCCGCACCGAGAGGTTCATCCCGATGAAGCCGGCCGCGCCGGAGAGGGCGCCGCCGAGCACGAAGCCGAGCGCCGTCTTGTAGTCCTGCAGGACCCAGAGCAGGATCGCGACCGGCACCGCGACCGCGGCGATGATCATGTACTGGCGCCGCAGGTAGGCGCTGGCGCCTTCCTGCACGGCGCCCGATATCTCCTGCATCCGGTCGTTGCCGGGCGAGCGCTTGAGCAGGCGCTGGGTGATGACAAGTCCGTAGACAACTGCCGCGCCGGCGCAGACAAGCGCGACGACGACTCCGTATTCGGTCAAGAAGCTGGTCAAGTTCGATTCCTCCGTCGTTTTAAGCGGCGCGGGAGTCTATAAGGGCCTGCGGATGGTGCGTTTTCCGCCCTACGCGGCCTGTTTGGCGGCCGTGTAGGTGCGGTGGGTCTCCTTCACCGCGTCGCGGTAGATGTCCTCCATGGCAAGCCCCGCGTCGAGCGACTCGCGCGCCCGCTCGGCGCCGTTGCGCTCGGGCAGGCGCGGCTCGATGCCCAGCGCCCCACGCGCCGGCGCCGTCCAGTCCAGGACCGCGTCGAGCGCCGCCCGCGCCTCGACCTCCTCGCCGCGGCGGAAGTCGATCATCCGGCCGCTCATCCCGTGGCGGATCGCCCGCCAGAGGTTCTCCTCGATCTCGCGGTCGCGCAGCGGCGCCCCCCCGGCCTCGTAACCGCCGTCGTCGTAGTCGAGCGCCGCCTGGGCGATGCAGGCGGCGATCAGGGCCGCCAGGCCGAAGGACTCCTCGCCGCGCGTCTGCGCGTCGCAGATCCGCACCTCGACCGTGCCGAATTCGTGGTGCGGGCGGACGCTCCACCAGAGCTGCGTCGACTCGACCACGGTGCCGGTGCGCTGCAACATGGCGACGAACTCCGCGTAGCTGCGCCAGTCGACGAACGGGCTGGGCACGCCGCAGCGCGGGAAGGTGCGGGTGAAGATCTCCGTGCGCACCGTGTGCAGGCCGCTGTCGCGGCGGTCGAGGAAGGGCGAGTTGGCCGAGGCGGCGAGCAGCAGCGGCAGCAGCTCGCGCAGCCGGTCGCAGACCGCGATCGCCCGGTCGGCGCCGCGCACCCCCATGTGTACGTGCAGGCTCCAGGTGTTGTTGCGCTGCGCGACCCAGCCCAGTTCGGCGCGCAGCCGGTTGTAGTGGGGGGTGTCGATGATCCGCTGGTCGAGGTAGCTCGCCCAGGGGTGGGTGCCCATCGCCGCCAGCGCCAGCCCCATCCCGTCGACCAGCTCGAACAGCCGCAGGCGGCGCTCGCGCTGCGCCTTTTCCGCCGTGGCGAAGGTCTCGGCGCGCCCGGAGCGGATCTCGATCTCCGAGGCGATCAGCTCGCCCGCCGCCGAGGCGGCCAGGACGTCGTCCTCCTGGCAGGCGGCGTAGACCTCCTCGAAGCGGTGCTCCAGCTCCAGCGTCGCCGGGTCGAGGATCGCGAACTCCTCCTCGAGCCCGATCGTGAAGTCGGTCGAGGACTCGAATCTCTCCCGAGCCAGGTCGAGGTCGATGGACAAAGGGGGTCCTTCGCGGGCGCCTAGGTCAGATAGAAGTAGAGCGCGTAGAGGAGGTCGACGGCGGGGCTGGAGGTGTGTACCGTCACTTCCGGCGGCACCTGCAGCAGCTGCTCGGAGTAGTTGAAGATGATCCGCACGCCGGCCTCGACCAGCTTGTCGGCGACGGCCTGGGCGGCTGCGGCGGGCACCGCGAGCACGCCGACGACGATCTCCTGCTCGGCGACGACCGCCTCCAGCTCGCCGAAGTCGAGCACCTCGAGCTTGCCGACCTGTGTGCCGACCACCTCGGGGTTGATGTCGAACATCGCGACGACCTCGAAGCCGTGGTCGGCGAAGATGTCGGAGCTGGCGATCGCCTGGCCGAGGTTGCCGGCGCCGAACAGGGCGATGTTGTGCTGCCCCGAGGTGCGCAGGATCTTGCGGATCTCCGCGACCAGCGACTCGACGTTGTAGCCGACGCCGCGCTTGCCGAACTTGCCGAAGCCCGAGAGATCGCGGCGGATCTGCGTCGGGTTGATGTGCGTGTATTCGGAGAGTTCCTGCGAGGAGATCGTCTCGCGGCCCATCTTGCGCGCCTGGGTGAGCACCTGCAGGTAGCGGGAGAGCCGTGCCGCGACGCCGAGCGAGAGGCGCTCGCCGTCGCCGATCAGGCCAGCCCCCACCTCAAGATCCTCCACCGCCGGGTCGATCATCGGCCCCCACAGTATCGAGCCGCGCCCGAACGGAGGTTTGGTCGAGAACCAGCTCGGAGACGACCTCGCCGTTCAGCTCGAGCACGGGGATGCGCTCGAGCATCCGCCGCAGCAGCCCTTCGTCGCTCTCGATGTCGACCTCGTGCAGCTCGAAGCGGTAGCCCTCCCCGTGCAGGGCGGCGAGCTCCTCCAGCGCCTGCTCGCAGAGGTGACAGCCCGGTCGCGAGTAGATGACGAGTTGCGCCGTCATGCCGGAATCGGTGGACGACTGCTGGCGAAGGCGTCGTAGGAGAGGTACTCGGGGTAGGCCAGAGACGGGGCGAAGCGTGCCGCGGAGGCGATCATCGCCGCGTTGTCGGTGCAGAGCCGCAGCGGCACCAGCTTCAGCCGCAGGCCGCGCTCCTCGCAGAGCGCCGCGACCGCCTCGCGCAGCGGCCCGTTGGCGGCGACGCCGCCGCCGAGCGCGACCGCCTGCCAGTCGCCGCGCTTCAGCGCCCGCGCCAGTTTCGCCGTCAGCTGGCCGACCGCCGCCGCCTGGAAGCTCGCGGCGAGGTCGGCGCGCCGCTCCGCCACCTGCTCGGGGCCGAGGTCGCGGCAGAGGTAGACGAGCGCCGTCTTCAGGCCGCTGAAGCTGAAGTCGAGACCGGGGTCGCGGGCCATCGCGACCGGCAGCTCGAACGCCTCCGGGTCGCCGTCCTCGGCCAGCCGCTGCAGAGCGGGCCCGCCCGGGAAGCCGAGCCCGAGCAGACGGGCGACCTTGTCGAAGGCCTCGCCGGCGGCGTCGTCGAGCGTCTGCCCGAGCACCTCGTGGCCGGCGTGGTCGCGCACCCCCGCGAGCAGCGTGTGGCCGCCGCTCGCAACCAGGCAGAGGAAGGGCGGCTCAAGCGGCTCGGGGGCGAGGAAGTTGGCGGCGACATGGCCCTGCAGGTGGTCGACCGGGATCAGCGGCAGGCGGCGGGGCGCGGCGAGCGCCTTGGCGGTGGACAACCCGACCAGGAGAGCGCCGATCAGGCCCGGCCCGGCCGTGACCGCCACGGAATCGATCTCGTCGAGGGAAACCCCCGCCTCCTCCAGGGCCGATTCCACCACGGGAACCGCCAGGTCGAGGTGGTGGCGCGAGGCCACCTCGGGCACGATCCCGCCGAACTTCGCGTGCGCCTCGTCCTGCGAGGAGATCACGTTGGAGAGGATCTCGGCGCCGTCGACGACTGCCGCGCAGGTGTCGTCGCAGGAGGTCTCGATCGCGAGGATCACGCCGCCGCCCCGCTCAGTCGAGCCACATGATCAGGGCGTCCTCGCCGTTGTCCTGGTAGTAGCGTGGCCGCACCCCGGCCGAGCGGAAGCCGAGCTTCTCGTACATCGTGATCGCGTCGCGGTTGGAGACCCGCACCTCGAGCGTGAACGGCAGCTCCCGCCCGGCCTCGGCGATCAGTCGCGAGATCATCGTGCTGGCGAGGCCGCGGCGGCGGCGCTCCGGCGCGACGGCGACGTTCATCACGTGCCAGACGCGGTCGTAGCGCGAACAGACGAGGTAGCCGTGAAGCTCGTCGCCGTCGGTCGCCGCGAGGCAGATGCCGGTGGGCTTGGAGAGCTCGAGTACGAACATCGCCAGCGACCAGGGCGCCGGGAAGGAGCGGCGCTCGATCGAGATCACCGCCGGCAGGTCGCTGTAGGCGAGCCGCCGCACCGGCCGATCGCCGCTCAGCTCACTCGGCTGCTTGGAGAGGGTCTCGCTCACGCCACCGTTCCGCATCGGGGGGCCTCAGGTAGATCGGGGCGAGCGATCCGGACTCGTCCTCCTCCCGCCCGGCCGCCAGAGCGCAGATGTGGCGCGCGGCGACGCGGTGGACGGGGTCGGCGTCGTCCGGGATATCGACCGCCCGACTCGTCAACTGCTGTCGAAATCGTACCGCGCCCGATCCGCCGCACAGCGCGGTCTCGGGCAGCGCGGCAAGTTTCTCGCCGAGCTGCTCGGGCGAGCTCAGCTCCGGACCCCAGACGAGCTCGCCGCCGCCGGAGTAGAGCGCCGCCGCGACCTCGCCACGGCGGGCGTCGAGCACGGCGACCCGCGCCCGCCCGCCCGCCGCCTCGCCGAGCCCACGCGCGAGCGCGTCGAGCGTGCCGACGCCGCTCAGCGGCAGGCCGCGGCTCAGGCCCAGCGCCCTGGCGGTCGCGATGCCGACCCGCAGGCCGGTGAACGAGCCGGGGCCGACGCCGACGGCGATCCGGCCGACGGCGTCCCAGCCGCCCGCCGCGGCGGCGGCCCGCTCGACCTCGCCGAGCAGCGCCGTGGTGTGCTGCGGGCCGCCCTTCTCGGAGAGCCCGAGCAGCGCCTCGTGCAGCGGCTCGCCGCCGCGCACGGCGGCGACGGCGGTGTCGCCGGTGGCCGTGTCGAAGCCGAGGACCGCCGGCTCGCGGCTACTTGGCGTGTCGCTTATGGCTGCGCTCGGGGATGAAGAAGAAGAAGACACCGACCCGCTTGCCCTGCACGAACCAGGTCACCTTGTGCTTGCCGGGGATGTTCGAGGTGACCTTGTTGACGTAGAGCGTGCCCTTTTTCGCTTCCTGTTTGGGCGCGCAGAGGTTTTTCTTGGTCGGGAACTTGACGCAGACCGTGTAGAAGACGTCGGCGCGGTTGCTGCGGAAGAAGGCGCCCTTCTTGCGCGGCTTCTGGCAGAGGTGCGAGGGCTTCGCCTTTTCGGAGAGACCGCAGGCGACGTAGTGCCTGAACGCGGCGCCCTTCGCGGCGGCGGGGGCGGCGCTGGCCAACAGCGCGATCCCAAGCGCGATCGCGGTCAGCGTCTTCAGTCCCTTCATGTGACGAGTCCCTCCTTCGGTTGCGTGCGCGAGCCGATGCTACACAGCGGCTTCCCTGGCTTCCCTCTCCGAAACACGCCTATCCGTGGGCCGATGCGGCGCGCCAGGCAATTCGCCGCCGTTCGGCGTCCAGATGCTCGATCTCGACCGCGGTCACGCGGTGGCCGGCGAGCTGCGGCGCGGCGAGGGCCGGCCACTCGACGAAGCCGACCGAGGCCGGGTCGAGGTAGTCGTCGAGCAGCGCCGGGTCCTCGTCCTCGAGCCCGCCGAGCCGGTAGAGGTCGAGGTGGGAGACCGGCAGGCGTCCGCCGTAGCGCTGGCCGATCGTGAAGGTCGGCGAGGTGACCGGGCCCTCGACCCCGAGCGCCCGGCAGGCGCCGCGGATCAGCGTCGTCTTGCCGGCGCCGAGCTCGCCGCTGACGACGACGACGTCGCCGGCTCCGAGCCCGGCGGCGATCCGCGCGCCGACCGCTTCGGTCTCGGCGGCGGCGCCGCTCTCGACCGTCTGCGCCGCGCCGCTCAACCGAAGAAGTCGAGCTGGTCGGCGGGTGGCTGCGGCGGGCCGGGGGCCGGCCCCTGCTCGATCTCCTCCTCCTGCTCGGCGGCCCCACCCGGAGGCGGCCCCTCCAGCAGCCGCGGCAGCAGCTCGAAGTCCGCCCGAAGCTGCTCCTTGACGGCCGGCGTGCGCAGCCCCGCCGCCGGGTGGAACAGCGGCAGCAGGAAGACCGTGCGGCCACCCAGCTCGTGTACCTGCGGCGTGCCCCGCACGCGCGTGACCCCGGCCGGGTTGCCGCTCAGCAGCTTGGTCGCGAAGTTGCCCAGGGTGCAGACGACGCGCGGCTCGATCAGCCGCACCTGCTCGAACAGGTAGGGCTTGCAGGCCTCGATCTCAGCCGGCTGGGGGTCGCGGTTGCCGGGCGGGCGGCTCTTCAGCACGTTGGCGATGAAGACGTCCTCGCGCGCCAGCCCGATCCCCTCGAGCAGCTCGTTCAGCAGCCGCCCGGCGCGGCCGACGAACGGCAGTCCCTGGCTGTCCTCTTCGGCCCCCGGCGCCTCGCCGACGAACATCACGCCGGCGTCGGCATCGCCGGCGCCGAAGACCGCCCTGGTCCGCGTCTCGTGCAGGGGGCACCTCGTACATCCCCGCACCTCCTCGTACAGCTCGACCAGCTCGGCGCGTCGCTCCTCTGCCGTGAGGCTCATCGGCGCCGATGTTAAGCGCTACGGCAGCGGCTCCCAGTCCCAGCTCTGCTTCGAGCCGATGCCGTCCTTCTGCTCCAGGTAGTGCTGGAATTCGGCCAGCTCGGCCGGCTCGACCGAGTAGATGTGCTCGGCGGCGGGGAAGCGATGCGAGCGCACCTCCTCGACGTAGCGGCCGACGCCCTCGACCATCGCGGCGTGGATCTCGGCGTAGCGCTTGACGAATTTGGGCGCCCGCCCGGTGCTGATCCCGAGCAGGTCGTGGTAGACGAGCACCTGGCCGGCGGTCGCCGGGCCGGCGCCGATCCCGATCGCCGGGATCTCGAGCCGCTCGGCGATCGACTCTGCGATCGCCGCCGGCACCGCCTCGAAGACGACCGAGAAGCAGCCGACCGACTGCAGCGCCAGCGCGTCCTCGAGCAGCTGGACCGCGCCCTGCGCGGTCTTGCCCTGCGTCTTGTAGCCGCCCAGCGCGGTCGCCGTCTGCGGGGTCAGGCCGACATGGCCCATCACCGGGATGCCGGCGCGGACGATCGCCCGCGCGCGCTCGACCGAGGTCCCCCCCGCCTCCAGCTTGACCACCTGGCAGCCGGTCTCCTTGACCAGCCGCTGGGCGCTCTGCACGGCGAGCTCGTTGCTCGCCTCGTAGCTGCCCATCGGCATGTCGCCGACCATCAGCGCGGTCTTCGTGCCGCGGCGCACGGCTTTGCCGAGCGTGATCATCTCCTCCATCGAGACCGGCTCGGTGCCGGGGTAGCCGAGCACGACCATCGCCGCGGTGTCGCCGACCAGCACCAGGTCGACGCCGGCCTCCTCGGCGACCTGGGCCGACGGGTAGTCGTAGGCGGTGACCATCACGATCGGCTCGCCCGCCGCCTTCATCTCGGCCAGGCGCGGCAGGGTGACCGGCTTAGCCGCGCTCACGCCACGACCTCGGGCGAAAGCAGCACCTCCGGCCGGCTGTCGACGGCCACCGTCGCGTTGTCGTCGTCGACGTGGACGACCACCGGCGCGTAGGCCTGCATGTCGCGCTCGTCGTAGGCGCCGAAGGAGGCGACGATGATCTTGTGGCCGGGCCGGGTCAGGTGAGCGGCGGCGCCGTTGACCTGCATCGTGCCCGAGCCGGGCTCGCCGTCGATCACGTAGGTGACGAAGCGGGCGCCGTTGTCGATGTCCCAGACGTGGACCTGCTCGTTGGTGATCAGGTCGGCCTGCGCCATCAGCTCGGTGTCGACCGTGATCGAGCCGATGTAGTCGACATCGCAGTCGGTCACCGTAGCCCGATGGATCTTCGACTTCAGCATCTGCCTCTGCATTACCCCTCCTCTTTGGGAAGTTCGGTGTTGTCGATTAGGCGGGCTTCGCCGATTTGGGCGGCTAGCGCCACCAGGGCCGGGCCTTCGCTGAGCTCGGTCACCGGCTGCAAGTTCTCTGGATCTCGGGCCTCTAGGTACTCGGGC